>JBBRGG010000067.1:0-15205 GCA_038240875.1 Phycisphaerales bacterium | reverse complement strand
GAGGTGGGTGACTTGTTGCCTAGCGCGCACTATGAGTCGATCGTGAAGCGCGTGCCAAAGGTGTGGGACAAGGCGTTTGAGGTGAACGCATCAGAGAGCCCGGCAGTACGCGCGAGTTGCTGCGAGTTTGTGCTGGCGGGGCTTTGGGCCAAGGATGCGATCAGCCGAGCCGAGCGGCATGGCAGGATGAACTATCAAGTTTGAGCGGGCAAGTTTGAGTGGGCAAATTTGAGTGGGCAAGTGTGAATCATGTTTCTTGGATGGTGTGCGGCGTCGCGCACATTGTGTGATGAGTATTGCAGGGAGAGCACGCATGGACGATACTACGAATCAAGCCGAAGGTGGGTCGCAAACACCGACGAGCACGCCGATTCGCACGCCGATTTCAAACGCGCCCAAAGCGAAGCTTGGCGGCATTCTGCACTCGTACCAGAAGTATGACCCGAAAAACTTTCCCTCCCCCACCGCTGAGCCCAACTCGGACATGGCCAACGCCGCGATGGAGCACATGCTGGAGTATGGATCGCTCGATGACCTGACCGAAGAACAACTCGCCAACGCAATCAAGCTGGATCCGTCGATGTTCTCGAAGCTTGGGCCAAGCTTGAAGTCAATCGCAGCGATGCTTCGCGAACGCAAGAAAAAGATCCTATCGACGTACGAGCCCGAATCGGCAAGGCAGTCGGCGCACGAAGGCTTTGAACGCCAAGCGAGCACGGTAGACGCGCCCAAGAACGCAAAGGACGCCTTCGAGAAAGCCATCCGTGAGCGGCAGATCCGCGACATGGAGCGATTGTGGTACAAGCAGCGCGACGAATCGAGCCAATTCTCGCGCGATCTCTTGCGCACGATGGAGCGGCTGAGCGACGCGTACCAACTTGATGAGCTTGCGAGCAAATACAACTTCACGGGCAACACGCAGATGGACGTGCCCGAGGCGCTCGCGATCAAGAACGAACTGGAAACCATCGATGATCTCTTGAAGCAGATCGAAGAAGCAATGAAGACGGCCCAGCTTGCGATTCTGGACATGGACGCGCTCAGTGAGTTCGCCGACCCCGAGCAAATCGCGGACTTGAACGAGTCGGCGAAGCAGATCCAGGAATACATCCGCGAGCAGGCGCGCCAACAAGGGCTAGAGAAATCCAAAGAAGGATTCAAGCTCACGCCACAAGCGATGCGAGTGTTTCAAAAGTCAGTGCTCGCGATGATTTTCTCGGATCTGTCGGCATCTCGCAGCGGCAGGCACGACACGCCGACGCTGGGCGAAGGACCGGTCGAAACGCAGAAGACGCGAGCCTTTGAGTTTGGCGATTCGCCTGCCAACCTTGACTTGCCTCAGAGTATTTTGAACGCGGCGGTTCGTCAAGGAACGCTTGCGAGCCAGCACCAGCAGACCGAAGCATCAGGACTTGAAGCTTCAGAACTTGAAGCATCAGGGTTTAACGCGGGGCAAGCAACACGCAGCCAGCACATTCGCCCAAAGGTTCGCGTGCACGCCGAGGACCTGGTTGTTCAACGGACGCGAGTCAACCCCAAGTGCGCGACGGCGGTGCTCGTTGATATGTCCGGCTCGATGCGGCACAACGGCCAATACATCAATTCCAAGCGGATGGCGCTCGCGCTCGATGGGCTCATTCGCGCGGAGTTTCCTGGCGATCACGTGTCGTTCTTTGAGGTCGCGACGACCGCGGCGATCGTGCCTGTGGGTGAATTGCCCGCGCTCTTGCCCAAGCCGGTTTCAATCCACAACCCCGTGGTGCGGCTCAAAGCGGATTTGTCAGACCCAGATGTGCTTCTGACGCGCTTGCCCCAACACTTTACAAATTTGCAGCACGGGATGCGGCTGTCGCGGCAAATGCTCGCGGCGCGAGACACGCCCAATCGTCAGATCATCATGATTACCGATGGGCTGCCTACGGCTCACTTTGAAGGCTCGGAATTGTTCATGTTGTACCCGCCTGACCCACGAACCGAAAGCGAGACGATGCGCGAGGCGGCGTTGTGCGCCCGCGAAGGGATCACAATCAATATCTTTTTGGTGCCTAGCTGGAGCCAGAACTCGGACGACATCGCGTTTGCACATCGCCTGGCGGAGACGACCAAGGGGCGCGTGTTCTTTACTGCAGGGCGCGATCTGGATCGGTTCGTCGTGTGGGATTATGTGACCAACCGCCGGGCGATCATGGGCTAACGCGTTCGGTGATTTCCAGGCCAAAGGCTTCGAGCCCGGGCAGGGTTCGCGCGCTGGTAGTGATGAGGCGAAGCTTGGAGAGGCCGAGGTTGCGCAGGATCTGGCCACCGATGCCGTAGTCGCGCATGGCGGGCGGGAGCGCAGTGCGAGGAAGCTCGCGTTCGTGCGTCAGGGCTGAGCCACGACCACCACGCAGGGTTTGCAGGCGAGTTTCAGGGCTTTGCTCGTGCTGTGGGCGCGAAGAAATCGATGAGCCTTCTACTTCGGTTTCGACATCGGCTTCGCCATGGTTGGTGCGGAGGTAGACGAGCGCGCCGTGGCCTTCTTGGGCGATTAGCTTGAGGCTCGCGCGAAGCATGCTGCCTGTGGAGGACATGTTGCTGGCGGCACTTTCGGGAGATGAATCAAGATCGTCAAAGACATCGCCTAGGAGGTTTCGGCGGTGCATGCGGACGAGGGTTGGTTTGTTGGTGATTTCCGACGTTGCGGAAATGGGGAATGAGCCCGCAGGGAGGGCGTTGAAGGACGCGGTTGGTGCTGGGATGTGAAAGCCAGCAGAAAGATCGCCCACGCCGCCGAGGGTCAGAACCAGGTGAGGCAGCGGATCGACAAGGCTCTCGAACAAGTGCGCGGTGAATACGCCATAGGGCGTGCGAAGGGGACGCCCAGCGACGGGATCGAGCCTGCGCACGAGGCTTTCGCGCTTGAGGCGATAGTCGATTGTTTGAGCGACCGAGCACATCTTGATGCCATGTTCGGCACAGAAAAGCTGGAGATCAGGAACGCGGGCCATCTCGCCATCGGGTCGCATGATTTCGATAATGATGGCGGCGGGGTATAGACCAGCAAGTCGGCAAAGATCAACGGAGCCCTCGGTCTGCCCGGTGCGGACGAGAACGCCACCGTCGCGTGAACGAAGTGGATTAATGTGACCAGGGCGGACGAAATCGGCGGCGGTGCGAGATAGGTCGATTGCCATCTGGATGCACTTGGCGCGTTCCTTGGCGGAGACGCCGGTGGTGCCACCGAAGCGCGGATGAAGGTCGATGGTGACGGTGAAGGCGGTGCCTCGGGTTTGCGTGTTGATGGGTGATTGAGGGTGAAGGTCGAGGCGGTCGCAATCGGCCTCGGTCAGCGCGAGACACATGTAGCCCATCGCCTTGGCAAGCATGAAGGTGATGCTTTCGGGGGTCGCGAACTGCGCGGGGAGGATTAAATCTCCTTCGTTCTCTCGGTTTTCGTCGTCGGTCAAGACGACCATTCGCCCGCTGCGAAGTTCGGCCAGGATCTCGTCGATAGTGGAGAATGGCATAGGAAAGTACAAAGCGTAGAACGAAAAACCAGAGCGTAAATAATGCAAACACAAAGCCTAAGAACTAAACCAGAGCAGAAGCCAGATTAGAAACCAGAGCAGAAGCCAGAAGAATTCGTAGCTCAGGCTTATTCGTCGAAGTATGCGTTGGCGTCGTCGCCCAAGTCTGGGTTGCCATCGGCATCAAGAGCGATATCGACGGGCATCGAGAATTCGTCGGTGAGAAGCTGTTCGCCCAGAGCTTCGATCTGTGCGTCGGTAAGTTCTTTTTCGACAACAGGCTTGGAGCGTTGGGTGCGAGCGCGGACGTCTTGACCCTTGCGGCCACGCTTGACTGCGACGCCGGTTGCGTCTTCGCCACCACGGGCGAGGTCATCTTCACGCTGGCGACGGGCACGCACGACCAAGCGAAGCGGGACCTCTTTAAACTCGGTTGCTTCGCGCAAACGGTTCATCAAAAACCGCATGTACGCGGGCTTAAAGAGCTGGGGACGATTGACGACGAGCGTGATTGTTGGTGGTTCGACGCCGGTTTGCGCGACGTAATAGACCTTGGCCTGGGTGCCGACTGTGTCGGTTGGGCCTTGGCGTTCGATGATGGTGCGGATGAGGCGGTTCAAGATACCCGTGGTGACGCGGGAAGAAGCCTGTTGACGAAGCTCGAACGCCAGATCGATAGTTTCCTGGATGTTTTTGCCGTTTTTCGCGCTGATGAAGGCGATGGGCGCGAACCAAAGGCCCTTGAGTTCCTTACGCAGATATTCCTCGTAGTCATCGACGGTAAGCTTGGTGCCCTTTCGGCCGATCTTGCCTGCGACAGCGTCCCACTTATTCACCACGATGATCGCGGGCTTGTGCGTCGAAGTCAGAATGTGCCCGAGTTGCTCGTCCACCTGCGAGATTTTTTCGGTCGCGTCAATAAGCAGGAGCGCAACATCGCACCGCTGGATCGCGCGCTGGGCGCGATCAAACGCGAAGTGCTCGATCATGTTCTGATAGCTGCGGCGACGACGAAGGCCAGCGGTATCGATCGCGACCACACTTCGGCCATCTAGCTCGAAACGAACGTCGATGGCGTCGCGCGTGGTGCCAGCGATTTCGGAGACGATAACGCGAGGCTCGCCGGCGAGGGTGTTGACGAGGGTGCTCTTGCCTGCGTTGCGCTTGCCCACGATGGCCAAAACAAGGTCCGCCATTGGGCGTGCGGTAGCGTCCTTATCGGGGCGCGGGAGCATTTCGTAGATGGAATCAAGGAAGTCGCGACGGAAGTAGTTGGACTTCGCCGAAACCATCATGGGCTCGCCCAAGCCGAGGTTCGCCATGTCAGGCGCGTGAAGTTCCCAGCGTGGGCCGTCGACCTTGTTGGCGACGACGCGAATGGTGATCGAGGCGCGAGGGGTGTCGCCTTCGAGAGCGGATTCGTTTTCTTCAGTCGAAGCGGACTTTAATGCTTTTTTGCCTCCCTTTTTCGCCTTGAGAGATTCGCCCTTCAAGGTTGCGGCTTTGTCCGCAGGGACTTCGGTCGAGGTTGCCTTCTTAACGCCTTTGCGTGCTTTGGGGCCAAGGCGGCGCTCACGCAGAAGCTGAGCGATCTCACGGTCGGCGGGGGTTACGCCAGCTTGGGCGTCGACGACAAAGAGGATGATGTCGGCGGTGCCGACGGCTTGCTCGATCTGGAACTCGATTGATTCGGTAAGCTTGGCAAGGTCGGCACCGACCTCGTCAAAGCGTTCGCCCTCGGCGACATAGACGCCGAAACCGCCGGTGTCGATGAATTCGACGGGCTTGATCGGGCCTTTGCCGTCGGGATGGACAAGCTCGGCGATAGCGCTCACGCGATCGCGCGTGACGCCGGGCGTCGGGTCGACAATCGACACCTTCGCACCCGCGATCATGTTCATAATGGAGGACTTCCCAACATTGGGGCGTCCGACGATGGCGACACGAGGAATGGGCATTGAACCCAAATGGTAGGAGGGGCGAATGCCTCACGCTGGCTTTGGGCGTCTATACGCGATATCGGAACTACCCTAGTGCGTGGTAGATACGCACATTAATCCGAATTCTGGGCCAAACTCCGAGGCATTTGCGCGAGAAATGGCGTCGCCGACGCAACTTGGATTTTCCCAGCGAACTTCATCTCGCTTCCCGGCTCGCTTCCCAATTATCGCAGGTCCTACCGCTAGCGGTAAGACGGCGGTAGGGGTTGAGGTGTGCAAAGCCCTTGTGGCAAGAGGGTTGCCAGCTGAGGTCGTGACCGCGGACGCTTATCAGGTGTACCGCGGGATGGACATCGGCACCGCCAAGCCCAAGGCGGACGAACGCCAGGGTATTCCTCATCATTTGATCGACATTGTTGAGCCCACGGCTGCGTTTACCGTCGCCGACTGGCTCGCGGCGGCGACTCAAATTATTGATAGCTTGCGAGCGAGAGGGGTTGTGCCTGTGGTGGTTGGCGGGACGCATTTATATATAAAGTCGCTTATCGATGGCATGTTCGACGGGCCCGGCGGGGACGAAACGCTTCGCGCAGAACTTAGAGCTACGCCAATTGACGTGCTGCGGGCGGAGCTTGATCGTGTGGATCCGATAGCTGCGGCTCGAATTCACTTTAATGATGTACGTCGAACGATCCGCGCAATCGAAGTATTCAGGCTGACCGGGGTGCCGATCTCGACGCACCAGGCCCAGTGGGATAAAGCAGGCGCAGAGCAAGCCGGGAGCGATCGCATACTTGTCGCAATTGAATGGCCGGTAGAAACGCTAAACGCGCGGATCAACCAGCGCGTGCGAGAGATGGTTTCGCGCGGGCTTGTTGAAGAAGTGCGAGGGCTTTACGATGCGTGTAAGTTTGGCAGCCAATCGCGCGAAGCCGTGGGATACAAACAATTGATCGAGCACTTTGCAAAGGGTGATAAAAAGCACCCAACGCTTGATGAAGCCCTCGAAGCAATCAAGATCCAGACCAGGCACGTGGGCAAGGCTCAGCGCACGTGGATCCGCCGACTTCGCTCGACGAGTACAAGTGTACTGATCGACGCCGAGGCGTTGCCTGCGGATGGACTCGGATCCGACGTGAATCACCCCTGGGTAATGAAGGTGCTGGGCGCGATGAGGCTGGAGTCGGAATAGGCATTCGAGATTTGGCGAGGCATACATCGATTGCGATCATCAATTGAACGCGCTCACGCACGCGCTGCTCAAGGGATGATCGTTGTGTGATACAGGCAAGAGCCTTGATATGCGAAGAAGGCATCGAGGCATGAGGCATCAAGGCATACAACCCGAAGGCATTGAGCATTCATCGAACCAGCTCAAAAATGAAATCCCCCTCGAAGTTCGAGGGGGTCTTTACTTTTTGAAGTAATCAACATAGATCAGGCGGTCTGAGCCGAAAGCCCACGCACGCTGCCAGCGCGACGCTTCATGGCTGCGGGCTCGGTGCCCGTCTCGGCTTGGGCAAAGTTTTCGCCGAAACGGAAGAGGCGGAAGGAGTTGCCGATCACAAACACATCGCCAACGAAGTGATACAAGGCAGCAAGCGGCAACGCGAGTTCGCCCAGCGTGCCCGTGCCTGTAATAGCTAGAACGAGCCCGATCAGCGCGATGAGCATCGACGCGATGATGTTCTGCGTCATGATCGAGCGAGTTCGGCGGGAAAGCTCGATCAAGAAGGGCACACGCGACAGGTCGTCGTTCATGAGGGCAACGCCCGCGCTGTTCGCGGCGATATCGCTGCCTGAAAGACCCATTGCTACGCCGACGTCGGCTTGCGCGAGAGAAGGGCCGTCGTTGATACCGTCGCCGACCATCATCGTTCGGTAACCGGCCTTGACCATGCCACGGATCTGCTCGTGCTTTTCTTCAGGGAGGCACTCGGCTTCGAGGGCGTCAGCACCGATTGCCAAGCCGACGCGCTTGGCAACACTTAGGCGGTCGCCGGTGAAAATGGCGACGTAGCGAACGCCCAGATCGCGAAGTTTTTGGATGGTAGCTTTGGTGTGCGGGCGGATGGTGTCTTCCAGGCCGACGGCGCCGAGGTACTTGCCATCACGCATGACGTGGACGCCGGTCATGCCTTCGATTTTTTCTTCGATCGATGCGACATCTGCGGCGATGTTTGCATTGAGTTCACGAAGCCACGTGGCACGACCAACACAGATGATGCCCTGCGAGGTGCGTGAGCGAACTCCCCGGCCATGGATTTCTTCGGCGACGTTGGTGCCGTCGAGGGGAATACGGGCGGACCTCGCCGTTGCGAGGATGGACTGTGCCAAAGGGTGGTTGGAATGTTGCTCGCCATTGGCGGCGGCGGAAAGCAGGTCGGCACCATCAACACCAGGTGCTGGGGCAAGTTTGGTGACCTGGAACTTGCCAGTGGTTATCGTGCCGGTTTTGTCGAAGACAACCGCAGTCACGTTGCCCGCGGCTTCGAGATAACTGGGTTGCTTGATCAAGATTCCCAATCGTGCAGCGGCGGCAAACGCGGCGAGCATCGCGCTCGGGCTTGCAAGCAAAAGCGCGCTCGGGCACGCGACCACAAGCACCGTAACCGCGGTCGTGCCCGCGGCCAAACGCGTGGCTTCGATCGGCGACTGGCTCATCAAGAACCAAGTTACCGCAGCGATGGTCACGACGACGGGTACGAAGAAGCGAGCCACTTGCTCAATCAAAAGCTGGCGAGGCGTGCGGCTTTGCGAGGCTTGGCTAATGAGCTCGCGTACGCGCCCGATGGTCGTGTCCTTGCCGACTTGCGTGACTTCGATATCGATGCCGCCGGAGAGGTTTGTCGTCCCGGCGTAGACGGCGTCACCAATAGTGACTTCGGCGGGAACAGCTTCGCCGGTCAGCGAAGCTTGGTTGATGGTGGTGCGACCGGTAGCGACCTTGCCATCGACGGGAAGGTTTTCGCCAGGGCGAACACGGACAATGTCGCCGATCTTTACATCGATGATCTGGATTTCTTCTTCGGTAGAGCCACGAACGATGCGTGCGACCGTTGGCGTGAGCTGGACGAGCTGCTGGATGGCACGCTCGGCGCCGCTCGCGGTTCGGCGAACGATCTGCCCAAAGAGAACGAGGATGAAGGCAAGCAATCCTGCGGTGATGTATTGCCCAACCGAGAGGGCAGCGATGATGGCGAGAGCGGCGAGGGATGAACTAGACAAGCGGCCCGTGCGAACTTCCTTGAAGGCAGCGGCGAATAGAGGCCACCCAAGCAGAACTGAGCCCACCATCGCAGGAAGTTTGGCGACTTGGTCAGCCATACCAAAGGCGTAGTGCATAATCGCGCTAGCCAAGACGAGCACGCCGCCGACGAGGACATAGACGATGATGCGGTCGATGGCGACTTCATGATGTGAGCAGCACACCGCCGGGTCGGTTTCGTCGTGCTTGTGGTCGTGTGAGTGATCGTGCGAGTGGGACGCGGCCATGCGACGCTCCTGAAGAGGCGAGATTGTCAGATTTGACACCAAACAAGAATACAAACCGTATACCAAACCGAAACAAGCAAGTCGAGAAGCAAAGAATTACTACATAGTACAGCCTGAGTCGACAGATACACGCATCGAACAGAATTGGATACGAGACAAGAATGTGCGCAGAACGTGTGTCAGGGTGGGGAAGGATAGGTTAATTAAGGGAATTCTTCTTGATCAGGAAGTTTCAGGCGAGCTATTTCACACGGTAGAAGGTTTTTTAGGGGAACTAGTTCCGTAAGACAGTAAAGTTTGTCTCGACAAGAAGCGTATGAAAGGCAACGGACAGCCACTGCGAGCGGAGCTAGCCGTTACCATACGATAGCGAAGCTGTTCCGGTTCATGCTCAATGCCGAAGTCTGAACGTCATACCAAAACCCAAGCACTGCTTGAGGATCTAAAGTAACCAGCCATGCCGCCCGCCAACCCAAATTTCAACCCTAACCCAACCACAACACCAGCTCCGGCTCAAGCCATTTCTACCCAGCAGCCAACTTCTGCCCAGCAACCAACTTCTTCCCAGCAGCCAACTTCGCGCAACCCTCATGCCTTGGCCGACGTTGGAACGTACGGTCGCGGCGCCGGGCCGAAAGTGGTTGTCTTGGGTGTTGGGCAGATGGGGCTGGTCTGTGCTGGGCTACTCGCGTCAGAAGGCGCGGCGGCAACCCCTGCTGGACCTATTCAGCACGTTCAGCGGCCATGTCGAGTTGTGATGTGGGCACACTCGCGCGATGAAGCCGGGCAACTTGCGCAGACGCGCATGAGTGGCAGGCTGCCCGGCTTTCTACTCCCGCCAGCCGTGCACGTCGCGCTCCAGGATGAAGACGCATTACGAGACGCGGCACTCATCGTGTCTGCAATCCCTGTTCAATACATTCGCGAGACGTGGAAACGATTAGCCCCGTTTGTCGGCCGCGACGTTCCCGTGCTCAGCGTCGCTAAGGGTATCGAAAATGGCACACTCATGCGCCCGACACAAGTCGTCGCCGACGTGCTGCGTTCAAGCAACCGCGACAACCCCGATGGTCGCCCTCGCGCTATCGGCACGCTCTCAGGCCCGACCATTGCCGCAGAACTTGCTCGCTGTATGCCCGCCGCGATGATCGCCGCGAGCGATGATCAGGCGTTCGCGCGCCAGGTTCAAACGCTCTTTGGCAGCACGTGGATGCGCGTGTACACGCATCCTGATATGTTGGGCGTAGAGCTTGCTGGCGCGGTCAAAAACGTCATCGCGATCGCCGCGGGCGTGCTCGATGGGCTTCAGGCAGGTAACAACGCCAAGAGCGCGCTACTCGCACGCGGGCTGGCGGAGATTTCACGATTGGGCACGGCGATGGGCGCGAGCACCGAAACATTCTTCGGCGTGGCGGGCGTTGGTGACCTCGCGACCACATGCTTCTCACCCGAAGGGCGAAATCGCTCGCTGGGCGAAGCCTTGGGCAAAGGTGCGAAGCTTGATGCGTACCTCGCTGCTTCGCCTTATGTTGTTGAAGGCGTGGCGACGACCAAGAGCGTTGTTGAGCTTGCGCGAAAGTTCCGCGTAGACATGCCGATCGTGGCGGCGGTACACGCCGTGCTGTTCGAGGGCGTTGACCCGGTCGAAGCAATCGGCTTGCTCATGTCGCGCACGCCTAAGCCTGAAAACGTTGGGTAATGCGTGTCCTTGCGTTTAGAACACATCTCAGCGTGTGCGATAAGGACGTCTGCCGAGCTGGTGAGTCGGCGAAATTACAGTGCAAGTAAGCCAACCAAGCTAACACGCTCATCGCAGCCAAGGCATCCACGCCTTGTTTCTCGCCCACTGCGGGATCAAGGTCTGCTGCTCGTTCTGGGTTCGTGTTTGTCCTTGGGCAAGAAGCGAACGTTGTGACACGTTGGTTGTACTTGAATCAAGCCCACCTCGGCCTTCACCCGAACGCGAAGTCATCAATCCATCAAGTCCCTGCGTTGGGCTTTGAGAACTACCGGCGAGCGCTGGTAAAGGCGTGATCACTTCGAACGCTGCCGACACACGACGAACCGCACCGTCAACACCGCGAGGCAAAGGCACATCTGTCACGAGCGTGCCATCGGGCATGCGGAAATTGCTTGGGATGTACGGATTCTCGCTTGCGGCTTCGGGCTGGCCCGGACGCACGATGGTGACGATGACCGGGACCGCTGGGCTGCGTACACCAAGATTGTCGATGGATTGTGCGAACAGCCGATTGGCAAAGTTGTCATAAAGAATCGATGCGTTGAAGAAGTAGCGCCAGTTATTACCAGACTTGATGCCGTTGCCGAGCCTGGTATCAAAGAGCGTGGTATCGAGGCGCTGGTTGTTATCGCGATCCCAGAAAAATTCGACACTTGCGATCGTGCCGTCGGGATCGTTGGCGTTGTTGGCGGTGATATTGACAACGCCATTGGTTACAACTTGGGACGCGAGGAGTGAAATCGACGCGATGCTTGGCGCACGATTCACTCGAATCGTTATCGATTGAACCGCGCTTCGAACGCCATCGTCGTCAACAACGCCCACAAGGATGCGGTTGTTGCCAAGCTCGAACTGCGACGAATTGAGCGTAGCTTCGTAATTGTTGGCGATGTTCTCGCCGCGGCCCAGGAGTATGTCAACACCGGCATCGATCACTCCGTTGTTGTTGACGTCGCGAAAGTACTCGGCGCCTTGCAGGACGCCATCGCGATCCTGAGCGCGAAGCACACGCAACTGGAACGATTGCCCACGGACGGCGACATTGGTCCCGCCCTGAATTCCCTCGAAGGTTGGGACGAGGTTGGTGACTGTCAACGTCGCGGAGCGAACGCCCGTCAAGCCTTGTGCGTCAAAGGCGACCGCGAGAATGGGGATCGCGCCTGCAGGGAACAGGTTTGTTGCCACCGTCGCGCGATACGTACCAGAGCGGAACGTTGCTGGCCCGATGATCTGATCGGTGGCGGAATCAAAAACACCATTGCCATTGATGTCGCGCCAGAACTCAACGCGCTGGATCGAGCCGCTGGTATCGCTCACGTTGCCAGCAATGATTGAGATCGATTCGGGACGGATGATCGTTGACATTGAGAAAGTCAGCGAACCAACTGTCGGCGCGGTGTTCTGCGTGTTGGTCACGGTTGCCGCGAGACTAAACAGGAAATCATTGTCGCGAGCGCGAGCGAAATATCGAGCCGTGTTTGCGTTAGCGACAGTGGGAACCGAGAGCGAATATTGATTATTGGCGTTGGTCGCCGAGCCCAGGAGCGTGTCGGTGTCGGCGTTGAAGGCGCCGTCGCCGTTGTCGCGGTAGTACTCGATGAGCGAAACCGTGCCATCGTTGTCACGCACGTTGAGCGCGGTGAGCGTGATGTTCGAACCAGGGCCCGGGCCATCAACAAATGCAGGGTTCACGCGAACCTCACCAACGGTCGGGCTAGCCAGAGCCTGATCGACAACACGAATGGTAAACGACTGGGTAGTAAACGTGCCATCGCGTGCTTCGGCGCGAATGGTGATAGTGGAATCGCCGGTGCCCGCGCCGTAGGCTAGTTGAAGTCGTTGCTGGCCATCTTCGGTGACGAACGTCGGCGTGACCAATGCAGAATTTGTGGACGTTGCGGAGAAGATGAGCTCCGACGCACGCGTGATCGAGCGAATGAGAATGACGTTATCGATGGTCGGGGTGCCACCGGTAAAGTTGCGAAGAGGAATCTCGTTGAAAGGCTCACCGAGGTCTTCGAGGGGGAGGGCCGCGATCGCATCAACAACGCTCATACCGTTGCCGAGCACTTCGCCAAAGACGGTAAAGCCGCCGTTCTGGTTGTCGAGGTTCGATGCGTTGTCGGCGAGGTTGAAGAACCACTGGCTCGTGGCGCTGTTGGGGTCGCCGCCGCGCTTTGCCATCGCGATTGTGCCGCGAATATTTGAAAGAACCGGCTCGTTTTGGATCTGGCCAAAGGATTCGATGCTGCCGAACCCCGGGAACTGAAACCCACCACCTTGGATGATGAAACCAGGGAATGAGCGATGGAAAATAGTATCGGAGTAGCGAGACGCATCAACATACCGCAGGAAGTTCGCCGCAGAGATTGGCGTCTGCTGCTGGAAGAGTTCAACGAATATATCGCCAAGCACCGTGTCGTAGCGAACAACCTGCCCATTTACATCCGGGTCGTTGAATCGATCGTCAACACGGATCACTGTCGGGCTTGAGCCTTGGAATACCAAAAAATCATTCACTGGCGTGACCACATTCACCGTCATCATCTCGCGCGGCTCGCAGCGGTCAAAGGCACCAATACCAGCAGCCGACGCATCCGCGCCGCCAATCAAGGCGCGACCAGCGCGCGCGAACAAGCGTCCAGGCAATTGGGTAGCACAGGCTAACTTCTTCATGAACATTTCGGTGAGCGAGCACGCACGCCTGCCCCGGGCCGAACCCAGTGCCATCGTCGAATCGTTCGCTTCTTGATAGCCATTCATCGCTCGCGTCTCCGTAATGCTGTTGCTGTGCGTGCTCTCGTTGCTCTATTTTGAGTGCTTGCATTGCACCCAAGCCCCTCGGCACACTCGCCCCCAAATCGACTCTCGTAGTATCGTCGAAACCATGGCTCGACGCCAGACCCGGCGTGCGTTATCCGGCGTTAAAACCTAGGCCAATCAAAGGCTCATTCTTCCTCGTGTTTGGTCACAGTTATATGCCATTCTTTCCTCCACATTTGTGCTCTAACATCCCCCCTCCAACCAACGACCACTGTTCTAGATACCTGCACCTCGCTGGCGTATCTCTCTACGCATTTTGCCACCCCACCGGTTCGCATTTCGCCGTGATCTCTGCAAAGCACCCCACCAAACGCCGCATACGCTCAGACCTTCATCGGCGATTCGCTGGCAATTTCCAGGCAAAGTCTCGTCAGGTTCAACCAACCCTCGCACATATCACCAGGCACCCGCCCATGCTCAAATCCAACACCTTGCCCGACGAGCAACCAAAGACGTTCCGACTCGGGATTATGGGTGGCGGCCAACTCGCTCGCATGCTCATGCTCGCCGCTCATCCACTGGCCATCCAAGTTCGCTGCCTCGACCCCGACCCAAACGCCCCAGGCGGGCACGTCGGTTCGCAAGTCATCGGTGCCTATGACGACCTCGCGTCGCTCGATTGCTTCGCCCTGGGCCTCGACGCTGTCACATACGAGTTCGAAAACGTCTCCACCGCCGCACTCGATCATCTCGCGGCTCAAAATATCCCCATTTACCCTCCGCCCATCGCACTCGCCATCGGCCAAGACCGCCTCCTCGAAAAAACCTTGTTCACTGAGCTAGGCATCGCCGTTCCGCCTTTCGCCGCTGTATCAACGCGCGACCAAGCCGCCGCCGCAATCGCAGACGTCGGCATTCCCTGCATCATGAAAACTCGCCGCATGGGCTACGACGGCAAGGGCCAACGCGTGTTGCGTGCCGCCGATACGAACCCTGATGCAAACCCTGATGCAAACTTCATTGTAAACGAATCTTCCAACTCATCACACGCAAATCACGCGACTCACGCACGCGAAGCCTTCGACTCCCTCGGCGGCGTCCCCGTTCTCATCGAAGCGTTCGTGCCATTCACGCGCGAAGTCTCCATCGTCGCCGTCCGCGATCTTCATGGCTCGTTCGACGCGTATCCACTCACTCAAAACACGCACGAAGACGGCATCCTCCGCCACAGCATCGCCCCCGCCATCGATTCAGGCTCTCTTGAAACGACCGCGCGAGCCGCAGCACAGAAAATCATGGATCGACTTAACTACGTCGGCGTACTCGCCGTCGAATTCTTTGTCATTCGCGACGCCCAAGGCACCGAGCATCTACTCGCCAACGAGTTGGCTCCGCGCGTGCACAACAGTGGCCATTGGACCATCGAAGGCGCCACCACGAGCCAATTCGAGAACCACATTCGCGCGTGTTCAGGATTGCCACTTGGTCCGACGACAATGCGCGCTGGCGTCGCGTGCTCGGCGATGGTCAACTTCATCGGCTCGTGGCCGGAGCCGGCGAAACTACTCGAGTCCCCAGGCATTCATCCGCACATCTATGGCAAGTCCGCACGCGAAGGTCGCAAAGTCGGCCACGCAACCATCGTCGGTACATCGCGCGATGCGGTCATGGAGTTGGTCGCTCGGGTTGCGAGCCCGGCGTGATGAACGCATCGGTGTTGAATCAACAACCGATCCTTTCAAATGAAAGAGGCCCCGCCA
>JBBRGG010000066.1:0-15208 GCA_038240875.1 Phycisphaerales bacterium | reverse complement strand
ATGCGTGTGCAACCCGCTCTCGAATTGATAAATCTCATGCCAACTGCTCTCATGCCACCAGCCCAATCACAAAGCACCTCCAAGGGATCAGTGGCTCCACTGGAAAGCGAATCGAGCGATCATGTATCACCCCAGCCATCGATTGCTTCAGCTCCATGTATCAGCTCGCCTACTACTTCACCAAGCTTGACTTCATCTTCGCCCACACCTTCCACTTCGCCTCACGAGCTCGTGCGACTGGTAGCCTGCAGCATGGAAATATCATCGCTAGCGGCCGTAGGCATCACCTGCGTCGCGGCTCCTGAAGTTTCAATTGCGGTCGACCAAGCTGGTCACGCTCACCTGATCGCGTTTGCATCAGGGAGTGCACCACTCTCGTCGGCGGTCGTATCACTTCTCGCGGCGGCTCGTTGGTGCGATCAGCACGCCGAACTGTTGACCCGTGCCAACATCACGCCCAACGCGCGTGATGCCAAGATGCACCTTTTGACTACAACCCCCATCGAAGCAAGGCGGGTCATCGAAATGGGCCTGCATGTCCACGCGATAGTGCGTGTGGGCGAGGCTTGGGGCGCAATTGCGATTGGCTGAAATTGCTCTGATTCGCACGTGCGCGAATGTGCAGACACACAAGAAAGCCGCCTTACTCAGCAAAGAGCAAGGCGGCGTAGTTAATCAAATAGCGTACCGAGCGATCTTATGCCGATTCCTTCTTCCGATTGGTCCGGACTTGATCCAGCGAGATCTTACCGGTCAGCGCGGGGCCATCGATCACATACTCGGCACCAGTGTTGTCCTGTTCGGGCAACTGGTACATGATGTCGAGCATGAGTTCTTCCATCACGCCACGCAGCGCACGTGCGCCCGTGTCACGCTTGGCTGCCCGTTCGGCGAGGATTCGCAAAGCAGAAGGCGTGAAGGTCAGCGTCGCACCTTCGATCGAGAAGAGGTGCTGATACTGGCGGACAATTGCGTTCTTGGGCTCGGTCATGACCGAGATGAGCGCCTCGATGGTCAACGGTGCAAGCGGCGCGAGCACCGGCAAGCGACCAACAAACTCGGGGATCATGCCGAATTCGATCAGGTCGTCCGGCGTGGCATCGCGAAGGAGCGAAGTCTTGTCCGCATCATTCGCGGCGTTTGTCGGCGAGTTGGTATGGAAGCCGATGCGAGTCGTGCCTAGGCGTCTACGAATGATCTCTTCGATGCCGGTGAACGTGCCGCCGCAGATGAATAGCACATTGGTCGTGTCGATCTGGATGTACTGCTGCTCGGGATGCTTTCGGCCACCCTGAGGCGGCACATTGGAAACTGTGCCTTCGAGCATTTTGAGCAGCGACTGCTGCACGCCTTCGCCCGAGACGTCGCGCGTGATCGAGACGTTGTTGGACGTCTTGCCAATCTTGTCGATCTCGTCGATGTAAATGATGCCACGCTGGGCCGCATCAACATCAAAGTCCGCTGCTTGAAGAAGCTTTAAGAGCAAATTCTCAACGTCTTCGCCGACGTAACCAGCTTCGGTCAGCGTGGTCGCATCACCGATGGCAAAGGGCACCTTAAGCATGCGGGCCAGGCTTTTGACCAAGAGCGTTTTGCCCGAGCCCGTGGGCCCGATCATAAGGATGTTGCTCTTATCGAGCTCAACCGAGCCAGCTTCCGCGCGATCGATATGTGTCAAACGCTTGTAGTGCGTGTGGACCGCGACAGCGAGAGCGCGTTTGGCGTAATCCTGGCCGATGACGTATTGATCGAGGAAACCCTTGATCTCGCGAGGCGCGGGGATCTCTCGCAGCGATGAGGCGGCGGTTGAGACGCGTCGCTTTTCTTGCTTGAAGATGTTCTGGCACAGGTCGGTGCACTGGCCACAAATGTACACGCTGCTGGGGCCTTCGACCATCGCGCCGACTTCTCGGCTGGTCTTGCCACAGAATGAACAGGTCGTGACCTTGCGGCCTTTGAACCCGGCGTCGCTGCCAGCGGTAGCCGTAGTACTTCCATTAGACCCATTGGAGCCATTGGACCCATTAGACCCATTGGTGCCATTGGTTGGGGGCGTCGTCCCGTCGGAGCCGTCAGACTTGTTCTTGGCCATTGAATCCCTCTCCTGTGCCCACGGAACACATCACCAATCAAGCCTTGCACGCACGATGCTGCAACTGCCCGAATCCTGCGTTGATCGCGCAAAGAAGTATCCCTTGCACACTATCACTCCCTAGTACAGGAAGCACGCGGATTAACTAATAGTGTATCGGCGGGATGTCATTGATTCTGAACAATGAGCCCCCAATGCACACAAGCCTATATCTGAACACGAGAAGCAAACGTTTAGGGTGGATTCTGAGCTTTATCCGGACGTGGTTGAGGCGAGACTCAAGGCCTTGTATGTCCGGATAAAATAGAATGTACTTAAGAACCATGCTATTTCGAGTCTTATCGTGTCGTATCTAGTCACATAGAGTCATGGCAAACTGATCAAGCACGTATCACTTTATGCATCAAGCAAAAGTGCTTAATCGGCCCCGCCGCCATCACCGCCACCGGACCCGCCGTCAACTGAGCCACCGTCATGCGAATACCCCTGCGAACCACCATGCGATTGGCCATGTCCCGATTGGCCATGTCCCGATTGGCCATCTGGCGAAGGCGGATGCTTCGGGTTCCTATCCGCGTCCGTTGGCGATTGCTTTCCACCTGCACCGCCACCAGCTCCGCCATACAGGATTGGATTCACCTGGCCATCGCTCGATGATCCGCGGGAGTCCGTATTGCGGTCTGAAATCCGTGCTGGCTTGCGACTGGTTGCACCCTTGGCCTTCGCGCCAAACTCCGGCGCGATTCGGCGAGCCATGCTCAGTCGCGCGGCGTCGTACTCCGCTTGCGACATCACGCCAGAATCACGCATCGTGCGAAGTTGTTCCATGACCGTAGCTGACGAAACCTCTCGATCCGGCCTCGACATCCGCTTATTCATGTACATAAGAATCAAGCCGCCCACAATTACAACGACAATCAGAACACCAACCCAAATCAGCACTTCTGTGGGCGGGCCCGGCGGCCTGCTCACTCCCCGCCCCCCACCCCCACTAGCTCCATTATTTCCACTACTTCGGCTACCAGCTTGCATCATGAATAGGCCCACATGCGTGCTCGTCGCTTTCGCAACCACCCAAACAATAACGAAGCCAAGGTCGCAGAGAAGCGTCAAGTTGTAAATGGCGTGGTTTAGCATACAGCAACGCGACTTCAATTAGAATAACGCGACAGCGTGCCGCCAAAGAATAATCTTGTTACGCGTTCCCCGATGCGATTGCTTCTCGAATCGGCACCAACAACCCAGGCACAAGTCGATTCTCGACAAGGTCTTCGCCATGCCGGGCGAGCGACGCCAGCGCGAGAGGCAGGTCCTTTACATCCGCAAACGGGCCAAACTTTCGCAATATGAGATAGATGGAAATCGGCTCGGGCGGCGCATCCATATCTCGCGGTTGGCCATGCGGCCCGCGGGTCTTGACCTCAAAGTACACCTCGGCGTCGGTCTTAGCCCCTCCCCCACCCCGAATCGTCAGCCCGATCACCGGTTGGCAATCCGTGGGCGTCGCTCCAGGAATCTCCATCAGCGCCGACAAAGGCGAACCAGGAATCAGCGCATCAAAGACAATCGCGTCGTGGTTTCCCGAAGCCATCAGGTCAAAGCCATAGAGCAATTCCATCGATTCGACATCGAGTGGACTGATGGACAAATACGCCGGGGCGGCTTCGAGCACGTGCGTGTGCAGCGCGTACGCCTCTTCCATCGACATGGGGTTGACTGTGCCGGTGCGGATGGAGTTGGACCGCATCGCCATCCAGCGATGAGGCGCGTCGGCTTGCGAACTCTCCAACGCAAGCTCGTCCTTGTACCGACGAAAGCCATGCATCGCGGGAAACTGCTTACGGACACGTTCAAAGAGATCAAGCACCGTCTCGCGCGAGCGAGGCAGGTCCATCTTGACTGTCAATTTTTGGTTGACATAAAAATCCGAACACAGTGCACGAAAGCTCTCGCCCATGGATCGTGGCTCCTTGGCAAGCGGCGTTCACACGCGCATCGCGCCGTCGTCACGCGTGCGACGTATGGCGTACACCTCTCACGCTTGACGCGAGAATAGCCCGCCCATCAAGCTTTGGGAGAATCCTTGGCGTTTCATCCAGCGAACTTCGCTCATTCTGGAGCCTGCGGAAGAAAATCAGCCTCCAGTTCAGCGTTCATTCAATATCCACTGGTGAATCTCCGCCGTAGCCGACAGATCTTCAACAGCCAGATCCGCCCCCGACGCCGCCAACTCATCTCTACTAAATCGCCCCGTTGCTACCCCCAGCGCTCTGCACCCATGCACCTTGGCACACCGAACGTCATGAGGCGTATCCCCGATCACCAAAACTCGCTCGGGCGTAACCGCGCTCCCCCCTCGAACCACTTTGGCTCGCTCCATCCCCACCGGCACCAAGTGGTCTCGCGAAGGTGGCGTATGCGGGCTGTCATCACCCCACACACCGATATGGAACCGATCTGGGTCGATCTTGCACGCACGCATTTTCGCCTTGCCGGTGGCTTCAAAGTTGCCGGTGAGCACGCCCAAGGTGATCGCGGCGTGCCCTGTTCGATCACGAGCGTTTACTTCCAGCAGGTCCAATAGCGCGTGCACGCCGGGCATGGCGCGAGTCGAGGTTGGGTTTTGTTTGAGCATATCCAAAAGTGTTTTGGTGTAGAGCGTGCGAAGTGCCGCATGCGAAGCAGGCGTGTCGGGCGCGCCAGAGTTTCGGAGCATCTCGGAGAAAATCAAAGGATCGATTCGCCCGGCAGCGTCGATGCCCTGAGTCGTAAACCGCTCACCAAACAGCGACTTCCCAGCGTTTTCAATCGCCGAAAGACCCATCCCTTCGGTGCGGAGGAGGGTCCCATCGATATCAAAGAGGATCAGCATGTGCGCACGCCTTTGGCCAGTGAAAAACGTGGCCCATATAAAGTGTGTGTTCGTGCATGTCTGTATGCACGCTGCACATCCGTGGCACGAACACCTACCAGCCTAGCGCTGCACAATAAAGCTGGCCTCACCCTTGATCAGTTCGCCCGTGGATTGATCGATCCCCTTGATATACCTGGCAAGCCTTTCGCTAACCGCCAAGATAAAACGCTTGACGTCGCCGGGGGCACCTTGGGCTTCGAGGTGGACGCTGCCATCGGCAAGATTGCGAACCCAGCCGGTCACTGGAAATCCCGAAGCGGTCGCGGATGCGGTGGCGCGAAAGCCAACCCCCTGGACTCTGCCGGTGAAACGCACGACTGTGCGCACAATCTGGGTCGATGCGGCTGGCGTTGAATGTGCAGAGCCAGAATCCGAACGCTGGCTGTTTTGTTTGCCATCTTGATGGCCATTTTGCTGGCCAGAGTCAGAATTTGAGTCGTGACGCATGTGTACTACCTCCATGAAGGAACACAGCGAACCGCGATACAACCTGCACAAATCGTGCCTTGGGCTTTAACGCATCCTTACCGACCAACAGCCCCCGCATCCGCACAAGCAAGAGTATATGGAATCATACATCATCGGTACGCGTGCGCTACCACACAGGTTTACCCAGAAAGACCAAACGTTCACATCGCGTTATACGACCAAGACTTGGGCCAAGCCGCTCACCTTTCTCGCGAAACCGTATCTATATATAGGGGGCTACAACTCTCCCAAGGCGTTACCCAAACGTGCCAAACAGACCTCACCTGCGAGTGGTGTTTGCATTTCGCTTGTTTCGGGCCAACCGTGTGATAGGGTTGGAATGCTGGCACGTGTGTGCACGCGGCATGTTCTGTACGCGTTATCGATCCAGCGGCGAGCTGCTTCCAAAGCAGATCGAATTTCAAAGAGGACCCAACCCTTGGCTGATCGGCCCCGCCAATTCGATGCCAACGACGATGTCCGTCGCGTGAAAGACGCGAGCGACATCGTCCGCATCATCGGCGAGCACGTCGCGCTCAAGCCCAAAGGCCGTGAGTACGTAGGCCTTTGCCCATTCCACGCCGACTCCAAGCCTTCGATGAGCGTCGTGCCAGGGAAGCAAATCTTTCACTGCTTTGCCTGTGGCACCGGTGGCGACGTGCTGGGCTTTGTCCAAAAATACCTTCGGATGGAGTTCCGCGAGGCTCTTGATTATCTCGCCGAGCGAGCGGGGATCACGCTCACGCCGTTGCGTTCGCAGCGCAACCAGGGATTTGACTCTGGCGGTGGCGCAGGCAGTGGAAATCAAAGCCTCGATAGCGCGTCGCAACCATACTCCTCGCGCGCCGACCTACTCAAAGCCTGCTCAACCGCCGACAGCTTTTTCAAAACCATCCTTCGCAACGTCGAGCACGGGCAAGCCGCCCGCGACGTACTTCGCGCTCGAGGCGTGTCGGACGCGATGATCGAACAGTTCCACATTGGTTCGAGCCCTGACCGATGGGACGGGCTTGTGCGCACGATCACGTCCAAAGGCCTTGATCCGCGCCCCTTCATCGACGCAGGGCTGCTCAAACGCCGCGACGATGGCGGTTCGTACGACGCGCTGCGTCATCGCATCATCTTCCCGATCATGGACGCGGCAGGCCGCGTGATCGCCTTTGGCGGTCGCCGCATCCGCAACGAAGACGATCCAAAGTATTTAAACAGCCCCGAAACACGCTTGTTCAGCAAGTCGGCGACAATGTACGCGCTGGCCCAGGCGTCACGCACGATCCAAACCAAGCAAACGACGATCATCACCGAAGGATACATGGACGCGATTGCCTGCCATCAAGGCGGGTTTGCCAACGCCGTTGCAACCTTGGGCACTTCGCTGACGCGTGAACACGCGACGATCCTGCGTCGGCTATGCCACACTGTTGTGCTGCTTTTCGATAGCGACAACGCCGGGCAGCGTGCCGCGGATCGGGCGGCGGAAATCTTCTTCAACGAAACCATCGATGTCAAGATTGCCACTCTCGCGACGCAAACCGACGCGAAAGATCCTGATGAGTTGCTCAAGCGTGCCGACGGAGCCGAAGTCTTTGGCCGCGTGCTCGCAGGTGCGACTGACTTGCTTGAATATCGCTTCACGCGCTTGCGCGATCGGCTCAAGGGCCAAGGCGGGGCGGCGCTGGCTCGCGCAATTGACGAAGAACTCGCGCGATTGGTCGAACTTGGGCTCGCCCGGGTCGCGCCGATTCGCCATCGCTTGATCATAAAACGAATCGCACAGGTTTCAGGCCTGGACGAATCGACGATTTTGAAAGCCGTGCCGGTGGGTCGCGGATCCACAACAAGCTTTGGAGGCGTCGGAAATACGATTTCTTCAGCCACGCGCTCGCAGTTTTCCGACCGCGCCGAGTTTGGCGGTCCCAGCGAAGCAGACGAAGCAGCCCACGCACAAGCAATGGCCGAGGTCGCGCGGCTAGGCTCGAGGCCACTCGACACGCGCGAGCATTTGCTCGGGTGCATCTTGTGCGAAGGCGACCTCTACAGCACACTCGACGTGGCGTCGCGCATGCTTGTTGCGGCGAACGCGTTCTCGATGCCTTCGCTGCGAGCCGTGGCGCACGCGGTGGCGGAAATCGCCGAACGCGAAGAAGGCCCAACGACGCCCACGCTTTCAAACGTGCTCGATGCGCTGGCTCACGATCAAGACGGCGTGGAACACAACCTAGATCAAGACTCGCCAATGCCGTTGCTCGGCGAATACAGCGAAGAAATCGAATGGCATTCCGACCCAGGGTACCTCGCGCCCGTTGCGCGAGAAGCCGCAGTCGCTTTAGCCTCTCGCGTCCACACGCTCACGCGTGGCGAAAAAGAAGCGCTCCACGCCAATTGGCGATCGACACTAGCCCGCGCGATGATCGAACGAGACGAACGCGCGATGGACACGCTGACCAAGAAACGTGGCACCGATTTACCCGATACCGAACCAAAGTCGCCAGCTTCTACCAAAGCCAGCACGTCTACTTCTGCGATCACTTCATCGCTCAACTCAACCGCAAGACCCGCTGGCCCGCCACTGGACGCTGGCCTGGTCGCGCTCATCGAACTCAAACGCAAGCAAGAAGAACGACGAAAGTCTGGAGAGATCGACGCGGATCGGCGTGTGCTTCCCAAACCTCGATGAAGTGTTTTGACCAGTCTGGTAAAATTTCGTTTCGCACACGTATTTCGTCACCTTCCGAGTCTACTTCTCTTCACTTAACCTTAACTTCCCGGCTACCGTTTCAATTACCACCGTTTTGATTGCACGAGCAAGCTCACCAGCGTGCTCGTGTCGGCAGGGATTTGTTCCTGATTCCGTTTTGTGTTTCCGGTTTGTCTTTCTGGACTGATTTTTCGCTATTCGATTTGTTGTTTTCTCTTTGTGGTTTTCGCTTTGCCTTGTGATTCGTTTCAACGTGTACCGAGTCGTTGGCACCTCGCATGGATGCGCGAGGATGAAAAACTCGAGGGAACTCCCGGTGCTTTCAGGAGCGTGACATGATCAACGAGATGCATCCCGCGGTAGGATCGCTGCTGGAGCTTGGTCGTCGTCGTGGCTGGGTCAGCTACGAAGAGATCAACAACACACTTCCCGATGAGATGGTCGATCCTGATCGGATCAACCACTTGCTCGGTATGATCGATCGCGCCGGCATCGAGTTGGTTGATGAGCTTGAATATCGCGCACGCCTCCACCGCGCTGCCCTCGAACGCGGCGAACCCAGTAGCGATTCTCTAGGCGGACTTTCGCCTCGACTTGGCGGCGCGCGCAGAGGTAGTCTACCTCAGGTCTTCCGCGCTATGAGCGTCGCCGGTGGCGAGCGTTCGTCCGAAACCGCGACTCTCCGCAAGCGCCTCAACAACGTTCCACTCGCGCCAGGCGAAGAAGCAACCGATCATCCCTTTGTCGGCGCCGCTGGAGCCAGTGGCTCGAATGGTGCAATCGTTGCTAATCGAGACATCGAAGAAGACCAGATCCAGCGCGACATCGCCGAGGTCGTCGAAGAAAGCCACCAGAAGCGCATCGACGATCCTGTCCGTATGTACTTGTCGCAGATGGGCTCGATCCCGCTGCTCGCACGCGAAGAAGAAGTGCGCCTGGCAAAGAAGATCGAAACAACACGCATGATCTTTCGGCGACGCTGCCTCGAAAGCGATTACGTCGTCGCGCAAGCCGTCGAAGTCTTAAAGGCGGTCCGCGCGGGCGAGCTTCCCTTTGACCGAACGATGCGCGTTTCAACTGCCGAAACCAACGCCAAGGAGCGAATCTCGGCCCGCCTGCCCGGCAACATCGAAACCATCGAAAAACTTCTTTGCCAGAATCGCCTTGATTGGCAATCTCTCGACGAAGCCAAAAAAGTACAAGATGGCCAGCGCGTCGCCGACCTAAAGGCACGCATCGCCGCCCGCCGTCGTCGCATGGCGGCACTCGCCGAAGAGTGCTCACTTCGCACCGGACGTATCATCCCCCTCATGCGCAAACTTCGTTCGATCGCCAAGAAAATGGCGGAAATCGATGGCGAGCTCAAGCGGGCTCGTGCAGCCGCTCGCGCCCTTGAATCCGACGCCGCGGCTCACGCCGATGACGTTCGCGCTTCACGCAAGGTCGGTTCGGCGGGAAATCCCGGAAGCAGCACCAGTCCATCGCGCCGCTCGCCCCGCAGCGAACTTCGCGCGCAACTTGCCAAGGCGTCGCGCCCGCAGCGCCTCGTCAAGATCCACGACGCCGAGGACCTCGCCGTTATGCGCGAAGAGCTTACCGGGCTCAAGTCGCTGGTCCTTTCCGACGTCGGCGATCTTGTCCGCCACGTGCGCGAGATCAACACGGTTTTCTGGGAGTACGAACAAGCCAAGCGCGACCTTTCCGGCGGCAACTTGCGCCTGGTCGTCTCCATCGCCAAGAAATATCGTAACCGCGGGCTCGGATTTCTTGATGTCATCCAAGAAGGCAACACTGGGCTCATGCGCGCCGTTGACAAGTATGAGTACAAGCGTGGGTACAAGTTCAGCACCTACGCCACATGGTGGATTCGCCAGGCAATCACCCGTGCAATCGCCGATCATGCGCGGACTATTCGCATCCCGGTTCACATGATCGAAACGATGTCGAATCTGCGTAACATCCAGAAGTCAATCGTGCAGGCAACCGGCCAGGAACCAACGATGGACGAGATTTCGGAACGCGCGGGCATGCCCGTGACCGAAGTTCGTCGCGTGATGCGGATCAGCAAGCACCCCGTGAGCCTCGACCGCCCCGTCGGTGAGAGCGAAGACAGCTACTTCGGCGACTTCATTGAAGACCACTCGCAATCCGCGCCCGCCGACCACGCGGCTCAGGACATGCTTCGCGATCGTATCGAAGCGGTCTTGAAGACGCTGACCTATCGCGAGCGCGAGATCATCAAGCTTCGCTATGGCATCGGCGACGGGTACACGTACACTCTCGAAGAAGTTGGCCGAATTTTCAAGGTGACTCGTGAACGCGTCCGCCAGGTCGAAGCCAAAGCCATTCGCAAACTGCAGCACCCCGTTCGCGCCCGCAAGCTCCAAGGATTCGTCGAAGGCCAGCGCGCCCGTGACGCTTCCAAACACTCCAAACCTGTGCTCAGTGGTAAGCCCGCTCGCCTTGCTGGCTCCAAGTCACGCGATGCCGACGCATCACGCGGCGGCTCTTCAGGAAAGAGCCAACTCAACGCAGCGATCAACCAAGATGACGAAGATCTGCTGCCAGGCGCGTTGCTCATCGACGAAGGTAGGGAAAACGCACATGAAAGTAGCCTCGATGGCAGCCTCGATGGCGGGCTTGATGGCGGACTAGATAGCGGGCTAGATAGCGGGCTAGATAGCGGGCTAGATGGTGAGCTAAATACTGGACTAGGCGCAGAACACGGCGAGAACGTCCGCCACTTCAGTGGCACGCATTCCGACCCCGAACTCGCCGAAGGTTTCTCCGCGCTCGATCTCGACGGCGACGCCGAACTACTGGATTGATAGCGAGACTAATTTGAGATTGAACGCGATGATGTGGTCCCGCAGTTGGCTATCAACTCTAACTTGACTGGCTTGTCTGCTTTGGCTTTGTCTTGTATGCCTTGGGTGGTCAGGTCGTCCTGACCAGATTGCTTTTTGTTTCAGCGACCACTGGCTTCAAAGGCCATGAAGATTGCGCGTCACGTTCTCTGTCCCGCCTTTCGCCAATTGTTGCGGCAGCGTATTTTTTGCGTTACCACGAAGTGCAATCAAAATTGCATCGCATTCACGTACAAAGTTTGGTTCAGGGAGTAAGGCCGTGGCACGCGAGGCCGCTCACGCCGCGTTGTCTTCTTTGCCTTGGATCTCTCGACCCACCGCGTACAAACCCTCCGGACTCAGGTCCGCGCCCGACGGCCACACGATCGTTCACGTTCTCTGTTCACCTTCGACGACGCGACGAATCTAGGCGTGAATAGGTCAGCAAACACGCCTTGTGGTCGAGCCAGCATGACGATATCAACGTCGCGCCGACACCCGTCGGCAAATGTCAGTTCCAGACGCGTGCCCCCGAGTGACTTTGATGCGATGACGTCCGGTGCCGTGCGTTGCTTGAGGGCGGAATCGGGTTCAGCGGCAACTGACTTCGAGCCAGTTCCCAATCAGCCAGGAGTGCAGCACGATGAAGCGTCGCACATTCCACCACCAACGTTCGTAAGTGCATTGTGCTCTATTCTTTCCTCCAACTAAAAAAACGAACACGAGACCCAGAGAGCCTCGTGCTCGAACGTTTGTCTGGCTGCGGCCTGCCGTGACCATTGATCCCATGAACGACGTGTCGCGACACAATCGTGGCGGGACTCGGTACAGGCATCGGGCATCGGGCCGGCTGAACGATTCGCGTGATCTCTCGGACACATGCCCGAGGTTGTGCGCGGTCAAGCGGCGGCTTCACGCGACGCCCGGCGTCGGCAGGCTATCAACTCGGCTCACATGCCGGTGCTTGCAGAAGCGGTCTTCTTCTTGGCGGCCTTCTTCTTGGCAACCTTCTTCTTGGTGACCTTCTTAGCAACCTTCTTCGCAGCCTTCTTTTTTGCCTTCTTAGCCATGGACGAAACTCCTAACAAGTGGGAGCGTTGAATGACGAGTACGACTCCAATGCCGCGCTCGGTGCTCCCGATGACATAGAGACTATCGGAAACGTTGGCACCTCTGCTTGAACATTCGCGAAAAATGTGCACAACATCGTTGCCTTGAAGAGCGCGTATTGCTGCTCGCGCGCGTGCACGCTGGACACACACACGCCATGCGACCCATCGCGCTTCACCTTTCTCGCGCGTCAACGCGCTCGCACAATACACTGCTTCGTCGTGCATCGATCACGTCTAAAAAAAGCATTTTCTGCCGTGTTTTAATCGCTTTTTTATACTTGCTGCGATTGCATTGCCATCCATTTTCTTCGTTCGCACACCCGCATCGAACACGCATCGAGACCGATTCACGCGCGCGAAGCGATCGCGCAAACTTCCTCGATTGTGTTTTCAACACACGCTTCGACCGTCGTAAAAATATTTTTGTGAAGTGCGCTCGCGCCGCTAAACTCGACAAGTTGTCCACGATGATGCGCGCGTTGTGAGTCGTCATGAGCAACTTTGAACGCATCGACGAGTGCAAAGAACGCTCGCACGAAGCCGTACTTTGCCTCTTCAGGCAGCGAATGATGCCTTGATCAAACGTCCATCGCGCGTACTTCCTCGCTGGTCACTTTCGCTTGCCACTCTCTCATCGAGCAACCCATGCACAGCAATTCACCCGTCATCACACCCAACCTCAACCCCAACAACTTGCCCAATCCGATTATCACCTCTCGCCTCTCGTGTGGCATGACGCTCATCATCGAACCCATGTCCGGCGTGCGATCCGCAGCTGTCTCCTGGCTCATTCCCACCGGCGCAGGCCGCGATCCGCTCGATAAACAAGGCCTTTCTGCGATGTGGTCCGAGTTGCTCATGCGTGGCGCCGGTACGCTCTCCTCGCGCGATCAAGCCGACGCGTTCGACATGCTCGGATCGGCTCGCAGCATCGATGGCGGGGTCATGACCATGCGCATCGGCCTGACCGCGATGGGTTCACGCGTCATCGATGCCCTGCCTCTCATCGCCGACATCGTCCTGCGACCAACCTTCGCCGAAGACGCCATCCAACCCGCGCGCGAACTCGCACTTCAAGATCTCGCAAGCCTCAAAGACGATCCACAAGAGCGCGTTGCCCTCCTCGCCAAGGCTCGCCACTCGCCGCCGCCTCTTGATCGTTCAGGCCTAGGCACCGTCGAAGGCTTAAACGCCATCACCCGCGACGACCTGGTCTCACTCTGGAACGCACACGCCAAGCCTGGCACCAGCATCATGGGAATCGCGGGCGATGTAAATCCCGACGCCTTGATCGCAACGCTCGAAGCACTCACTAAAGGATGGACAGGTACATCCGCAGAACCGTCACTTGAAGCCGCTCCTATCGGTGGTTACGCCCACGAAACCGAACAAACCAACCAGGTTCACATCATCTTGATGCACGAAGCCCCACCTGAACCGCATCCTGACTCGATGCTCGAACGCCTCGCCATCAGCGTGCTCTCGGGCGGCATGTCGGGCCGCCTCTTTACCGAAGTTCGTGAGAAGCGCGCTCTGTGTTACTCCGTCGGCGCTGGCTATGCGCCTGATCGCGACATCGGTATCGTCTCGGCGTACGTGGGCACCACTCCCGAACGCGCGCAAGCCTCTCTCGATGTTCTCGCCAGCGAGATGCACCGTTTAGGCACGCTCGAAGGACGCGTCACGCAGGAAGAGTTTGACAAGGCACGCATAGGGCTCAAGAGTGGCTTGGTCTTCGCAGGCGAAAGCAGTGCGGCACGTGCGGGCGCGCTCGCCGCCGACGTACGTAAACTCGGCAGGCCTCGCACCCTTGATGAACTCGCCGCCCGCATTGATGCCATCACCCTTGATCAACTCAACGCATATGTCGCGAGGCGTTCCATGGGCCGCGTCACGGTCCAAACGCTCGGCCCGACACCCCTGACTAGCCCTTGGGGATAAGCGGCCCTTGGGGATAAGCGGCCCTTGGGGATAAGCGGACCTTAGGAATAAAGCCTACTTCAGATGCGCGAGTATTGAGAAGCCAAATTTCGCGTACCGTCCAGCCTTGTGCGCGCGCAGTAGAGCGGTACGCGTAATTGCACCACACTTTTCTATACTTTGGTCTACACTGGTGTCGCATGGCTGGCACACCAACCGATATCGCACCAACTCCGAACGCGCACTCCCCATCGGTACCTCCCTCGGCACCCCCGCCGACGCGACTTGCTCCGAAGCGGTTTGTTTCCGCGCGCGCCACTCGCACCATTTGGCACTATGGCTTGCTCGGCATCTGCCTATTGGTCTTATTGACCTTTCTTATCTACCCAATTGCGCTCACGGTCGCTGGCGCGTTTGTTGATTCAAACTCCGAGAGCAAAACCGGGATTACCCTCAATAACATCTTGTTGGTCTTTCAAGATCCAAGGCTGCGGCTAGGTCTTTTTAACTCACTGCGAATCGCCGCGACCACGACCATTCTGACCATCCTGATTGGCTTGCCCCTGGCGTTGCTGAGCGCTCGGTATCGCTTTCCGGGAAAGACGTTTTTCAACGCGGCGATTCTTGTGCCTTTGATCTTGCCGCCGTTTGTTGGGGCCATTGGGTTAAAGGCGATCCTGGGCCGTGAGGGCGCGCTGAATGCATTGCTTGATGTGTTTCGAGACGCGCTAGGGAGCGACACTTTCGTTGCGGGATTAGTGCCCGGACCATTCGACATCGTGGGCAACGCCAAATTTCTTGGTGTGGTTGCGGTTCAATCGCTCGCGCTGTACCCCATCATCTACCTAAATGCGACTGCGGCGCTGGCCAATCTTGACCCTGCGCTGGATGAAGCGGCGGAAAATCTTGGTGCAGGTTGGTGGAAGCGGTTTCGCCGAATCACGCTGCCTTTGGTTCGGTCTGGGCTCTTTGCGGGCGCGACGATCGTGTTTATCTGGTCATTCACGGAGCTTGGCGCGCCGTTGATGTTTGATTATTACGACGTGACGCCGGTGCAGATTTTCAATGGCTTGAAAGAAGTCGAGAACTCACCCAAGCCATACGCGCTCACGGTGGTGATGCTCACGACCGCGGTGGGCCTCTATCTATTGAGCAAGT
>JBBRGG010000065.1:0-15282 GCA_038240875.1 Phycisphaerales bacterium | reverse complement strand
TTGTCTTCTGCGCCCATTGCCGAAGCGACCTGATCGTTCGCTGGGTTACCAAGGCGACGGTTTAGGATCGGAACTGTGTCCGGATCAACCACAGCGCCTGGTTCTGCCCGCGGCACACGCAAGCGATCCACAAGCATGTCGAACTCGATAGGGATCGTCAGACCACCACCAGCACCACCGCCGAACAGTGGCGTGGTCTCGGTGCGTACCCGACGCCACAAACGCGATTCGGGGTTGTCGGTCGTGATCAAGCGGTTGAACGTTTGCGCCGCTGGCAGCGTCTCTGTTTCACGTGGCCTTGGTACTGAATTATTAACCGAACCGATGTAGTAAATCTCTTGAATCACGTTGGGATCGGGCGTGTACATCGAGACATACGCGGGCGCGAGGGGATCCAAGACGTCGTCCGGCTCATTCTCGTTGCTCGCCGGATTTGAATCGCCGAGAGTGCTTTCGATCGCTGCACGAATTTGTGCCGCTGTCGTCGGGCTATTAGTAAAGCGAGCGGCAATATCGGCAGGCGTTTGCGAAGTGGTGTACACAACGATCGACCGACGCGGATAGATCACGATCGTACGATTGCTCTCCGTCTCAGGAGGAGAGAGGACTTCGCCTTCGTTATAGACCGTGCCAGTTTCGCGCAGCGGCCGAATGAGGTACTGCCTGCCGTCCATCTCGATGTAGTATCGAGACTTGGGTGCTTCGAGCGTGCCTGGAGCAGCGGGAAGCGAAGGCGCTTCGACTGCAGAATCCCACAACACGATGGGCACCGTGAAGGGATTGGTAAGCTGCCACGCAACAACTCGATATTTGAATTCGGTGTTGGCCTGACGCATGCTCACGTCGATCACGATCGGATCCGTGTCGGTGCTGTCATGGTCGTTATCGCCATATGTCGTGAAAGTCGAAACTCGCGTGATGAATGGTTGGGCTTCGATACCAAAGATGTTGACGGCGTCCGCTTTGATCGGGCTAGTAGATCCGCCAGGTGACAATCGCCCAAAGCTAAAGTCGGATAAATCCAGGTCATGATTGTCGAAAGGGTTCACCGCGAAGGCGCTCCCGATGAATTCGTCGGTGCCATCGGTGTCAAGCGGGGGCCTAACGACTAATAAGGGGTTAACAACCAGCGTGTACACGCTTGGAATGTTCAGCTCGTAATCATTTGCCCGCGTGTTCGGATCGGTCGGGTTGTTGTCTCCCTTGGTTTCGATCTCGCTATCAGCCATATCAGCAAAGTTCACGGCCATGTGGGCCGCTGCATATAGCGCAACCTCGGGGCCGCGCCAGCCATACGCCAGCGTTTGTAACTCGCCACCGGCTTCGGACCCTTCATCCCACGCACCATCCCCGCCAGCAGAAGCAGGCAGGTTTACCCCCGAGAATGGAAGCAACTGATCGCAGTAGGCAGAGAAGATCGAGCGAACCTCCGCCGAGTTAACATCGATCGTCGGCGAAGTCGTGAAGTTGCCGGTGAAGAGGCCATACTGCGGATCAATAACCGTGCCAACGTCTAAAGGTAGCTCGTTGGTTGAAAGTGCCGCAGCCGACACGCCCCGAATCGGACGAAACGGTACTGAACCGCTCAATGTCGTGATGCGATGGCGAACATCCGCGCTCATGTGCGTCTGGTAGCGCGTTGAAAAGACTTCCAGAGGTGACTGTACTTGCGCTGCTCCGTTGGAATCGTATGGAGCAAAGGGCTGGTCGTACGTTGCATTGGGTATCGACGCCAACTCAAGTTCGAGTGGCCGATTGTCGCGCAACGGGCTGTACCGCAAAGACCCGCTGAATGGCCCTGCCGCCGTGTTGTCTCGGCCACCGAGCACCGTCTCCAACGCAGACGTGATATCGGGGTCATTGATCGTGTATCGAGTCAGGAGCTCAGATAGATCCGCATTCGAGAATCGCATCTCCGACTTCCAACCTGTGGGCGACGGGTTGATGAGCTCGAAGGACCCAGCGATCCGCTGCTGGTAATATCCGCGGCGACGACTCGATTCGGCCGCAAAGTCCCACTGCTGAGGCGTGATGCCGAACGCAGCATTTGCTAAAGAAAGATCGTCTCCTCGGAACGTGAACGCATCATCAAACGAAGTTGTTCCAAGAGGCACGCCCGCCGCGATGCTTAACCGCAACGCGATATAGCCGTAGTTGGCAACTTGTTCCGCGCGCGACTTGCTATAACCAAGTCCAATATCCGCGGGCGGGAATGTCGCGGGATTGCCGCCGCCAGCGCTGGGCGCATAGTTGCCAGCAATCTGCTGATTTGGATCAAGACTCGGCAAAGGGTTGCGGATGCCGTCGTACCCGCCCAGAATTTCGTCACCAGCCAAGGGCGCGTTGGCGTCGTACACGTCAATCATCGAGAGCAAGCGACGCAAGTCAACGTCGGCGGGTGTAACCCCCGCGCTCGCGTCGTTCTTGACCGTCGCGCGGAAATCGCTCGCGGTATTCACGTTGACAGCAGCTGAAAGATCGACCGCGCGCGCTGCGATGAAGTAGCGATACTTGCCGGTGTCGCCAAGAATATTGGTGATCCCGCCACGATCATCGACAAGCTCGCACCAGCGTGCATCAAGAATGCCATCGCCGTCAGCGTCGGCCCACTGATACAGCTTAAAGTTGATATTGTCGATGCGTTCGCCCAGATCGTTCTGTGTATAAGGCACAAACGCAGCAGGACGAGCAGCAAAACGCTGGTTCATCGTCCACATCGCCGGTACGTTGAGGTCGCCTGACGTGCCCCAGATCGTCGTCGTGACGTAGTTCTGGCCATTGAACAACGTGAGCCCGTTGCTCATTTGGTTTGCGGCAACACCAGGCGCCGCGTTGAAGCTATTGCGTAGATTCCATAGATTGACGAATCGCCCATTGGGCGCAAAGTTGCTGATCTGGGCCCAATCGTTGTTGTCGCGATAGAGCCGCGTGACGTCGGTTGGGTTTGCGAGTTGTGCGGAATCGGTCGGATCGATGCCGACCCAAGTTGGTTCGGTAGAGGCCAGCCAAGGATCGCTCCCTGCGACGCTTGGCCGCCGGAAACCCGCTTGTGCAGCAAAGAACTTCTCGGTTGCAATCGTGCCCGCTGGGTCAAACGCCCACCGCGAATCGTTATACCGTGGCTCAGGCACATCCGAACGAACCAACCAATCCGTCGATGGATAATCCGTGGTCTCACGCATCATCACCGGGTAAAACGAGTTGGTGCTGAGAACATCAAAGTCAGCATCGTCATACTGAACTGCCATACGATCACGTGCGATCACGTTGGCAATGTAATCGCCAACTTTCTGTGGCACATCTTCGGTGCTCTCACGCCTCACCCCAGCGACCTGAACCCGCGTGTCGGACGTGCCGATCGTGACATACACAATCGCAATCACGCTAAGAAGCGCAAGCGTCCCAACAACCAGGATCAGGAACGTACCACGACGCGTGGCAATCTGCCTCGCGTGAATCGTCGCGGGCGCACTCGCATCACCAGCATGACGCGATAGCGTTCGCGCACCCATTGAGCTTGTGCCATGTGTAACTTCGTGTAGCGCGTTCGAGGCATCCGAGCCAAGAAAGCCAGCGCCGCCATGAAGATGAACGCCGCTATTTTCCTCGCTCAAACCGAGGGCTCGTGTTACCTTTGACCACATGGATCGTGTGCGATTCCGCATTTGTCGGCTCCTGTCGTTGAATCTATCCCAGGATCGTGAGCCGTCGCTTTACGCAAGAGACTTGTATCCCTTTGCATATCGCGTGCTCTTCGTCCCGGCTTGTCTCGGCTTGTCTCGGCTTGTCTCGGCTTGTCTCGGCTTGTCTTAGCTCGTTCTCGCGTGTCCTAACTTTGCCATGTCGTTGCCAAGCACTCTTGCAACCACAGTTCAATCCGTACTCGATCTCGTCTTCATGCAAACCAGAGCCAGCCGCCGCTTCACGCCGCGTATCTATTTCAATCCTTTACGCAGCTGCTCGCTCGTGGCCTGTTCTATCCTGTGTCATCGTGTCTGCTTCGGCGTCGTAAAGACATATTGAAACGTTGTCTCGATCTTCAGGTCCTGTGGATCCGAAAGCGTCATGCTTACGCGTATCAACTCGGGCCACTTCCAAGGCACCGACTGATTCCCAGGCGAAGCATCGAACTGATCGTTCATTGGATCGCCGTCACCGTTTGCGTCTGAAACACCGACAAATTGTGAAAAGTCAATCGGCAGAGTCGGGTCCGTGTACCCAAAGTATGAATCAAGCGCGACCGTCGGCTGTGTACCAGAAAGCCCAACTTCCGCATTTCCATGGATCAACCGCGCCGAAACAGGCCAAGGAATGCCGCCGCCGCCAAAGGTCAATCCATTGATAAATACTGGCTGCGTCTGAGGAACTTGATCACCCGCACGATTTAGTGGATAAGGCCTGGTGACCCATTCGTTGTTGTCGATGGTGCCGTTCCCATCGAGGTCTGCTTGACGCCATAAGCCATGCCAGGTCATTTGCCCTGTTTCGTCCACATCGCCGTAGCTCCACTCCACCAGAAACTCGGTGCACCGTGGAACAAAGTTGGAAGACGTGAGCATGAGCTGGTCCGCGCTCGCCAGGAATCGCTCCTTCGCCTGCTCGTCGTTGCCAGGTGCTTGTGCAAGAACAGGGATCAAGTCTTTCAGGTCAAGCTCATACCGCATCCGCGAGAATGGAGGCGCAATATTACTTACCTCTGATTCAAAGCTCAGAGCTTGATTGAGAGACGACGCCGGAAAGGCGTCCCGCATCCAAGCGTGCTGGCGATCAAGGGACGTGTTCCCTTGAGTTACAAACTCCCCATTTTGCAAGTTGGGGTACAACGTTGCAATCGAAGGAACCCACGGCGCAAGGTCCGATGGCTGCGTGATGTCCCTGGGAAAGTCTGGCAAGGTCGTGACGATGTTCCGGATTTCTTCAAGGCTCGTAGACGCGATATCGACAAGCCCCGAACCCATTTGGGGCCGATTCGGATTGTCAACACCTGTGAACGGAGCCACCGGTGTCCTAAATTGATTAGCAGCGGCGGTTTGTCCAGGGATCGTGCGATTGATCGCGCGGAACACCGAAGGCACCGCTGGCTGGAGCCCGACTTGAATCTTGGAATCGCTCAGTCGTGCAATCCCCGCAGTCGAATTGGGATCGATGCCAAAGACCGGTGCCGTAATCCGCGCCTGCGTCGTGGTCTTGGGCGAAGAAAGCACGAGCACGCTTCGCAACAATGTCCAGTCGCTCGCAAAACGATTCGGATTATCGGGCACATCCGCACCAAGTTGTGAATCTGGATTGTCGTCAACTACGCCCACCGAAGGCGGCGGATACTGAAACGAACCTACGCCACCCTCAACCCGTAAGCGACGGCCATGTCCGTAATACACGCGGGCCGTGTTCGACTCCACTTTCAGGTTCGGCAACACCGGCGAACGCTGCGACGCATACGTCCAGCGGTTGGTGCTTTGTCGTTCAAGGTTGACATCAGTAGCGGTGCCCCTGCGAACAAAGAAAATAATCTCATCCGCACGCCGGGGCCTGGGATTAATGTCATCAGCCGAGACAGCGATCGCATCGCCGTTGTCGATCTCAAGATTCTGGTTCAGGTCGATCGACTGGTTACGAATGACCAAAAAGCCGTCGCGTGTCATCGATTCAAAGTCCGCTCGCATTTGCGACTCGACCAATGCCGAGTATTGAGTCAAGTAGCTGATCCGGCGGCCACCAGTCACGGTCTTCCCGACAGCGTTCAAAATTGACGCCACGCCGACCGAGATCACCGCGACCGCAGCGACCGCGACGATGACTTCGAGCAGCGTGAACCCGCCGACACGCGTAGTGCGTGCGCGAGAACTTCTCAACGCGAAGCCGCTGGCCAAACCGCTGGCTCGCGCAAGCTTGATCGGACTGTCTGCATGAATCAGCTTCGACCGCATGCGAAACTCCGTTCTTTAAACCCTGGCTCCGTACCACTGTGCTTCACGAACGTGCGGGCCAATTGAAATGACCAGTAATGCTGAAACCATCCCAAATCGAATCCAATCCAAATCGAACCCAATCCAAAACCAATCTGCTTCTAATCCAGTTCCTCGCCACCATCCGCTTCCAATACACCTTGCCTATTCAAGGCAGCAGTACAAAGACCGCCGCAGGCACTTGTGGAGTTGCAAGCATCGCGAATGAATCGCCTTGCGTTGATGACAAATCAAGCACCTGACGCGAAATCTCGGGCTCAATGATCAGCACCTTTACCAACTCGGTGAGACCAGTTCCCTGGTTTTCATTTTGGATCGTGTCGATCGCACGCACCGTGTGCACCTTCCCATCAGCCGAGACAAACTTTTGCCCCACTTGCTCCATCAGGCCAAGGATCGCCACGACGTTGCTCGGCCCCGTCTGATCCGCGGCTGGGCTTACAAGAATCCGGTTCGTGCGAATCGGGTCCGCAGTCGGCAACGCCACATCGGCAAACTCAAATCGCACCAAGACAATCCCCGAATAATTCAGAGCGGCAGGATTACCGTACCCGTCATTCGTCGGACGATTTGCCCCATCCGCAGCAACAGGTATGCGTCGTGCAGCCGAAGTAACCCCGCGACCTAGCAGCACGTTCGAGAGCGACTCGCCAGGAGGAACACGCACGCCCGAATCGATCCGGCGAACAAACACCGCGACCTCGACTCGGTCGTCATTGATAGCAATGTTCCGAAAGAATTGACTACCACCGCCAGCCTCGGCCGACACTAATTGGAATCCAACATCGATCCGCCTAGCAGCCAAGTCATACACGTACCTAGGCACCACCCCACTAGCCAGATCCGGCGTGGGCACGAGACGCTCAGAAAGCGGAATCGGCACGCCACCTTCGATGATCAATGGTCCGCCCGCAGAGGGCGCACCAATCACAACGTCGCCAGTATTCGCGACGATATTGATCCCGCCATTGAACCCAGTACCCGTGATCACATTGGGAACGACCCAATCACCTTGGTACGACCAAAAGGTTGGTGGTTGGCTGTAATTGTTGTTGATCAACTCTGACCAAGTTCGATCACCCGTCAACGTCCGCCATCCACGCAAGTCGTTAACGTTGTACTCGCCATTCTGATTTGGCCCGCCTACCGAGGGCGCATTGAGCAGGCTATTTTTCAAAACCAATTCAGAAATCGAACGTTCCAGCGACTTGCCTTCGACCCCGTCAGATGCCAATCGCTGCTGCCGAATCACGGTCGGGAAGACCGCCGCAAGCCCAAGCAGACCAAGCGCGAGGACTACTACCGACACAAGAACTTCGATCAACGAAAAACCAGCCGCAATATGAGTTCTGACTCGCGTAGATCGACTTGCCTGATAGTTTGATTGAGGTCTCATGGCTTGATCTCCTGAACCTGCCCGCGATAGCGTTGGATCGTGAAGATTCGTGCGGTTGACTCTGTCGGTTCGACGCCAGCGCCGGCATTTGCCGGGCGATAACGCCCTTCGATCCATGCGGTAATATCGCCAAGTGCCATAGGCTCGTCGCGACCATCAGTAAAGAGCGTAATGTCAATCGATGGTTGGTTTGGTGTTGCGCGAGGATTGGCACCATCGCCGAACAGATTGCCCGTCGCCACATTCACATCGCGTGCGCCGATTCCCGATGCCAAGTCCCGCTCTTCAAACAACGCAAGCTCCGAAACCGGGCGGCAATAAATCGTGTCGGGCGAAATGTCCCCGAGCACTTCGCGCACCTGAGCCAACGTTGGCTGCCCGGGCGCACCAAATCGTTTCCCTAGCAACCTCCGCACCCGCGTAGCCAGCGGACGGCCATCTACTTCTTCCGCCTCTGTCTTTGTTGGGTTCCAGTTTAATGTCGGATCATTAAATGGTGCCTGTGCACGAAACCCTTCGTTCGTTTCTAACACCGCGGGATCAATCACGATCGCCGGCCTCGCGTCGACATACAACGCAGCACCCGTGCCCGCTTCAAACCGAACAAAAAAGCTCTGTCGATTCCAGCCACTCTGCGGCGACTCACGATCAAAATAATCAGTCTCCGGCGAAACCCAATTCCCCTGGAGCGTCAAATCGTCCAACGATTCGTACCACCCCGTAGTGATCCCTGTCGTGTTCGGCTGCGCATACCCACGAACCGACCATCCACGCGGAATCGTGATCGGCTCAAACTGATCGAAAGGTACAAATACCGACCGCGTTTCAGTCAAACCAGTATCCTGCCCATCAAGCCCAATTACCGAGTCAGTAATTGTTCCCACTTCAATACATGGGATTATTACTACGCGACCATTGCGCACAACAAACACTGCGGCCGAATCTCCCTGAATCGAACGAACCGCCGCGTCGCGCGCAACGCTGATCCCAGCACGAAACTGTCCTTCGGCAAGTGTCCGCTCGTTGTTGCCGATCAACGACCTGAACGCGGGCACCGAAATCCCAAGCAACACTACCAGGATGCTGATCACAACCAACAGTTCAGTAAGCGTAAAGCCACGCACCGAACGTGCATTCCCAATTTGATTATCAATTCGATTCCCAACATGAAACATCGGAGCATGTGTCATCGGCCAATCTCCACGATGTTGTCCCGCTCGGCCCGAATCCGCAATTTCAACTCTTCGTCCGCCGTCGGATTTGCGCCGCCACCAAATTTCGCAATAATCTCCGCAATCAACTCATCACCAAAGAGCCCGTTGGGCCCGGCGATCACGATCGCAAATCGTGCGTCGCGCGCCTTCGCGCTCACGCTCAGATCACGATCCGCGCTGACCACATCACCAGCAATCAATCCAGGCACTCGCGCCACCATCCGAGGCACATTCAAATCTGCAGGCACAAGCGCGGTCGCCGCAGGTTCCCAGCGGTAATATCGAACCGCGTTACCTTGCCCGTCTACAGCCTTGACATCCGTCCGTTGCGTCGTGTTGGTGTTGGTTACGAGCTTGAGATCGCGATCGCCGACAGGGATAAAGGACTCATACTTCTTCGCGCCTCGCTTAAGCGCGCCGGGACCGCTCGCCCCGCCCGCCGCCGCGTTGGCCACATCACGCGGAATCACAAACGTCCCATCCGCTCGCGGCGCGTACAACCCTGGGCCTGCTATCCCGTCGATCGGCAAGTCCGGTCCTGTCGTCAAAGGCGTTGACAACGCGCCCGCCAAGTAATAAGGCACCGTGTACTCGCTATACCGCGCATCGATGAACGGATTGACAGAATCCAATGCCAGTGTTGTACGCAAGAAAGCAAGATCCTGTGGATTCCGCGTGCTGTACACTGAAATCTGCAACTGACCATTCGCGCCCGGGTCCGCTTCGATTGCCCGTGGCGCGTTGGGGTTCCGCTCGCGCACCAATGGCGGCAGGAAGTTGAACTCCTGCTGGAACTGCTCGACGCCCGTCTTGACTGAGAGCGCAATCTGCACATCACTCGCCGATCGCACGAATAAACGAGTCTTGTTCAATGCCACCAGCAAGATGCCCAGAAGCGATCCAATTATAAGGATCGATACGAGGATCTCAATCAGCGAGAAGCCTCTGCGCCGATCGATCACCATTGCTTGAACCCGATTCTGAAGCTGGTTGGTGTGTCGGGTCGTCGGCTGCACCTAAACACCTCCGGTGTTGAGAGAGTTAATCATCGCAACCAGTGGCAAGAACATCGCGACAACGATCGTGCCGACAATCACGCCCAGCACCACGACCATCAAAGGCTGAAGCAAGCTCACCAGCGATGCGACCGCGACGTCCACTTCTTCGTCGTAGTTGTCCGCGATCTTCATCAGCATCGCGTCCATCTCGCCGGTTTCCTCGCCGACATCGATCATGTTGACGACGATCGCGTCGCACGTTTTGCTTTCGCGCAACGGGCCCGCAAAGCCTTCACCCTCACGGATCGAGCTGTGCACGCTCTCAAGAGCCTTCTCAAAGACGTAGTTGCCGCAGGTTTCTTTGGTGATGCGAATGGCTTCAAGAATTGGCACACCAGCCGCAATCAGCGTGCCCAGCGTGCGCGTAAAGCGGGCAATCACCGACTTACGAATGATCTTGCCGAAGATCGGCGTGTACAACAAAATCGTGTCCGTGATGGCCTTGCCCGGGCCAGCTTTACGGATCATGACCCAAGCCACCCACAGGAAGATCGGCGCGGGAAGAAGAATAAAGACGCCGGGAATCGCTTGCGTGGGCGAAGCCGTGCCTGCGACCCAGCGGCTTGTGGTGATGAGGAACATCGTGAGATCGGGAAGCGCCACGCCGAAGTCCGTGAAGATTTCTTCGAACTTCGGGATGATGAACCACATGATGCCCAAGAGGATCAGTCCCGCGATGATGATGACCGCTGCGGGATACACCATCGCGCCCTGGATGCGTCGCTTGAGCTTCTGGCTCTTTTCCATGAACTCCGCGAGCCGCTGAAGGATGATGTCGAGCACGCCGCCGATCTCGCCCGCATTGACCATCTTCACATAGAAGCGGTCGAACCCCTTGGGGAACTTGCCCATCGCTTCGGACAAGCTGCTGCCACCTTCTACTTCTTCGCATACTCCCGCGAGCACTGTCTTAAGCTGTCCCGGCTTCTGCTGGCTTTCAAGGATTTCAAGCGAACGCAGCAAAGGCAGTCCCGCGTCCTGCAGCGTTGAAAGCTGCCGTGTGAACGTGGTCATCTGCTTGACGCCGACGCGCCCGATAGCGAAACCACCCTTCTTCTTTTTCTTAACTACAGCCCCAGGCTGAACCACTCCCGACTTCTTTACTTTTTGTTCGCGCACTTGCGTTGGGAAAAAGCCCTGCGACTTGATCCGCGCGATTGCCTCATCAGTGGTCGCTGCGTCGATAGTGCCCTTTTGTGGCTTGCCCGCTGCATTCAATGCTTCATACGCAAAGGTCGCCATGGTGCTTCGCCTCCGTCGGGAGCATTTGCTCCCTTGTCATTCTGCCTTGGATACCCCTTCTCTTCGAGAGAGGGCTCTGTCATTATCTTGCCTTGTGAGTCTGCTTTATGTCTGGTGCACTTTCCTGCCATCATGATCGCTTGGATCCTGATGCTGCCTTAGCCCAGGGGCCATTGGCTACTTTCCATCGGCCCAGTCTTAGTCGCCTTGAGTACCCCAACATTCTTCAAGTGAGGCTCCGTCATGCTGCGATACTTCAATTATTCTTCCGAGATCGTTTCGCGAACAACTTCATCGATCGTTGTCTGACCTTCAAAGATCGCGAGCAACCCACTCTCGCGCAGCGTCCGCATGCCGCGACGACGCGCTTGCGCTCGCAAGACGTTGGTGTTGCTGTTCTTCATTACGAGCTCGCGCAATTCGTCGTTCACTTCCATGATCTCAAAGAGTGCCATACGCCCGCGAAAGCCCGATTTGTTGCAATTCTCGCACCCGCGGCCACGCATGAACCGCTTTCCACGCACGTCGTCGGGCAACAAATTGAGCTCCATCAGCTCCTCTTCCTTCGGCACGTACTCTTCCTTGCAATGCTTGCAAATCGTGCGAACCAACCGCTGCGCCACGATGCCTTCCATCGTCGCTGTAAGCAAGAAGGGCTCCACGCCCAGGTCCACCAGCCGAATCACGCTGCTGGGTGCGTCATTGGTGTGCAAAGTCGTAAGCACCAAGTGGCCCGTGAGCGACGCCTGGATCGCGATCTGTGCCGTTTCGAGGTCGCGAATTTCACCGACCAGGATAATGTCCGGGTCTTGACGCAGGAAGCTACGAAGCAGCTTCGCAAACGTGGTTCCCGCATCCTCGTTCACCTGGCATTGGCAAAGACCATCGATGTCATACTCGACCGGATCTTCAGCCGTCAGAATCTTGGTCTCAATATCGTTGACCCTCGCGAGGGCTGCGTACAACGTCGTCGTCTTGCCCGAGCCGGTTGGGCCAGTCACAACCACGATGCCGTTGGGGCGATTGATCAATCGAACGAAACGATCAAAGTCATCAGGACGCAAACCGATGCGGTCGAGCGCGAGCTCGGTGTTGCTGCGGTCGAGCACACGCATCACGCATGATTTGCCGTGGATCGTTGGCAGGATCGCCACACGCAAGTCAACCTGTTTGCCGCCAACGCTCAACTCGATACGACCGTCCTGAGGCATGCGTCGTTCGGCGATGTCCAGCTTCGCCATGACCTTCACGCGGCTGGTAATCGCGGGCCCAAGCTGCTTGGGTGGCGGCACCATTTCATAAAGAACGCCGTCGATGCGATACCGCATCTTGAACTCCTTCTCAAAGGGTTCAAAGTGGATATCGCTTGCCTTGTCCTTGATTGCCTGGAGCAACACGAGGTTGATAAGTTTGACAACCTGATTGTCCTGCTGGGCTTCATTAAGCGCGTCGATGTCGATTGATTTGTCACCGCCACCCACGTCGAGCTTCTCAAACTTTTTGTCTGTCGCAAGATTCGACACCACGTCGCTGATCGATTCCTTCTTGCTGAAATACTTCTTGATCTGCGCATCAATGAGCGCGGGGTCGCCCACTGCCGCCGTCACGTTCACACTCATCAACATCCGCAGATCGTCGACGGCTCGAAAGTTGTCCGGGCTCTTGACCGCGATCTTGAGCTTCTTCGACGTTGGGTTGTACTCAACCGGAATAATCTCGTACGAGCGAACATTCTCCGCCGGGATCACCTCGCGGATCGATTCGGGAACCTCAAAGCCAGCAAGATCCACATACTCCATACCCGCCTGGCCCGCGAGAGCTTCGGCAACATCTTGCTGCTTTATATACCCAAGCTCGACCAGCAACTTGCCCAAAGGCACCTTACGGGTCTTCTGGATCTCGAGTGCTTCATGGACCTGCTCACGACTGACCTTCCCCATTTTGGTGAGGACTCGACCGATCTTGCGCCCCTTCATTTCCGTTGGATCGATCGTCGGCATGCAAATCCTCATCTAGATGTTCTGGGCCAGTCTTCTTCTGGGTCAGTCTTCGTTCGCTACTTCACGTCACTTAATATTTCAATAGTCACTGCAAAGCCCAAACCTGAACCCTGTCTACTTAAGTGAAACCGGCTTGCTCCGTATCTGGCTCTAGTTAAACAAAGGCTTCCACTTACAGGAACAATGACTGAAACATATCATGAGCACAATAGACTACCTTCATTCTCGTTTTAGCTAGTCTGGTCGTTAGTATTCTGGTAGATATTAGTCTGGTTCAACTAAGATATTCCAAAGCGCAAAACAAGCCCAAACGAAGCGGAAGGGGCGAATGGCAGGTTACCACTCATCCGCCCACACTCTCGATTCGGCTAGTCTATCACATGGGTTCGAGCAATGCGCTCCAAACATATCATAAAATCAGATACGTCGCGCGGATTATTGCTTATACATTTTCACTAAATCAAGCCTTGTTCTTCTCGCTTGGAGTTTCATCAACCTCGTCCCATTCCATTCGGCCGATCGTTCGGCCAAGTTTATGGATGCGATCGCTTAGGTCAGTTGGATTTTTGCTTACGTCAATCATTTCCTCGGCACTTATCATGTTTCGCATGTACAGTGACCAGAGGTGGTCATCGAGAAGCTGCATACCGAATTTTTTGCCGGTTTGAATCGCTGAGTCGATGCGAAAGGTCTTGGCTTCGCGGATCAGGTTGGCAATTGCTGGAGTAATCACGAGGAACTCGTATGCCGCCACCATGCCTGGCTGGTCGACGCGAGCCAGAAGCGCCTGCGACAGAATGCACAACAAAGCAGTTGAGAGCTGGACGCGGATCTGGTTTTGTTGGGTGACGGGGAAGGCATCGACAATACGGTCGATAGTCTTTGCTGCCCCAGTTGTGTGCAACGTAGCAAAGACCAAGTGGCCTGTTTCGGCGGCACGAATTGCCGATTCGATGGTTTCCAAGTCGCGCATTTCGCCGACGAGGATCACGTCAGGGTCGGATCGCAGAACGCGGCGGAGTGCTTCGGAGAAGCTCGGCACGTCATTGCCCACTTCACGCTGGTTGACGATCGACTTCTTGTGGTAGTGGTAGTATTCGATCGGGTCTTCCATCGTGACAATGTGCCGATCCATGGTGATGTTGACATAGTCAATCATCGTTGCGAGCGAAGTGGTCTTGCCTGAACCGGTTGGTCCGGTAACCAGGAACATGCCACGAGGACGGCGGATCAGGTCGCGCACGACTTCGGGTAGGCCAATCTGCTCAAAAGTTAGCAGTTTGTTTGGAATCTGACGTAAGACCATGGCGATATCGCCACGCTGACGGAAGATCGAAACACGGAAGCGGGCGGCGTCGCCATAGGCAAAGCCGAAGTCGGTGCCGCCTTCTTCCTGGAGTTCTTGTTGGTTGCGTTCGGGCGTGATGGACTTCATCAAACCAACCATGTCGTCGGATTCGAGGACTTTGGTGTTGAGGTCCTTGAGACCACCATGGTGGCGGATGGTGGGCCGACGCCCGACGGTTAAGTGAAGGTCGCTGGCGCTGAGCTTTACAACGGTGTCGAGCAGGCGATCGATCTGCATCGTGGTCATGGGAAACTCCGGAAAGGCAAAGTCAGGGTGCGAAGGCCAAAGCGTTCTGGAATCAGGAACACATGTGAGCTATCAAAGTGGCAAGGTACCTAGAAAGTCAAGGTACAAGAACAGGACTAGTGCAAGGATTCGATTTCGACCTGAGTCGAAGAGGCGATTTCTTCTGGAGTGGTTTGGCCCGTCAAGATCTTGATCTTGCCGTCTTGCACGAGGGTTCGCATGCCGGAGCTAATCGCGGCTTTGCGGATGTCAGAAATTGGAGCTTGCTGGAAAGCCAACTCGCGGATTTGGGTGTTCATGAGCATCATCTCGAAGATAGCCTTTCGACCGCGGTAGCCGGTTTGAACGCAGTTGGCGCAGCCGCTGCCGCGCATGACCTTGCCTTTGGCTTCGTCGATGGTGATGCCGGTCAAAGCGAAGTGCTTGGGGTCAAACTCGGAAGGATCGGCGACCTTTTTGCATTCCTTGCAGCTCATACGAATCAATCGCTGGGCCATGACGGCTTGGATGGAGCTTGCAACAAGGAAGGGCTTCACGCCCATGTCTACCAGACGCGTGATGGCACTGGGTGCGTCGTTGGTGTGGAGCGTAGAGAAGACCAAGTGGCCCGTAAGTGCTGCCTGGATTGCGATTTCGGCGACTTCCTTGTCGCGGATTTCACCGACCAGGATGATGTTGGGAGCTTGGCGGAGCATGGATCGCAAGATCTGCGGGAACCCAAGCCCGATGGCTTCGCGGACCTGGCACTGGTTGATTCCCTCGAAGTTATATTCGACGGGGTCCTCAGCGGTGATGATCTTGCGGTCGGGGCG
>JBBRGG010000064.1:0-15319 GCA_038240875.1 Phycisphaerales bacterium | reverse complement strand
GGCATGGGCCCGCCCGGGTAATCAATGAGCGGAGCAAGAACGCCCGCCGCGTACATGCGTTCATACATCGCGCGCATGCGCTCGACGCTGGGGAGGGCGAAGGTCATGATGGGAACGCCCGCTGGCGGCGTAGGGAGGTTCATGCGGGCAAACGACTCGTGCACCATCGCGACATTTCGGTGAAGGTTAATTATCAATGTTGGATCGGTGCGAAGCAGCCCGACTGCGGCGCGCGCGGCTTCAGCAATCGGCGGGGGGACGGGCGTGCTGCTGCGATAAACCCAAGCGCGTTCGCGAACGCCACGGATGAAAGCGGCTTTGCCCATGACGATGCCGCCGTAGCAGCCAAGCCCTTTGGCGAGCGTGGTTGTGACGACGATGCGCGGGTCGTGGGTGCGTGCACCCTGGGGGGAAAGTTCGACCAAGCCATGATGATCTGTTGCGCCGCGGCCATCGCGCCCGAGCACGCAAAAACCATGGCAGTCATCAACGAGCAACATCGCGCGCGAAGGCGGCAATGCACGAGGAAGAGCGGCCAACAGTTCACAAAGTGGAGCGACCGCGCCGTCGGCGGCGAAGACGCTGTCGGTCATAATGCACACGCCCTGATCACCGAAGCGCGACGCAAGCCATGCGGCGGAATCGGCGTTCGAGTGCTCAAACTCCATCACTTGCATGCCCGATGCCGAGGCGGCGTTGCGAATGCTGCGATGAGACAAGGCGTCAACGAGTGCGATGCCGATGCCGCCGGAGTTGCTGGTCGCGGACGCGGGCGTTGCGAGCGCCTGGCAGCACATGAAATTCGCCGTGTATCCCTCGGCGGAAAGGATCGCGTGCTCATGCCCGGCGAAGGTCGCGAGCTCGGTTTCGAGGGCTTCGTGCGAGAGCGTGTTGCCAGTGGTTTCGCGGCTGGCAGTTGTGGTTAGGCCGAAGCGAGATAGGCCGTCGATCAAGGCTGCGTGCACGCGCGGATGATGGGCTAGGCCCAAATAATTGCACCCGCCAAATGCGAGGATCTCGCGGCCATCGATGTAGACAGTGGTGGGAGAGGCGGACTCAATCGAAAGGCGGCCCATGATGTGCTCCAGAGCGGGTCGATTGGGGCGTGCGTGCGCGAAACGATGCACGAAATGAAGCGCTAACTTTCATCGGAACTTGCGAGCGATTCGGTGTAGTTTCCGCACGAAGAACTACCAAGGCGTAGTAAGGTTGCCCGTAAGAGCGGCACTGAGCATGCCAAAAGGCTAAACTTGTTTCCGCCCAAGCAAACTACGCGTGCGCGTGATGCGGGACGGCGTGGAATGGAGGTGGCAAGGTCGCCATCGTGTGCAGGCCAGCAGGTGCGGCGACGATGCGTGGAATCGAGTTGACAACGATGGCGGAGGTTGCGATGTCGCCATGGATGCCGCCTTTGATCACGAGGTCGATGTTGGGTTCGCCCGTGATGACAACGCGGTCGTGTGGCTCGAGTTGGCCGATGGCGGCCTGAAATTCAAGATGGATCACGGGTAGTTCGTCTCGGAAGGCACGCGCGATCTGGCGAACGCCAGCGATTTTGCCGCGATGGATCTCGCCGACGCCACTAACCATGTCGCGATCAGCCTTGATGGGAACGATGTCTTCTTCCCAGCGCTCGAAGGGAATACCCAGATAATGCCCGAGGAAATGGAGACTTTCGCCAAGGCCGACGTGGCGAAGCGTGCCCTCTTTGACTTTGGCCGCGAAACCAGCGTCATCAAGGCCAGCGCCGATCTTTCGCTGGAAAGGAATGCGACGCGATGAAGCGTCTTGAATGCGGTAACAGGCAACGGTGCGGACGCTGCGCGAGACGCACGTCGCAAATGCGGGAAGAGCGTCCATGACGAAGCCGGGGTTGACGCCGGTGCCGAGGATTCGCCCGCCGTTAGCCTTGGCGATTTCATCGAGTTCGTCTGCGAGAGCGACGTGTCGCAGCCAGGGATAAACCATTTCTTCGCAGGTCGTCACGACAGCTTTACCACGTTCCAAAAGCGTGCGGAATGTGTCGGCACACGAAGGAACATCAGAAGAAGTCGTCACGATTGCGGCGTCGATAGCGTCCCAATCTTCAACCGCGTCGAGCGAAGGCAACACGCGAAGCTTGGGGTCGGCGCCGGGGACGTGATGAGCGAACGAAGTGCCGACGAGGGCGGGGCTCGAATCAACAACCGCGACAACATGACCGACGCAGCGTTCGGCGAGTTCCGCGAGGATGCGCTGGCCAAGAGGTCCGATGCCGACGTGGAGTATTCGCTTCATAGGGCCGACTGTAGTCGTGAGAGGTTAAGCGAAGCCAAAGGTGCTAGGTTTCACGTGCCGATCGATGATTTCCAAAGGATGTCAACTCGTCGCGATGGAGTTGCAGTCAAGTTGCGACTAGTCAATAATCGCGTCAAGGCGGCCTTTGTGCTCAGCGAGCAGCTTGCGGGCAAGTTCGACGGGTACTTTCTTTCGATGCGCGACAATAGCAACCTTGGCCTCGCCGTCGCACGCATCGAGCATTTCAAGAGCCGCTTCGCGCGAGACGCCGGTGAGCGTTGCGACGATGCGGACTGCTCGATCGCGCAGCTTGGCGTTGGTCGCGCGAAGGTCCACCATCAGGTTCTGGTACACGCGTCCTGCGCGAACCATGAGCGTAGTCGAAATCGTGTTGAGCGCGAGCTTGGTTGCAGTGCCTGCCTTCATACGCGTCGAACCAGCGAGGACTTCGGGCCCGGTATTAAGCACCACAAAATGGTCAACGTCGGCGGGTTGCTCAACCTTTGCACACGCGAGCAAACACGTCAAAGGCCGCGAATCCTCGGCGAGTTCATGCTTGCAAAATGCCAATGCGCCCACGGCATAAGGCGTGGTCGCGCCCGCCGCGATCGCAATCACAGTGTCGTGCTTGGTAAGCAAAAGCTGCGCGAGCGCGGGCCATGCGCCACGCGGATCGTCCTCAGCTCCTTCAGCGCTTTTGCGGAGTGAAGTATCGCCGCCTGCGATGATGCCGACGATTCGGCCAGGGTCAACTTGGAACGTGGGCGGGGCTTCCGAAGCGTCGAGAACGCCAAGCCTGCCGCTCGTCCCGGCGCCGACATAGATCAGCCTGCCGCCAGCGATAAAGCTTGGTTCCACGGCTTCGATAAAGCGTGTGAGTCGGGCTCGTGCTCGCTTCAAAGCCAGCGGCACGTCGCGGTCTTCACGGTTAATGATCTCTACGAGTTCCGCGACCGAACGGGTGTGGAGATCCATAGTGCGCGGGTTTCGTTTCTCGGTCGAGATTAAGCCGCGATCAGGAATGTGCGTGGTGTTTGATTCGGTTGGTGTCATCGCGCAGAGCTTAGCCGCGACGAGCTAGCTGTGCTGCCGTGCAGACGTTCAAGGCGGATACTCCCACACGCCGCTGATCGGTGGCGTGCCTCGTGCTGTTAGATGAACGCGCGTTACGCTGGCTAGCGTGATCGGCACGCGATCTTGGCACAATGCACCCAGCACTGCAAAGCACACCGCTTCTCGAAACTCAATGGGAACGCCTAGGTCTTGCGTCGTCATAACATGAATAAAGCTTGACGCGTTGGCCCTGGTTCGCATCGCTTCGCGTGCATGCCTCTCGATCGCATTTCGTAAAGCCACATTGCGTGCGCCTCCGCCCGCGAGAATAATCTCAATATTCTCGTCACCGCTTGGCATTCGCTCAACGACCGCATCAGCTACCACGCATCCTATCGCTTGGCACGTCGTCGCGCACGCATCGTTCGCAGACAAGTCTTTGGTTCCACGAAGAAAGATGTCGATAGCCTCATCGCCCGTGCCCAGTGATCGGCCTTGGGCACGCTGCGAAGACAGCGTCGAGATCAAGGGCTTGATGGTGAGCATACTGACCGTGCCTTGTAACGCTCGCGCGCCACCGTCGTCGTAGGGCGCGTCAAAGCGAGCCCGAGCGATTGCATCAAGGATCTGGTTGCAGGCGCAGATATCAAAGCCAAGTACGGTTTCTGGACCATGATCAGGAACTGGGCCACGCGCATTTATTGGCTCGGTTACTTCTATTGTTTTAGAGTAAGCTTGCATCGTTTCAGATCGAGTCATTATCGTTGCGTTGGCAAAGCCGCCGAGGTTGATGATTGCCGACACGCTTTCAGCGTCTTGTTTCCCCGACGTGCTCAATCCTCCTCGTGAACCGCTTCGGAACAAGATCCAATCCGCCAGCGGCGTGATCGGTGCACCTTGACCGCCACACGCTAGGTCCATCGCGCGTAGGTCGTGCACCACGGGCACACCAAACGCCGCAACAATCGGCGCCGCATTCATCAACTGCCACGACACCGGCGGCGCATGAAAGACCGTTTGCCCATGCACACAAATAAGATCTAACTCATGTGACTCATCCGCGCGTAAATCAGCCGAAAGAACTTCTCGGATCACCTCGACATGCACCAGTGAAAGATCGCGCATCGCGTGAGCAACCTCGCTCGCCGTACACGTATTACCTATCGCAAGGTTGCGCAGCGTTTGCTTCGCATTCCCAAGTGAGCACGATGCGCCGCGTACAAACCGGGCTCGCATCGAAAGCCCCGAGCCTTGCACGCTGACCAACGCGGCGTCGATCCCATCAAGGCTGGTGCCACTCATGCAGCCGACGATGTAGCGTATTCGCTTTGGCTCGCGCGTCGCTTGTATTTGTCGTACGCCTAGCTTAGGCGCGTCTTGCTCAGGCAAGTCATTCTTCGTCGTCATTTGCCTTCTCCCAAATCTATCGCGTCAAAGTATGCAAGCGACGCCGCGAGTCCGCCTTCGCGTGATCGGCTGCGCCAAAGTCGTGCATGCTCGGCTTTCAATGCCTCACGCCACGCCAACGCCTTGCGCGAAAACTCCACTTGACTGCTGCCGACATTTCTTCGCGCCAGAGCTCGTTCCGCCGCGAACCGCGCGAGTTCAACACTCTGCATGAGTTCTTCAAGCGTGCGCGACGAAGTAACTAATAATTCTTCAAGCTCCACTTTCAATGCCTCGATCCGATCACGAGCCTCGATCCAATCTTCCACGTTCCCAGCGTGCTTCGTCGGCGCGTTCCAGCGCTGGTTTAAATCAGCTTGCAACGCGGTCTGATTCCGTAAGGGGTACCCCGCGAGATCTACGCGCGAGAGCCAGCCACAGTTCGCGCGCAGCGGCGCGTCCGCGTCTCCAAGTGCATCAAGCCACGTCCCCAAACGCTGCGCAACATGTAAATCGTTTTCTTTTAACGCATGAACGCACAAGGCAGCCGCACTTGTTGCCGAAGCCTCTCGCCCCATCCAAGCACACGCGAGTCCATCCGCAATTGCCCGTAACGAAATAGGCCATTGCTGCCAATGCCCGGTATCGCCCCATTCACACACCAAATATCCACTCGCTCCCTCGGCCAGGCCTTCTCGTGCTGCTCTGTCCAGCGTTGCAACCCGCTCGCGCGTTCGTCCAGTGATCGAGCGCCACGCATTGGTCCCAGGACACACCCACACTTCCCGAGGCAACTCTTCGCTGCCACTCGATTGTGTCTTACTGCGTGCGTTTGTATCGTGCTCGCGAACACCCCTGCACCACGCGGCAAAATTAGTGTCCGGTTCGTATCCCCATGCCAGCAATATCGCATCGCGCGAGATCGCATCGAGGCATTCAACCTTGTTCAGCGCTACATCGCCCCAGAACATCGAGCGCTTACCCAGTTCGCGCGCGACTTCAACAATCCTGGCGACAAACTCCGCATATACCGTCTCCCGGCCGCGTTCTTCGCACGCACTCTTGGACCTGCCAAACGCAATGTCATACGTTTCGTCACACCCAATATTGACCATGCCACTCGTAAAGCAAGGCAATACCTCGCCCAACATTCGTCTGACAAACGCAATCGATGCTGGATCAGTCGGGCACAACGAAAACGGCCCAGACCTTGGCCACACGTCAAAGAACCAATCTTCATGCGTCTCGGCGAGCGATGCAAAGCCAGGCGATTCCAACCAATTCCGCAGGTGCCCAAAGCAATTCTGGTTCGCGACGAGTTCAATCCCGCGCGACGCGCACTGCGCATCAAGCCTGCGAATCTCCGAACTCGTAAGGGGCGACCAACCTCGCCAAACTTCCTCAGCAAACGAGTACGCGAACGTGTGCTCGGTGTACAACTGAAGATGGTTGCACTTAAGTAACGCCAGCGTATCGATCGTGTCGAAAAAATCGTCCATCCGCGAAATGCGCGTGCGCGAAACATCGATCATCACACCTCGCGTAGCAAACTCTGGTGCATCGCGAATGACCAACAAAGGCACATGATCCCGCGGCCAACCCTCGCTCTCTGGTATATTCCCACTTCCACTCAGACCGCGCGTAAACGCGTTCGCGGACACGAGAGTTAGCACCTGCGCCAACGTCGCGCGACCCGCACGCACCCCAACAGCCGTCGGCGAAGTAATCGTCGCAAGCAGCGTGTCGTCGCCGTTCTTGCTCAACTCCAGCGAGTATGCCTGTGAATCTTTTGTCGAAGTATTACACCACCCACCTGTTACGTGCTCGCGCAACCACGACGCGTCCGGCGAGCTCGCTTCGCGCGTTTGATTTCGCGCAAGCAAATCAGAGTCTATCGCCAACGGATGGTTCATTCCTCGGCTACCAAGCCTGCGCAACCATTGACGCGCGGCTTCTCCTACGCGCACCGTGCCGCCAGTACGCGCGAGATGCACCGGGCTTGGAATAAGCCACTGCGCGAGTTGCTCTTCTTCGTGGGCCTGTGCACTCTTCATGTCAACATCCTTGCCCTACATCCTTGTCCTACATACTTGTCGTACAACCTTGGGCGTGAATCGTTGCTTCCAACGCCGTCAACGCCGCCAACGCATTTTGACTTCACGTCACCCTCGCGTGCTCTTCATCAACGAATCCTTCGCTTTGCCTCGAGGCAGCACGCACACGGCACATGCACACGCAACACCAACGCACAATCTCCAAGGCGACGCAAGCGTGAACGTTTGCGCGAGTTCAGCACCACGCACCACGCCGAAAACCGCTCCCATCACAGGCCTTATCACCAAAGGCTGGAGCAGCAGCACGACCACAAAGCCCGTAATCATCGCGGCAATCGCAGAGGTCGCCGTGCCGCGATTGGTAAGTAATGCAGTAAGAAATACGCCAAGCAAACCGGCATACGCAAAGCCCATGACGCCCAGCACAAACGAGATCAGGTTCTCGCCACTCTTTGCCTGCCAGATCGCACACAGAACCGCGAACACGCACAAAATAACGCCACAGCCTACGACCATCCACCTCCCAACAAACAAATAGTGTGCTTCGCTCCGGCCAGCTCGTAGCGGGCGATACACATCAGCAATGAGCGTCGACGCCATGGAGTTGAGCGTGGCGTTGTGCCCCGCCGGGCCAGCCGCTAAAACGCCCGCGAGCACGAGCCCAACAAGCCACGCTGGCATTTCGTTGAGCACAACACGCATCAACATATCCGCGGTGTTGCCTTGCACGTACTCGGGCGTAGGCCTGCCCATGAGCTGCGTCTGCGTGCAAAAAACCCATAGCAAGAGCCCGATACACGCAAAGAGCGCAACCGCAGGCAGCCCGACAAGCGTGCTCGCAATCGCCGACCGCGCGCCACTCTTGGCATCCTTACACGTAAGCAATCGTTGCGCCAAGTCTTGATCCGTACCCAGTGCCGCAAGGTTAAGAAGCGTCCAGCCCGTGACCGCAGTGAGTAGCGTGAATGGAGCCGCGAAATTGATCCATGGTGATTGCGACGTATCTATTCCAGGATCGATGATCGCGAGCTTGGACCCGCCATCCGATCTGCCTGTTGAGAGCGCCTTGAATACGTCGCCCGCGCTGCCGGGGATGGAGTACCAAAGAAATACAAGCACGGCGACGCCCGCCCCAAGATACACGCACACCTGCAACACGTCAGTCCAAATCACCGACTCAAGCCCGCCTCGCAACGTAAACAGAATCGCAAAGATCGTAAACGCCAGCAAGACCACCGCTAGGCTCGATGGCGTGCGCTCGCCAAAGAGCGCGATGGTCAGTGGTATTGCGCCAATATACAAACGCGCCCCGCTCGCAAATACTCGCCCAAACAAATACGCCACGCTCGTCGCGACCCGCGCCCGATTTCCAAAGCGCTTCTCCAAAACCTGATACGGCGTAGAAACTCCAAGCCGGTAATATGCCGGGATAAACACAACCGCGAGAATGAACCCCGCCAGAACACTGCCGATCGACGCTGATAAGTACACCAGCGAACCGTCATACGCATCCTGAGGTACAGCAACAAAGGTTGCCGCCGATTGAGCCGTGGCAAGCGTCGAAATCGTGACGGCCCACACCGGCATGTGCCGCCCCGCCAGAAAATAGCCCTTGGTCGATTCAGCGTTTCCCTTGCGTCGGCTCAGCCTGCCCGCCCACACGCCCGCACCAATCAGTGCGACGATATACACCAACACGATGGTGATCGCAATCGCTGATAGTGGCGGCGCACTCACAGCAACGAGTGGTGGGGCAGTTGGGAAAACTGCCAAGATTGAGTTGATGATTGAATTTGTCACGTAGCCGATAGACTAGCGATGCTGACGAGTCTTTGCCTTTGGCGAGCACTCGCGGCTATACCCTGCTGGAAGAATGCCGGTTAATGTGCTGGTTGACATGCGAGACATGCTAGACATGCGAGACATGCGAGACATGCTAGACATGCGAGACATAAATTCGCCGCGTGATTCTCGCAATCCGTTGACCAAACAATAAAGGCCTCCCACGATGTGGAAAGCCCTTTGGGAAACCGGGAAGCCCTACTACTTGTTTTCGCGAGCAGCAGGTACGAGGTGGAGAGAGAGACAAGACACGGTCGAAGTTCACAGTTGTTGACGTTGCGAACTTCTTTAAGCCCTACCGCCGGTTTCCGCCCGCAGCAGGTAATGGAGGAGAGAGAGACAAGACATTACGAATATGCCACACGGATTGGATTATGCAAATGAAGTGGTCCGAATTTTTCGTATATTTCGTTTATGACTGCGTAAGCTCTTGTAAAATAGGTGCTTGTGCAGATCGCATAAGTAATTCTGGAAAAGGCATCGAGATTCCGAATTGCAAACTTTATCCTTGCAGATACTAACAAAAACAATAGCTACTAAAAAAACCCATGGGTAACACGGGTTTCAAACAACTAGTATGTACTCTGTTCGCCCGTGGCTTTCAACTGCTTCGGCTCACTTGCGTGAAGCCTCTGCTCGGTCAAAGAGTGCCCCAGCAAACTTCCAGTTGACCACATTAAACCAGGCATTTGTGTACTCGGTACGCTTGTTTTGGTACTTGAGATAATACGCATGTTCCCACACGTCAAGTCCAAGAACTGGAATCGCGCCCGTGATCATAAGATCTTGCTGCTTCTCACCTTGGATCACGAGTAAGCGGCCCGAAACCACGTCCAAAACAAGCCATGCCCAGCCGCTACCTTCGACTTGGTTCGCTGCGGCTTTGAAGTGGGCGACGAATTTGTCGAAAGTGCCAAAGTCACGATCGATGGCTTTTGCTAGGTTGCCTTCAGGTTGGCCGCCGCCACCTTTGCCTGCAGGCGCCATCATCAACCAGAAGAGGGCGTGATTGACGTGGCCGCTGCCATGAAATGAGGCCTCACGCGACCAGTGCTTCACGAGTGCGGCGTCGCCTTGGCCTTCTCGAATACGACCTAGTTCGGTGAGTGCCTTGTTGAGCCCGGTGACATACGCATTATGATGTTTGGTGTGATGCAGTTCCATCGTTTGCGCGTCGATGTGTGGCTCAAGAGCCTTGTAGTCATAAGGCAGTGGCCCAAGCTCGTACTGCCCCTTTGCTTCGTTCCAACCGGGGATCGAGGTGTTGATTTTGGTGCCGACAACTGCGGTGGTAGTTGGCTTTATTCTGTCACCCGGCTGCGCGACGGCCGCCGCTCCAAACGCAAGAGCGCCAACCCCGCCGAGCGCAATTGCCATCGCATTTCTGCGATCTATATGGCTTGCAGCGACATGGCCTGAATCCATTTTGCACGACGCGTTGCTTCCAGAATTTTCGCTTTCCATGGTTCTTTTCCTTTTGTTGGCTTATGACAAAGATGCTGGCAAAACATGCCAATCTTGAATTTTATACCCGTGGCAGGATGGTTCTCAACCATACGCACAACTCGCGCGATGCGCTATGTTCGTCTTTATGCGTGCTGTTTAATAAAAATGTATATTGCGGTCTCTCGCAAGTGATTGTCTTGAAAACACTTTGGGAAGTCGTAATGCATACTTCACACTATGGAGTTGGTGGTGCCTAGCCTCCCATCTCTATGCGTACTCGTGATCTATTTGCCGCGAAAAACTTTCTTCATGATGCGTGGCTCGACCTTGAGTCTGGTCGTTTGGCCCAAGCCCATGCTCGTGCGACACTTGCGTTGGATTCCGCAGGCGGGATCACGCGAAACTTTGCAGTCACCGCGAGCATTGGGTCGGCGTTGGTTGCTTCGAGTGTGCCAGCGGCCGCCCTCATGGCGCACACTACGAGCGAGGAAAATGACTGCGTCGCCGATGCGTTAGTCACCTTGGGAACGGTGACGCTACGTGCTGGGCGGCCTGATGTTGCGTTGCCGTTGCTCTGCGAATCACTGTGGCGAACGCCAGAGCGCAAACTGGCACAAGTTCGGTATGAAGAAGCCATGTGCGCGCCAAAGCCTTCGCTCCCACAAGGGCGTTTTTTGGTGATCAAGGCGCTGGGCGAAGGCTTCTTTGCCGAAGTGTTTCAAGTCCTTGCGGGGCTAGTGCTTGCGCAGTCGACCAATCGAACACCTATTATCGACTGGGGAAATGGCTTTCTCTATTCCGCGCGCGGGCTTGATTCTGTGAGCAGCGGGTCGGATATGCCGCCAGCTGACGCGAATTCGGTCTTTACAAGTCTGTTTGAACCGATCCCAGGTGTTGCACAATTGGAAGAATTGACCGATGAGCTTGATGGCAAGAAATTAACGCACGCTGACATATGGCCCCCGCGTTGGGACGTGAACCAAGGTGGCAGAACTTTGGACGCGGCACGTGATCCAGTGGCTCGGATGACGCCTGCGACTGCTTGGATCGGTGCGTATTCGAATCGACCGGAACGCATCTTGGTTCTGGATGTACCTATTAGTGTGGGTGAGGCACTGGCATGGGTGCCGCCTTCGCATCCGCTGCATGGCGTAAATCTGTGGGAAGCCTTGACGCATCTTCGGCGGGCGTTCTTAATCCCCCGAGCGGAGATCGAGCACGAAGCCCAGACGATCGTGGAGCGCGATATCCGCAATGATCCGTTTGTGGCGGCGCATATTCGCATGGGCGATATGTGGGCTGCTCACCCAGGGATGGCTCAAGATGTGTCGGCGATTCCTGCTGCAATTTCACGCGGGCGTGCTCGGGTGGTAGAGCGGCTGTGCATGCGGTCACTGCCTCGGGTGTATGTAATGACCGATGGCCAGCGTGCATACGAACTTTTCAAAACCCGGTATCAAGCCGACATGATCGCGCAATCGTGCACAAGGACGCGTTCGCGCCAAGCGCTGCACTGCATGAGCTGGCCCGAGCATGAGCGATTGGCGCGAGAAGTGCTCGTGGATGTGCTTGTTGCTTCGCGTGCTGACGCTTTTATTGGAATGGGTTGCTCGCACGTATCCGCAGCGGCAGCGTGGTGGAAAGCGTGGAAGCCCGGGCAACTGGAATTGGTCGGCCCCAATGTGCAGGGGCGACGGGTTCCAATGTGGTTTAGCGCAAAGCTTGCGGTTGCGCAGGTCCAGCGCGTGGCTTCGCCTCAGCCGATCGGACATAATCCGGGCGCTTCGGCGATGGCAGCTTCACAGCCAGCGACAGCGGCTTCCCCTCAACTCATTCGTATGACCAAGGTATCAACCGCTTCGACGCCAAGTGGTCCCAAGGTTGATTACAAGATTGAGGTTTTGGTGCCCGAACCTCGTGGAGTTGTGGATTTAGGGACAGAATCCGATCAGGATCTAGCCCGCGCGGTTGTGGCGGAGGCTTCGGTGCCGTAGCATCCGCGACGTATGCGATACAGCTCCGCACTCCGAACAAATCGTCCATCACGTTTCGCACTCTCGCGCTTAGGAGAGGTCGCTTGTTGTGCGCGCACCATGCGTATTTCTTCGCGCGATACTAAATACCGCAGTGTGACAAGGACAACTGCGACGACGATCGCGTGGTTCGCCGGGTTGGCGATGAGTGCGCAGTGTGCAAGTGCGAGTGTGATCGCCGCGCAAGGCGGCACGACCAACGGGTCAGTTGCGCAGAACGAGCCAAGTGCTTCGAGTACTTTGGCAGACTTTGCGACCACGCAGTTTGATCTTGCACCGGTGGGTGGCCGCGTGAGCTTTGATGCGGAAACTATTAACCGCTGGAAACAGCCTGACGGCGTACAACGGCTGTACCTTGATGGTGATGCGCGAATCATGCTGGGGACGCGCTCGTTTGTGGCTCGTCGCGCGGTGGTGTGGATCGTACCGATGGGGAGCGCCGCGGGCGCGAGTGGTCAGGCTGGGGCTAGTCAAACAGGATCTGGTCCGACGGGCTATCAGATTTTCGTACGCTTTGATCGCTTGGGTGCCTTAACGGATCCGGTCGGGGCCAATGGCGCAACGGGTGACCGCGTATCGGTGCGGGCGGCGGTGCTCGCGGCGAAGGTGTCGATGACGTCGCTCAAGATAATCGAAGGTGAGCCACGAGGCGACGAATCAACGTTGGAGTTATTGGATGATGCGAACAAGGCGCTGGTGCGGTCGCTGGATCGGCAGCTTGGTCGCGGGGAAGTAACAGGTGAGCGAGTTGAAGGTGGCTTGCCTCAGCCAAGGCCTTGGCCTGGGCCGACTTTGCCTTTGACCGCGAGTATCGCGCTAGATTGGCGTCCTGCGCGGATGATGGAAAGTGGCGAAGTGAATAGTGCGAGCGGCTCGAATGGCGCGAGGGGCGGGCCGACGGATCGGACGAGCGCGCCATCGCGGCCGATTTCGCCGGAGCAGCTTCGTCCGCAGACGCCAACTAAACCGGGTCCAAATGGGACTGGACCAAATCGTGGGCCGGTCGGGCCGCAGCCAAGTGAGTCGGATCGTCGAGATCAGCCGTCAGGTGGCCCGATGGCTGGAACCGGGCCAAGTGGTACGGGGCCAACTGGAATGGGACCAAGCGAAACTGGAGCAAGTGCAACTGGAGCTGGAACTGATGCTGGTGGCGATGGAATTACCTCAACACAGCCAAGAACGAATCCAGCTTCGGGCACCGCACCCACACAAACTACGACATCAATACCAACCAATACGGTCGCATCAAAGGACGCGATCTTCTTTTCTGGCGGTGCCTTCACGATCACGGCAGGCGATGTGTCGCTGGTGACGGGAGAGGCAGAGAACGCCGTCGTGATTTCCAATGGCGTCAACATCCAGTATCGCGAGCCCGAGCGCAATGGTTTGCTGCAATTGACAGCCCAACGCGCTGTAGTATTCCTTGATCCTGGCCCGTTAACGACGACGCTGAGCTTGGGCGCGGGGCAGGTGCGAGGGATATATCTTGAAGGGGACGCGGTCGCGACGGATGGCGATTACACGCTGCGCTCGCCACAGGTTTTTTATGATGTCAAGAGCAATCGCGCGGTGGCGATCGACGCGGTCTTTTGGACGTATGACCAGCAGCGATCAATTCCGCTGTATCTTCGAGCCGAGACGATTCGGCAGGAGTCGGCAAGGCAGTTTTCGGCGGATCGCGTGACCTTTTCGAACACGGGCTTCTTTGACCCAGAGATTTCGGTGGGCGCGTCGTCGGTCACGATTTCGCGAGTGGATAAAGAGGTCGCGCCCACGGGGCTTGACGCGTCAAATGAGCGTACGAGCGAGGCACCCACGCCGCGTGTGACTGAGACGCAATCAATCGTGGAAGCGGACAACATCACGCCACGGTTTTTGGGGCTGCCTGTATTCTGGTTCCCGTATTACAAGGGAGATCCGGAAAAGCAGATCATCCGCGATTTCCGTGTCGAGAATACGTCGGGTTCGGGCGGCGCGGTGAAGGCAACGCTGAATGCGTTTGGTCTATTGGGGATTGATCAGCCTGGGGAATGGACCGCCGACCTGTTCACGGATTTTTACTTTGAGCGTGGTCCGGCGTTGGGAACGCGGGTTGCGTGGAAGATGGAGAAGACCGAGGGCGCGGTCTTTGCATATGGCCTTCCCTTTGATCGTGGCGTGGACATCTTCAAGTCTGGTGCCGAGAAGAATCGCGATGGCGAAGCCCGAGGCATCTTTACATTCGAGCAGCGGTGGCGGCTGACAGATCAGTGGACGTTGTTTGCCGAGGCGGCTTTGATTTCTGATGATGCGTTTGTAGATGCGTTCTTTGAGGGGTTGGGGGAGAGTCGGCGCGAGTTTACCAATCGATTGTTTGCACGGCGGTTGGACGCGAACACGAGCTTGACGGTTGATGTCAAGGGTCAGTCCAACTCGTTCATCACGAATGAGTACTTGCTGCAAAGCCAGGGCTATTCGACGACGAAGCTACCAGAGATTTCGTATGTGCGGATCGCGGACGATCTGTTGCCCGAGCCTGGGTTGTTGACATCGTTCACGGAACTGCGTGCGTCGCGGATGGGGCTCGCATTTGATGAAGTGCTCGCGAGCGATCGCGGGCTCACGAGTAATGCGTTGGCGCAGCGTGCATTGCTGCTGAACTCGAACCAACGGTTGAGCGAACAACTGCGGTCGCAGGGGTACTTTGAAGATGAGGTGTATCGGGCGGATGCACGACAGGAACTGTCGAGCAAATTGAAGCTGGGACAGGTGATTTTGACGCCATTTGCGGTTGGTCGCGTGACGGCGTGGGATTCGCAATTTGACGAATTTTCGCCCAATGAATCAGACTCGGCGCGGTTGTGGGGCAGCGTGGGCATTCGCGCTTCAACGACCATTGCGCGTGTGTACGACAACATCGGGTCACGATTCCTAGACATCAATCGGCTTCGGCACGTGATCGAGCCCAACGCGACCTTCTGGGTTGCGGGGACTTCGGTCGATCAACAGGATATTCCGATTTATGACCCGGATGTGGAACAGATTTCTGATGCGGTGGCACTGAAGTTGGGAGTGACACAATCGTTCCAGACCAAGCGCGGCGGGCCGGGACGCTGGCATGATGCCGACGTGCTGACTATTTCGACGGATTTGTATCTCGCGAGCGAAGATGCGTCGAGACGGTCGCCTATTACACGATGGATCGACTATCGCCCGGAGCTTGGCTCGCCTGGGGACGCGTTTGTTGTT
>JBBRGG010000063.1:0-15454 GCA_038240875.1 Phycisphaerales bacterium | reverse complement strand
TGCGCCTTGGAGAGCCAGTGCGAAAAAATATCGATACCTTCGCGCAAGAGTCGCAGGGTGCGCTCGCCAATTGTCGCATTCTTAGTTTACTAAAAGCGCTGAATAACCTCATTAAAGCGTCTCGGCGACGAGTCGTTGTTCTTTCCATTTTTTCAGCTTGAGGCCCAGCGTTCGCACACCGATTCCCAACGCTGCAGCAGTCTTTTGGCGATGTCCTTTGAAACGAACAAGCACAGCCACGATGGTTTCGCGTTCGATCTCTTCAAGAGTGCGAATCGGGCCTTCGCTCAACGCGCCCCCGATGTTTCCCATACTCGTGCCGAAGCCCCCTTGCACGGCATGTGCCACGGCGTGCGTGCCACCAAATGACGAGCTATTTGACGATGAAAGCCCAGGTGAATGCGAGTTTCCGTTCGCATGAACGTGGCCATTGCCTAAGCCGTGGTCGAGTTGCCCATCAGGCTTTGCTTCGAGAATCTGTCCGGGAAGTCGCACCGTAGCTCGCAAAGGTGTTGCCTGCAATGGCGCTGCATGACCATTCACATGACCATTCACATGACCATTCACATGACCAGTCAGATGACTAGATTGATTACCGTTTGCGTGCATACTCATGTGGTGCGAGTTATTATTAGTGATCTGGCCACACTCGCCACTGAGCCAAGGTTCGATCATGCTTGCTTGGATCACCTTCGTGGCTCGATCGCCCGTGAGCACGACGGCTCGCTCACAGATATTTTGCAGTTCGCGAACATTGCCCGGCCAGTTGTACGCACTCATAAGCATCGCGGCCTGGTCCGCCAATTCAAGCGCGGGCCGACCCTCGCGCGCACAGACGCCAGCGATAAAGTGCCGGGCCAACGTCGGCACATCCTCGCGCCGTTCCCGCAGCGTGGGCACGCGAATCGGAAGCACATTGAGCCTGAAGTACAAGTCCTGTCTGAACTCGTTGCGAGCAACACTCGCGGGAAGATCACGGTTGCTCGTCGCCACCACGCGCACATCAACGCCGATAGTGAGGCTAGATCCCACGCGTTCGAAGGCCCGTTCTTGCAGAACACGAAGCAACTTTGCCTGTACCTGAGGCGAGACTTCGCTGATCTCATCCAACAACAGGGTGCCGCGGTCGGCAAGCTCGAATCTACCTTTACGAAGACGATCCGCGCCGGTGAATGAGCCGCGTTCATGCCCGAAGAGTTCGCTTTCGAGAAGCGACGCCGACAACGCCGCACAGTTCATCGCAAGGAATGGCCCATCACGCCTCTGGCCACACTCGTGGATGGCTCGCGCGACGACTTCTTTGCCGACGCCAGATTCGCCGGTGATCAAGACCGTGCCGGCAGAGCCCGCAAGCGAGGCGATTTGCTCGCGAACGCGCTGGATCGCAGCGGATGAACCGATCAGCCGTTCAACGCCGATGCGCGTAGGAATACCCGCTGTTCCTGATGGGCCCGCCTGTCCCGCGCGCAGCACGGCGTTCTCTTTCGACACACGACGATGCTCGATTGCCCGCTTCACGCTGATAACCAGCTCATCGCCCTCGAATGGTTTAGTAAGGTAATCAAACGCGCCCTCACGCATAGCACGCACGGCGGTATCGATCGTACCAAACGCGGTCATCACAATCACCGGAAGTTGATCGTCGATTCGTCGAAGCCTTTGCACAAGCTCGACACCCGTCAAGCCCGGCATGCGCATGTCGGTTACGACGCAATCCGGGCGATTTTTGGCCGCAATATCCATAGCAGTTTGCGCATCGGGTGCGGTTGCAATCCCAAAGCCAGCCCGCTCGAGTGTGACGGCGACGCTGTCGCGCATGAGTTCTTTATCATCAACCACCAATACCGTTGTCATGCCGCTGCCTCCACGTCGTGCGCATTTCGTGCGGCCGCAGTGTGCGCCGAACGCTCCGAGTCGGATCGAGAAACCGGTGTATGAACCGATTGCTTAAGGGATGTGCTACGAGAACGAGCGCCGCGCCGTGTGCCGCCGCGCGGTCCTTGGTTTGGTGCATTGCCGCTTGAATCCGCCGAAACTTGGACCAAAGCCTTGCTTGCCTCGTACGAAGCGAGATTCCGGTCGGGCACCGTGATCAAAGGCGCTTGATCGCTGAGAGTTCCTCGGGACATGACGCCGCCATGCATGTGTTCCACAGGCGGATGCTGCTGCGTGACGACCAAAGGAAATACGAGCTCAATGGTTGCACCACTGGATTTGGCCGTCGCCCCTTCGCTGTTGTTCGCAACCTGCACGCGGCCGCCGTGCGCGTCCATGATGCGATGCACGATCGCCAGCCCAAGCCCAGTTCCCGCCGCCCGCGTAGTAAAGAACGGGTTGAACATCCGCGCAAAGATCGCTTCGGCGATCCCCGGCCCCGAATCAATCACGCGAAGTGCGGCCGCCTCGACCGATGTCCCATCGGGACCCAAAAGAAGCGTCGTCGTTGCTTCCAAATGTAGCGAGTGGGTGTGGTCGGTTTGATCACTCGATAGCGTCTTTGGACATTCACGCATCGCTTCGATGGCGTTGCGCACAACGTTGATCAACGCCTGCTGCACCAGTGCCCAATCGCCTTCAAAGACCAGCGGCTGAACCGCGCCTAAATCCGTCGGTTTCTGCTTCCCACGCCGACGCGCACACACACGCACCGCGGAAAAAACACGCAGCCAACCCGTTGGCCCCGCGTCGATCTCTGCTCGGCAACTCGCAACCGCCGCATCAAGCGCTTCGGTAGCATCAATTGACTGGAACCGCAGCTTGAATTCCTTGGCGAACGTCAGCACATCACCCACCACTACGTCCAGCGCCTGCGCTCCCTTTGCTATTTTTTCCGCGATTGCAAGCTCGCGTGGCATACTGGCCAGATCCTGCCGAAGCATTCCCGCGTAGAGCGCGATAGAACCAAGCGGGTTGCGGACTTCGTGCGCGATTCCCGCCGCCATCTCGCCCAGAGCCGCGAGCCTTCGCGTCCGCTCAAGCTGCGCGTTAGCTTCGAGTAATTCGCCACGCAAACGCTCGACTTCATTCCGAAGCTGGTCGTGGGTGCGTTCCAAGCGTGTGGTCACTTGATTAAACGCGTTCATCAACTCAGTAAACTCGGTATGCCCCAACGCGCCTGCAACTGGATTATTGAATTGACTGCTCGCTGGATTGTTTACTGCAATGGCCGCATCGCTGCCATTGGCCCGATGAGCCGCCTCGAGCATCGTGCTAGCCGCGTCTCCATCAGCCATTATGCCTCCCGATCCTGGAACCGTGCCGGTACCACACCGGGCGCCGCAAGTGGCCCATCGCCATACGCCCGTGACGCGCGCGACGCTACCGCCAACTCGGCGAGCTGCGTTGAGATTCGCTCGTGCGTCGTTTCTAACGCTTTCATGTCTTCCTGATCGCGAGCTGCAATCGCTCCAGCCATCCCCATAATCGACGATATTTTGCCAGCTAACAACGGGTCTTGCTCACGTGGCGAGAGCTTGGACCAATCATGTTCGATGGATGCCGATAGGGGGCCCACCATAGCCACGATCTCTTCGCGTTCAGCCACTAGTGCGAGCACCGCGTCGGCATCATCTTGAGCAATCAACGTACAAAGCCGAAGGCTCAGCGCGTCCAGCCGTCCCATTTCCTGGATGAGCATATCGACGCGCTCTTGCAATCCAAGAGTTCGAAAATTTAGAATTCGCGTATCAAGCGATAGCGAACTTGTTGCTTGCTTGTGATTGACCGCTGTCATGTTTGGTCATCCTGACCGATCGCGCCCTGGCAGCCGCCGCACACGCGGAGGCACACTCTGCCAGATGATGGAGCTCCGCTCCTTCACACTTTTTCACTGCACACACAAACAGTGAGGAACCTCATAGTTACCCGATTTGGCCACATTTGCACCAATCTGAACACACATCGGCAAACCAATGCAAAATTCGTGAACCCATTTCGGCCTGTTCGCGCAAACGCGACCGATTCCACTGCAGGCAACATGCATCGCCCACTTGTATAGGTATGATAAAGCACTCGACATCAAATGCCGGTTCTATCAAATTTCAGGTACCAGAAGCCGAACCAAAGGCACCAAGTTTGGCCTGCGAATCAAGCCACCGCGCCCAGGCAAGCCGCGACATCGGCACTGTCGGATCATCCCAAACTGCCTCCGGCAGCGACGCATGGAACGCCACCGCACGCGCGTTGGCAGACCGCGCCCGATCAACATCTCCTTGAGCCAGGTACGCCGCAACAATCTGTGTCAGTGCAACCAAGCTCGCTGGATCGCGCGAATACCTCTCTCTTGCCGCGTCGTACAGCCGGATCGACTCGTCAAAGTTCCCAAGGTCAAATGCAGAATCCGCAATGTAAAAGTACGAATTCCGCAGTCGAAGATCGTCCAATGCCGTCTTGCGATTTCGTTTGTCAAGGCGATCACGAACCATCCGAAAGGCTTCCGAGGCCTCGGCTAAACGCTCGCGACGCAGCCGCTCTCGATCCTGCCGAATCCCTTCGGGCATCGCCTCTGCCAACGTCTTCTGGATCGCCGCAGCGGACAACCTGTTGCAATCCGCAAGCCCATACCACGCCGCGTCAATATCGTGCGCGTCAATCCCCAATGCCGAATCCACGGCTTCATTATGTCCACCATCATCCCCGTCACCCGCCCCACCAATCATCGCGCCGTTTCCAGCCTTCGCCCCGGCACGATCAAGAAACTGCGATAGCAACTCGATGGCAAGCTCAGGATTGCCCGCCTTCTCCGACGTTCTGTAGTAATGCTCGCCCAGTGCCAGCACCGCCTTGCGAAACACAACTGTTTCAGGCCCGCCCGCAGAGCCCGCGATCACCTGCTGCAACAATCGCTCCGCTCGCTCATCATTCTCCGGCACATCATCCGCGAGCAGCGTCTGCGCTAAAGGCACATAGCTCGCGTCGGCATACGGCCCCGATGCTTGTCCATCCGCGCGCGATGCCACCAGCTCTTCATAGATCTTCGCCGCAAGCGCCAAATCGCCTCGAGCTTGATACGACTGGGCCAATCGAAACTTCGCCTCGGCGTTACGCACATCGGTTGGCAAGTCCGCCGAGAATTGCCTGAACCCGTCCACCGCGCCATCCACATCGCCCGCGCGATCGAACGAATCCGCTGCCATCCATAGCGAATCAGCGTACCCACGCGCATCCGCCGACACAACCTTGGTCGCGTGCCTGCGAAAGTATTCACCAGAAAGAATTAAACGATCTCGAGCTTCACGCTGCGATACCGGGTCGGCATGCGCCAAGCTCAAAATCCCTGCCTCTTTCAGCGTGTCGAGCACCTTATCCGCTAACGCACGCTGCGCCCGCGCAATAGCGAGCAACACATTCGCGCCAACACTCTCTTCATTCGTCAACGATTCGGCAAGCTGTGAATACGCAAGTGCCGAAGGGAAATCGCCTCGGTCGTACTGCTCACGATTGCGATCCATCAAGCTCGTGATGACACGATCAGCGCCCACCCGCCGATCCTGATCACCCGCCTTGAGCCGTTCGACAAGCGTGCCATATCGCGCGAGCGACGCCTCTGGCACGGCGTCCTCCGACAGTGCAATCTGCGCTTCAACTTCTGAAGCACCAAGCAACGAAGGAAGCACATCCTCACTGAATTCAAACCGCTCCGCCACTAGATCAAACTCGGCGAGCGCGGCTCTTGGGTCGGTTCCCAATTGCTGCTCGACCAAGCCGCGCATGTAATGAACCCGCGCCATGGTGCTGCTTTCGTCCGTCAACATTTGTCCGGCGAGATCGAGATAGCGACGCGCCTCGTCCACGTTGCCTTCACTCAAATATGCGCCCGCGACCGTTGCCAACAGCTCGCCCACCGACGCCGGGTCGGCTCCTTCGAGCCTTGGCATCGCGCGAAGCACCTTGGTGATGGCTTCGTCGTTGAAGCCTTGTTCAACCAGGATCCGCGTCTGCCGCGTGAGAACCCACAACCGATCATCGCGCGACGCGTCGGCTACTTGCGTCAGGTTCGACAGAACCTCCAACGCCAGCCCATCATTCCGAAATTTGGGCTCCATCGCCCGCTCAACAACAGCTTTGTTTAACTCGCGCCGGACCGCACCATCTGTAATCGCGGCGATCCGCTGCAAGGCTTCAGGCAGCTGGCCCAGAGCTGTGTGCGATCGCGCGAGCCACGACTGGTCCTCGCTTTCGAGCTCTGTATGCTCGCGCTCCGCCGCTTCATATTCTTCGATGATCGCATTGTGATTCTTCGCGATGCTCAGGCCTTCTTCGGCTTGCCCACGCGCCAGCGACCGCGCCCGCATCATGTAAAATTGTCGCCGCTGATCCGGCGCTAACTTGTCCGTGCCCATCAAAGGCCGAATCTTTTCGTTGATGTGCGATAATGCCTCACGATACTTACTTTCTTCGATCAGCTTCTCCGCCACGACGAAGCGATCGTCCATCTTTTCTTTGGGCTTGGTCTGGAACGCGTGCAACACGCCACCAATGAGCGCAATCGCCGCCAACGCCAACACAGGCACCTGCCAAACGTCGCGCAAGCGCGGCTTGCCTGTTCCAATTGAGCCCGCGCCGCCACCACTCGCGCCCGCCGCCGCAGCAGCTTTGCCCGAATTACCCGCCTGAGCTTTGGTTTCAGCCTCAGCCATCGATGTCGTAACCCTCCTGCTTACTGTTCGCGCCTACACCTTTGGCGTGCCTCTTTGGCGTACTCTTCGCGCGCAATAAAACCCCGCGACACATGCCGCGTGCGTACCTGTTATCGGGCAATTTGGGGCGGCTTCTTCAGGAGCAGTGCGCAATCGATGCCGAAATCGACGAATCAAACCGGCCAATCAACCCACGCCAATCAACCCCCCAGACAATGGCATGGGCCCCTGCCACTCCACACCCTTCAGACGTACTAACCATCAACTACTTACCATCCGCAAGCGTATCTTCAAACCTAACCACCACCGCCGCTCGCGTGAGCACATCGCCCCGGTGCCGCCCCGACGGGTCCAACAACCCCAACATTGCAACCGGTGGTATGATCCACTTCACCGCATTGCGTGCCAGGCACATCAAAACGCTTGGGCGAACAATCAACTCCTCCAACACCGCTCGCCCGCGCAATCCGCCAAGTTTCGCCTTCCCCTTGCCCATCCGCACCACTTCGACGCCCGCGAGCAGCTTTCCAGGCGACCTTCCAATCCACGCCTCCATCAAGCCACACACCACGATCAATATCGCTATCGCCGTCACCATGATCCAGATCACCCGGCCAGTAAGCACGCCTTCGAGCCCAAAGGCGTCATTCACGCTCATCCCCCACGCCGCACTCGCCGCGATCAATCCAAGAAAGCCGTCGGCGACCGTCGCCATAAACCGTCGCCCTGGCGGGGCCAACGCCGTCTTCGCCGGTAGATACACCTCTTCGCCGCGCGTGGGCATCACGATAAACACCATCGCCCCGGCCAAAATCCCCATCAACACAAACCCCAACATCGAATAGTCCGCCGAGGTTGTAGCAAAAGGCACCTTTAACTCGCCACGATAAAAAGACTCTCCGCTAATCGCCGACACTTCCGCGATGCGCCACCCTGGTGGGCCCAGCGTTCTTCGGGCCGACGACGCGTTCACCCCGCCTGTCAAATCCTTTGGTGCAGCGGCTTCCCAGAAAAACGCCAATCGACCAACGCCCTCAAGCCCGACCATCTCAAAGGGTTCTGCGACCGCTTCAATCGTTGCCAACTTCCGCCACGATGCCGGGCCATCCACCCTGCGAATCACGATCTCACAATTCAAAGGTCCATGATCCGGCACAACGCCAGGCTCGGCGACCAATTCAGGCGCATCGCTCTCGCGCGCCAACAGCCTCATCGCGATCAATTCCGGCCCATTCACGCCAAATCGCACCCGCGCCAGATTCGCCACATCGCGCACGCTTTCAAGCGAAGTCCTTGCGAGAGAGACATCCAGCCGCGTCCATTCCAAAGCCATGGCATCCACATTCGCCACGGCTTTCTCGACCTTGGCCGTTGTGTTCGCGCTAGCGGCTTGAGCTTTCGTGCCGCCAACCAACGCGTTGCTCGCAACTTCCTCAGACACAAACTCATGCCGCCACAGCGTCCACGTCGGCGAGCCGTCGCTGCCTTGCGTCCACGCAAGTACACCGATCCAGCGTGCGCTACCAACAATCCGCCAAGGCGACTCAACCCAAGGCGTAAGGCTCTTGCGCGCAACCGGCGGTTGATACGACGAGCGTGGTTGAGTAACGGCCTTTATACCCGACCTTTCGTCGGTCTTTGGCGTCGCCGATGCGTTTACTTCGGCGGACAATTCCATGGCGGGTTCTGTTACTACAGCAGCGTTCGCTTCTGCGATCGCATTGCGCCATGTCATCGCCTCGGCGGGCAACGCTACTTCTTTCCAACCGCGCGAAGCACTCGAAGCACTCGCCGCCGCCGGACTCACATCAAGACGCATCAACGTGGGCACGTCATCTTGTATGAGCAAGGCATATACGCCTTCACCCGTGCCAGCCAAACCAGCAAGTCGCCCAGGCGCTTCGAGCACAGGACGCTCGTCCATTCGCCCATTGGGGCGCGTTTCCCACAAAGCCCCAACCCCCAAAGGCACCGCGCGAATCGATACGATTCGGTGCTGCGTTGGCCTCAGCCGCATCGGCTCGAATGCAAAGAAGGCTTCGTCACCAACTGCCGCCATGCCCAAAGGTAAATCACGCAACACCGCCGCCGGGCGAACCGTGCCATCCTGCGACGCGCGAGCAGCACCCTGGCCACTTCCAAGCCCGCCCCGCGGTGGCATATGAAAGATGCTGACATTGACCCCTGGACGGCCATCGGTCATGGCGAACCATCCATGCGCTTCAGAAGCATCCCACGAGGCATTCCATCGTGGTGCAACGCTCGCCGCACTAAAAGAGCCTGCGGCGTTGACGCTCGTCACGCAGATCAAAGCCACCAGAAAGAATGCAAAAAAGCACGTCATAATGACCGATGCTCGCGTCGCGTGCGATCGAGATTGGTTACTCGTTTTGGCCGCGGGCGTGTTGTTCAATCGTTCTTTCAAGCGTGCCTTTTGTGTGTGCTTCCACATGTGACTTCGGCCTCTCTATCCCTGACTTCGATAATTTCAACGACTCGGCTTCACGGCATAACGGATTTCACTCTTTCACTCTGCAACTGTGCCACTTCTTCTCTCTTCTCTCTTCTCTCTTCTCTCTTCTCTGTGCCTCGGTGCCTCTTGTGGTGAACAGTCTTTTTCTTTGCCTTTGCCTTTGCCTCTACCACTTTTTCTTCCACAACTACTTCGGCTTGCGAATGTCCGTGATGTCGTACGCCTTGAGCAACCCATCAAGATCAAATGCCTGCGAACGCAACCGTTCAGCCGGGTTTTGCGGGCTCACCAGCCGCAACCGAATCTTCGCACCCCACGCAGGAACATCCACCACAATTGCCTCCGCCATCCTTGGCAGCGAGATCCGATCGCCGCGAACCTCAACTGCTCCATCCCGCGAATACGCCGCCTTCCCCGCCACACTTCCATCTGCATCAAAGACCGTTGATCGCACCAGCACAAAGTCACGCGGCGAAATATCCATCACCAGCCGCTGCCTGCCCACCTTGCGCACCACGCGAAGCAGCGTGCTACTCCCCGCGCCTTCAACGCCCGCAACAGCATCGCGCGGCGCCCATGCAATCGGCAACACCAACTCACTCTCCCTCGCGGGCAAAGGCGTTACCCCAAGCAAATCAACCAGCACCCGCGGATCAACCGGCAGCACCCCCGCCTGCCCTTTAGCACTCCCAACTTCTGCATCCGCACGTGCCGAAATCGTCGCGACCTTGGGGTTGCTCGACAAATCAAACGACCACACACTCTCTTCATTCGCGCCCAAATACGCAATTGACTGCCCGGCTTTATCAACCCGAAGCGCAATCCGCGATGGCCTCTCCACCACCAGATATCCCTCGGCCGTATTCGTTTCTTCTTCACCTTCTTGGTTTATCGTTGTTGCGGTGATCGAAAGCGAACACTGCAGCCGTTCCAAGCGGTCCACTCGCGCGTTGTACCCCATTCGCACCGATTCATATGTTGGCAGTGGCCCTCGACTTGGCTTTACGCGACTTGACTCAACGTGTGCGCCCAAACCTGGCCTATCAAGGTTTGAACCACCGCTCTCGCATCCAACGAGCGCACTCGCGACTACAAATACTCCTGCCACGCACATCGCTTGGCCACTCGCCGCACTGATCTCAAGCGTGCGCACGTACCTGACCCATTTGACGATCCGCATATTCATCTCTTGGCCTCAATTGGAACAACCTTTGACAACTGCTCGATTGCCTCGGCGACCAACCCATCATCAAGCCCCGGATCACGCACTTCGACCGCCTCAGCGCCCTCGGGCGCACCCTTGGGACGCACGCGAATCACACCTCGCCCAGAGCCAAATGCGACCAAAACCTTTCGCCGAACTAGCATCAGCGTAAGGACATAGCGAAATGCCAGCCGCTTGGGTTCGGTGGCTTCGCCAAGCTCTTGAAAGAGGTCCAACAGTTCTTCATCTGAAAGCAGCGGCTTGAGCTTGTTCGTGGATTCGCCAACAACATGGGTCGCACGCCAATGAGCAAACACTCGCGCCGGAGCCGCTGGCCTAGCCCCAGCGTCCCACGCTTCGACAGTAAAGTCGATGCGTTCAAGCCCAACCACATCATCACGCTCAATCAGCAGGGCAACGCACGCCTCGCCCACGCCAATTGTTTTACCCGTGGCAGCACAAACACCGGTGCACCGTGCCAATGAATACGACCCTTGCAACACGCTCATCATCGACTGTAACCCGCTCGCCTTCAGCACGTCACCGTGAACATCCGCTGGTTCGTGCCACCCGAGCCGACGGCAAAGCGCATCGTTTTACCACAGGTTGTGCACCGAACCATGTACGCCGATCCGTCGGCATTGCGAAAGACTCGTTGGTACTGCCCTGTACAGGCAAACCAAACTTGTATCCAAGGTTTACCCTTAGACCCGCCCACTTCAGGAATTGAAACCTGGCTTTGGGTCACTGCGACACCCTCAACGATGTCGAGCGAGAGCGTGCGATACCCAAGAGGCTGGTTTTGAGATGAACCGGGTTGGGTTTGGTTGTAGGTCAAGCCGAACTCCGGTCATATAAAGAGGGGAAAAAGAACTGAAAAGCCTACATCAAAATTGCCAACTGAATAGGCGATGTTTGATGAAAACACTCACAAACAAGCGTGGCGGCGTTAGCGATCGATAGGATTTTGGAAGGATCCCTTATTAGATCTTGATGCGTAGGCGTGAGTGTCGTACAGTATCGGCTTCTCAGAGGGATTCATTCACGCTTCGGCATATGTCGAAAAGTGGGGTAATCTTGCGAAGCATTTGCCGCCTGCCGCGGCGTGCTTCGGGTTTTAGTGACCGTTTTTGCTTGTGATTTGGCCATCATTTGGAACCAGAGTTTGGTAGGCCAGCATGGCGTTTGAGTTTGTGTTCTTTACAGAAACGGTTTCGGCAGCGTGAGATACGTGAAATGATGTCTTCCGTGGTCTGCCCCGTCGGACCAGTTTTGATTGATCCTCCGCCGCCACCGACAGCTATTGGGCTGATCGCGGGCGGGGGCCGTTTGCCGATCATGATTGCGCAAAGCCTTCGTGCTGCTGGACATCCGGTGCATGGGCTTGGGCTTTCGGATCAGTATAGCCCGGAACTGCCTTGCTTGTGCTCGACGTTTCGCGACGTTGGCGTATTGCGTATTGGTAGTTGGGGCAAGATTTTGACGCGGATGGGCGTTCGCCACGCGATCATGGTTGGGAAGGTCGATAAGGCCAAGTTGATGCACGATCCTTGGCGGATGTTCCGGAATGTGCCCGACGTGCGCACGCTGGTGAGTTGGTACAAGCACCTTCGGCGAGACCGTCGCAGCCACGCGGTGCTGGCGATGATCGCCGATGAGCTTGATCGGTGCGGGGTTACGCTTCTTGATTCGACGGCACCGATCCCGGATAGCATGGCTGAAACAGGCGTGATGACACGTCGGCGTCCAACCGCGAATCAGCAAGCCGACATCGACTTTGCCTGGCCTTTGCTCGCGCAGGCACTTCGGCTCGATATTGGCCAGACCATCGCCGTGCGCGAGCGCGACGTGATCGCGGTTGAAGCAGTTGAAGGCACGGATAGGTTGATCGAGCGTGCAGGTCAGTTGTGCCGGTCCAAAGGGTGGACGCTCGTGAAGGGTGCACGGTTGGGGCATGATCGGCGGGCGGATGTGCCAACGGTTGGCGTGAACACGATTCGGAAGCTCGCGGCGAATGGTGCTGGGTGCTTGGCGCTGTCGGGTGGGGACGTGATCATGGTGGACAAGGAAGAGATGCTGGATCTTGCCGACCAGTTGGGCGTGTCGGTGGTTGGCGTGCCTTCGCTGACGCATGTTGAGATCAAGCCGGTGGAGCAGCCGGTATCGTGGACGGTGGATGCTGGGTTTTGAGTAGGGCGTCGCCGAAATGTTCGTGCGGCAACAGTTGCGTACTGAGCAGAGGCGCATGATTCAGGGGCGACGCGCGTGCCAAAGAAACGCCTCACTGCTCCTGCGGTAAATCGAACTGAAGAAGTGAAGATGATTGCGGCTACGGCTGCGTTTGTCAGCCGAGGCGGGCTGAAGTTGCGGCATGCGCTGGATGCGTTTGGAAGTGATGCGTTAGGAATGGACATGACGGGATTGGTGTGCGCGGACTTTGGGTGCAGCACGGGTGGGTTTACCGATTGCTTGCTTAAGGCGGGCGCGGCGCGAGTATTCGCCATCGACACGGCGTATGGCGAGTTGGCGTGGACACTACGTAAGGATCTGCGCGTGATAGTGATGGAACGGACCAACGCGCTGCACGCGGAGATGCCTGAGCCGTTGGTGCGCGATGATGTTGTGGGCGTGGATTTGGTGGTTGCCGACGCGGGATGGACGACGCAAAAAAGGCTCGCACCGGCGATGTTGCGATGGATGCGAAGCGACGGCGCGGGAAGGTGCATCACGCTGATCAAGCCACATTATGAGGCGCATGCGCGAGATCCAAAGAGGATGCCCAAGGGATGCGTGCTGGAGATCGCCGACGCAAGGCGGTTTGCTTCGCTCGCGTGTGAAGATCTAGAAGAAGCGGGGTTGCGGGTGCTGGCTATCGCGACCTCGCCAATAACGGGCGGGAAGGACGCGATCAATGGGAATACAGAGTTTTTGGGGTTATTAGAGAGGGTGTGAAGGGTAAGGGCGGTAAAGCAGAGAGGGTTAGTGAAAGCAACCGGGTGGGACGGCTGGACCACCCAAGGCAAAGTCTTTTAGGCGAAGGGATAATGGCAAAGGCAAGAAGATTAGCGTGTTAAAGGATGTCGACTTCGGGATTGGGGAATTTGAGTGGTTCGACGCGGTTGAAGGACGCCGGGCGATCGAGCGCGAGGAGCGAGGGAACGTCGAATTCTTTGACGTTGCTGTACTGCTCGGGGAGCTTGGCACCAGCCCATTTCGCTTTGAATTTGGCATATTGCGCGATGACTAGTTCCCGGCGTTTGACGACTTGTGCGTCCACGGTTGATTGGGAAACTTGAGCTTCGGCCTTAATGTGACCTTGACCAGTGTGGTAGAGCCAGGCCCCTTTAGCGCACATGAGAGAGAAGCCGGCGCGGCGGGCGCGAAGGCCAAAGTCGGGGTCGCCGAAGTAGCCAAAGAATTGGCGATCAGGGACGCCGATGCGGTCGATGAGGGGGCGGCGGATGAGGATGGCATCGCCGGAGAGAAGCTCATCTTCGGTAGCTAACAGGCCATTGATTTGTGCGATGTGATCGGAGAAGGACGTGATGTCGTTGTAGCTGCGGGGCTCGATGGGTGGGAAGAATTCGTGCTCGGGGTGGCTATCGACGATGTTGGCGACGCCACGGACGATGCCAGCGTTTGGATAGGCCTGTGCGACGGCGAGAATGGTGCGAAGCCAGCTTGGGGTGATCTGAATGTCGTTGGAGATAAAGAAGACTTGGTCGCCTTTGGCGGCGGAAAGGCCATAGGCAAAGACGCCGGTGTAGTGTTGCCAATGCTTGAATCGGGCGATGTGGCAGGGAGCGTTGGCGACTTGACGGAATTGAGAGAAGAGGTCGGCAATTCCCCAGCGGGTGTCGCTAGCGTCGTCGATGAGGACATATTCACAGAGGTGAGCTACGCCGAGGGTGCCAACGGTTGAGGCGATGGAATTGAGGCAGGCAGCGGTGAGATCAGAGCTGGTGCGCGCGGGGACGATAAAGGAGAGCATGAGTCGATTGTTGGCGAGCCGAGGGAGGCGCGCACGCGAGCTTTCGGTTTAGGCTTTCGGTTTAGGCTTTCGGTTTAGGCTTCTACAGCCGCATCTTTCCAGCCACTGGCTTTGGCGTCGTCCGGGTGGATCATGTGCCAGAGGTGGTCCATAAGTTCGCGAAGGCCGACGCGGGCGGCACCAGAGATGGCCAGCGCGTCTTTACCTGGGCGCAGGCCGAGCTCTTTGCACAGGGCTTTGAAGGCTTTTTGAGATTCCTTCGGGTACATCTGATCGATCTTGTTGAGGACGACGACCTCAGGCTTGGCGGCAAGTTCTGGGGAGTATGCCTCAAGCTCAGCGCGGACGACACGGTAGTTTTCGTGGGCTTCGTGTGTGTTGTCGGCCTGGCAATCGAGGAGGTGGACGATGACGCGGGTGCGTTCGATGTGGCGAAGGAATTCGTGGCCAAGGCCTGCGCCTTTGGAGGCGCCTTCGATGAGGCCTGGGATGTCGGCGAGGACCATGCGACGCTGGGCGTCGAGTTCGGCGATGCCAAGCTGGGGCGAGAGGGTTGTAAACGGGTAGTTGGCGATCTTTGGGTTAGCGCGGGTGAGGGCGGCCAAGAGGGTTGATTTGCCAGCGTTGGGCAAGCCAACGAAGCCGACTTCGGCGATGAGCTTAAGTTCGAGGCGAACGGTGTATCCGAGTCCTGGGTTACCGGGCGAAGCGTGGCGCGGGGTTTGGCTGACGGCGGTTTTGTAGTGTTCGTTGCCGAAGCCGCCGCGGCCGCCTCGTGCGATGATGACGCGTTCGCCGGGCTTGAGATCGTGGACGAGTTCGGCTGTTTCGTCGTTATAGACGAGGGTGCCTGGGGGAAGGTGGAGTTCAACGTCTTGGCCGTCGGCGCCATGTTGTTGTTTTTTGTAACCTGATTCGCCGTCTTGGGCTTCCCAGGCGCGTTGGTAGCGGAAGTCTAAGAGGGTGGACATGCCTTCTTCGGCGACGATGACAACATCGCCACCTTTGCCGCCGTCGCCGCCATGTGGGCCGCCCTTGGGCTCGCCTTTTTCACGACGAAACGCGACAGCGCCGTCGCCACCTTTGCCAGCACGAATCACGATAATTGCACGGTCAACGAACATGAGAGGAGGATAGGTCAGGGCGAA
>JBBRGG010000062.1:0-15531 GCA_038240875.1 Phycisphaerales bacterium | reverse complement strand
AGATAGTAGCGAGACTTTTTTGGTTGGGTCGGTGCGATCAGCAATGATGCGAATACGAGAGTAATCGGACCATTGCGTCCATGTAGCAGGACTCATGTTGTCGAATGCCGCGATTTGTTTGATTTAGGACTGCTTGAAGAGCGAGCATCCGCCCATAGCTGCTTCGATCGCCACAGCTCGGCGCACAAGTTCGGCGACGCTTTCCACATCCATCTTGCGCATCATCGCGGCTCGGTGAGCTTCAACTGTTTTTTCCGCTATCAATAGCGTCGTGGCAATTTCTTTGTTTGATGATCCATTCGAGACAAGCTCGAAGACTTGTCGCTCGCGGGCGGTCAAGCTGGAATAGCCAAGCCAAATATCTCCCAATTCGTTGATGGAAGAGCCAACGTCATCATGGGTGACGAGGATGCGATAGTCTCCCAAACCTTGTAACCGCGTGATGCGAACTTGATTCCATCGCCAAGTGTTTGGACCCGAGCAGTCATAGGCCATTACGAAACATCGCAAGGCTCCTGATGAGATGTCTTGGATCGCGTTGGCTAGCTTTGCGAGGGATTCAGAACCCTTGCACGTCGACAGATAACTGGTGCCTAGGCTGGCGTTGGGGTCGGTCCCGCCATTGGAAATGGCAAAATCACGCCACCTTTTATTGATTGCGAGGATCTCGCCTTGGGCGTTGAGAACCGCGGCCTGGCATTCGAGTGAATCAAGCAGGAGTTGAGCCCCGGCCCAAAGCGGATTTGAGATCGCCAAGGCAGGAGGCTGGTTGGCTTGATCGTGGCGGATCGCAATGGAACCAGTAACCCCACGGTTTGCCGGGGTCGGCGGAGCTTCTACATGCTCGAGGTGCATTGAGCCATTCATGATTAGGTTATACGTCGGCGTAAATGCTTTACACAATGAGTAGTTCACCGACAAACCCTGGGCACATTGGCAAATTCTGCTTGAAACTCGTGAATTTTTGGTATGTTACAAGTAAGTTTAAAGCCGAACTGTTCCAAAAGCGACACATTTCTGAGTGAAAGCCTATTGCCGACGTTGATCTGGAAAGTGAAGGTAAGGGGACTCGAAGCAGTCGAGTGCCAAGCATCGAAGAACAAGCTGTTTTATCGAAGTACGAGGGCGTTAGTGGCAATTTCTAGCCTGCGAAAGACTATTCGCCAGGGTGTTCGGTTTCGAAAACTAGCGTCGTGGTACCCAACGATATCCAAGACGAGGCTTTTTTGATTCAAGAAGGTTGATCGACCGTTCATGTCAGTCACCGCGATGACCACAAACGGCGGGATCAGCGTTGCTACGCAGCGTGAGCGGGCACACTGGCCGGACGAATGGAGAGAAGACGCTGTACATCGAGCACCAGGCTGACAGTGCCTTCGCGGGTAAGCGTGGCGCCGCTGAACGGACCGCGTCGAAGCGCGGCGTCTTCGATATGCCGGATGAGGACGTCTCGTTTACTGATAACGCGATCAACGCCGAGCGCGGCTTTGGACTCTCCGGTGGTGACGATCAGCGCGAAGGCGGGCTTGCTCGCGTCAACGCGGTCGCCGAGTGTATCGCGCGCGTCGACGAGGGCATATACCTCGTTGCGTAGGCGAAGACATGTGCCGCCGATGACGGAACTGAGCATGGAAGGCTCGATTCGCGTGATCTCTACAACGGACTGGAGCGGGACGGTATAGCAGGAGGCGCCGACGGCAACAAGCACAGAGGGCAGGATCGCCGATGTCATGGGGATGATCAGGTCGATCTGGGAGCCACGTCCAGATTCGGTTCGAATCGTGAACGTTGCGCCGAGATTGGTTTGCAGCATCGGGCCGACTTTGCTTAGGGGGCTAGATATGACTCGGCCCTCCAGCAACAGCGTTGCGAGCTGATCGTCCGAGTTGTCGTCTAACTCCTCAGCACTAAGCACTCCCGCGGCGAGAATCTGTGAAGCGATCTCGGTTCGGTCAAAGCCGCCGCCATCGTCCTGGACAGAGATGACTATCTGGCTGCCTTGGTTCCGGACGGTAATGGACATTGATCCGGCGGCGGGTTTATTGGCTTTCTGACGATCCGCAGGAGATTCAATAAGACGGCTTGCGGCGTATCGAAGTAAAATGATTAACGGCTCGGCGAGGCCGTCGAGGACGCTGGCATCAACCAAGGTGTTACCGCCGTGAACGGTCAGCTCGACTTCACGATCGGCTAGGCGGGCGACATCGCGGACTATTCGAGGATAATTGTCGACCAAACGAGAGAGCGGCTGGGTTCGCATGCCCATAATGCTGGTCTGAATACCTGCGAGGGAGCGTTCAAGCAGTTCGATGTGTCGGCTCAGATGCTGCATGTGCGTGTGGCTTGGGAATTCAAGCCGAAGTTTCTCGGCGTGAGATTGAACCGAAGATTGGTGCTGGGCCATTTCGCCCACCATGCTAAGCAACGCCTCGATTGCAACGGGGTCAACCTTGATAGCTGTGACGGCTTTATTTTTCCCGCCAACTTGGCTGGCGGCCGGGCGGTGCCAATCACTTGTGTCATCAGCGATCTCTACGATCGGAGGCGGATCGATGCCTTCGACAACCTTGTCGAGTTCGGTGCAGCGCTCGACGTCATTTCGATGCCAGGCAAGGATGCACGTCGCTAAGGATTTGCCCGACAGCATCCGGTGAATGCGTGCTCGTAAAGTTTGCAGTGGCCAGGTCGTCTCCATAGCCACTTCAAGGGCACCTGCATGCTGAAGAATGAGCGATTGAAGCGACAACAGGCGGATAGTGATTTCGGGAAGCATTTCTTCCGTGACACCAACAAGCCCGGCGCCGATATCTCCCACTAGAACGATGAGCTCTCGAAGGCAGCGGAACTCAAATTCGGCCGTAGCTTTGTTCATCGCCTCGCTGAGGCGAAGCAGTTCGGACACAACATCGTCGCGAACGCCCAGGTCGGGCAGTTGAGGTACGACGGCGGTGATAAGTTCTGCACACTGCCTCACGTCGTTCACAAGGAACTGGAGTGATGAAGCTTTCTCCGGGGACAGGCTCAGCGGTGTGGTTCCCCAAGTGCCGGCTTGCTCTTGAGCACCGTTGAGCATCGCGAGTTGTTCGGCTGTAAGCTCCGGGGCATCACCTTCGATCATCGTCGGAGCTTCAAAGCTCGGCACCTGCGGCGCGAATTGATCGCTTGAGGCGGGTTGCACGAGATCTTGGGGGAAGACAAGCTCGAGCACGGTCGGTGGTTCGAGCGGCGGTTGGGCTGGCGCTTGGGCTTCATCGGCGGGTGCATCTTGGGTCAAGGGCTGGTTGGCCTGTGCGCTTGCAGACCAAGGCGTGGGATTCGCCATTCCGGAAAAGGTATCGAGTTCCAATACGTCAGACATCGGAACCCATGTCGGCGAGGCTTTGTCCGGCGCGAGAGGTTCTTGATGAGCTTGATCGTGAGCGCCCAAGTCTGTTTCTGGTTCGACGGGTGGGAGTGCCGAAGAAACGTTGATGAGGATGGGAACGGCGTTGAAGTCCGACTGCAATTGGTCGGACGTCTGGGCATCGGCGTCGAGAACCGCGTGTGTCATTCCATCCAAATTTTGATCAGATGGGTGCGTTGGGGGGGCAATTGACTGAAGTTGCGGTAAAGCGTCGGATGGAAACGATGGTTGGGAGGAGGAGGTTGGAAGGTCGACAGCAGGAGCTCGAAGGGAGGAGACGGCGGCCGAGAGCGCTGAAATCGCGTCGTCGAGCTGACGCCGCTTGGCTCCGTCGTCTGACTTGGTCTGTTCGAAAGTAGTTGAGACATTTCCAAGTTCGGTGACCGGATGAGATTGTGAAACGGGTTGGACGGCTTCGGACGCGGTGGGTTGATCAACGATTGACTCTTGCAACTTCGGCGGGGTTAGATCGGCCGAGGTGACTTCGGCGAGCGCCGTTTCGTATAGTTCGATAGGGAGCGGTGTGAAGTGTGTGTCTGCGTCAACAGCCTCCGCAGGCTCTTCATCGGAGTTTGCGACAATCGCGTTGCCTACGAAATCCGACGAGACTGTTGCGGGTTGCGATGGAGCAGCGACAAGTTCGGGGACTTGCGAGCGACCGTCAAGTAGTTCGTTTTGGGCTGCTTGTCCAGATTCGATCTGTTCAACTTCGATCTGTTCAACTTCGATCTGTCCAGCCTCGATCTGGGGTTCGCTTGAGGCTGGGGCTTCGGCTTGGTCAACGAGTTGCGTTGCTGAGGCGTCGGCAGAGGTCGAAAGGGCTTCGAGAGCCTCCGCGGTTGAACGTGTCAATAAATCAAGGTAATCAGCAATTGAGAGCGCGTCATCATCTTCTAACGCTGCATGTTGTGCTAACTCTTCGAGGCAATTGAGTGCATCGATAGCGTCCTGCGCAAGGGCGGTTAGATTGGCGTTAGTAGCGATGTTGGAGAGCTCGCGGATGGACGAGTTAATAGTAGCGAGTCGCCCCAAGAGAGCCGCATAGGGCGGGGCATCTGCCGACGCAACCACGTCTTGCGCATGAGATTGAATAGCAGTGAGCGCACTACTCAACAGCGTTTGAAGAATTTGATGGTTCGTGTTTGGAATCATGTACGTACTCGTCGATCCGCCGATCTAAAGAATGAACCTTCGTGCGAGAACTGCCCTGCAGTAATTTCCGCTCATTTCGACAGAGTGAGGTCGTCTAATTGCTAGCGCGGCTAAAGACGAGCTTGATTAAGTCGATCGACTTGGCTGAACTGGATCCTGATTGGGAAGAAGGTGCCGAGTACCCCCCTAGAAACGTTGCGACCTCGGGATTGGGTGAACAGCGACCAAGGGCGACAGATTCTGTAAGCCAAATGCACTGCCCGGTAGCGTTCGACCATCGGCAAAGAGATTTTCTCATTGGCTATCGGGCGTCTAGTACGCGTACTGCGTGCGCAGGCGTCACAGCCGGTCCACTTCATGTAGGGATTTCAGGCTTGGGTTGAGCGCCTGCACTTAGCAATTCGCAACGCGGTGCCGATGAGTTTCGCGACTGGTCAGCAAAGGCCAGCTGCATTTGTGCGAGTTGCTCACCCTTCTGGTGATGGGCAACGCGGGCATGTCGCCCACGGTCGAGTGATTCGCACGATTCATTAGGAGGTCTACTCATGGCGAAGGTTCAGAAGACGACGGATTCTTCCAGTTTGGCCGAAGTCGTTGACCGCATTTTGGATAAGGGCATCGTAATCGATGCCTTTGTGAAGGTGTCCCTTGTGGGCATCGAGCTGGTCAGCATCGAAGCTCGCGTCGTGATCGCGTCGGTCGAGACGTACCTCAAGTACGCCGAGGCCATCGGTCTGACCGCGACCGCCGCGCAGCCGGCCTGAACCTGTCGCTCGACAGGATCGAAAAACAAGGGGTGATATCGGAAACGAGTTACCCCTTCTTTGCTTTCCACTGCTTCCTGGGCGTGGCGCCAGTCGCCTTGACCGGGCTGCGCAATTGAGGTGCGTCATGAACACGCGTCGTGATAATGACAGGAAAACGTTGGGTCGAGTTGCCATCCAAGACCATGAGCGAGTGACCCATGACGCTGCGGCGTGGGTCGCGTCCTTGCGCACGGATGTTGCCGCGATGCTCGAGTCCTTTCGTCGTCAGCACGGCGTGCGTGCAACGTCGCGTGATCGTGAAGTACTTGATCATGTTACCAAGTGGGTTGACACACTTCGGCTGGACATGGCTGAATTACTCCCACAGTGGCGTCGGCAGCGGCTTGAAACCGCCCAGCAAGATTCCGAGGCGCGCGGCGAGTTTCTCAGCGGCGTTGAAGACTGGGTAACAGATGTGCAGGAAGCGCTCCATGAGATGCTACAGGCCTACCGAGATCAACACCTGTCTCAGAGCGCTGACGCAGCAGGCACTAGGCAAGACCAGATGGCGTCACTCTCGGCGTGGAGTAGCGACTTCCGCGCCAAGATCGGCGAGCTGATCACTACTATTAGTGCGAGTCGGCAGGATCGCGGGCAGGAACACGCCGACGAGCGGCGCAAGCAGGTTGATCACTTGAAGGTAAGCCTTGGCGAGTTGCTCGCAACGATGGCTCAAAGCCGCGAGACAGGTGGGCAACAGGCTTCGGAGATTCGCTTAGGTACTTTGCAAGATCTAAGCCTGCAGGTCCGAACGATTCAGTCGGATACCGAAGCGATGCTGCAGGCATGCCGAAAGCAGCGGCTTGCTCAGGCAGCGCAAGACGGCTTGGCTCGACGCGCGTTCGTTGATCGCCTGCGTCAGGACGTGGCTTTACTGCGTGGTGGTGATCAGCGTTCAACATCGCCAAAGGCGACATCGCCGAAGGCGACTTCGCCAAAGGTAAAATCACGGAATACCGCGCGACTTGCTTCGCCGATCTTACCAACAGCGGTAACGCCAGATGACTCTACAAACACCCAGCCAGCATGGTCGCGTCCTGTTCCCAACGTTTCGCTTACTTCGACGCAACCTTTAGCAACAACCAGCAAGCCTGCTCGCGAAAAGAGTCCAGGCAGCTCGCTTGGTCGTTCGCGGACACCGGCCACAGGTTCGGGTCGTACAAGTACGCGCTTGGCTCGAAACAAATGAGTTGTCCGGGCAACGAGTCGTAGCAGGGAGTCTTCGAGAAATCGACAATGCACACCCTCAATCAGGCCCCGAGCAAGAATGCTCGGGCCTTTGTTACTTTCTGGAGTTTGACAGCTGGCGTATTTACAACGTTGCAGGAACTGCTTGAAGAGAGGCGTAAAAGTGTCCGCAAATCCATCAAGAACCCTTTAGACGTTAACTCCTAAGCCCGATAGAACCGTCATGAACACCTACAACCAGAGTGTTGGCGAAAGACGCGGCGGGGTAGTGAGCATGAGCCTGAAGCCTAGCGACTCATTTGTCGCCACCGCGCGAGTTCAAGAAATAGCTGAGCGCGCCCTTACGTATCTTGCTGTCGGATATCCGGTGCATTTGGCCGGGCCGGCGGGGACCGGGAAGACAACCTTGGCGTTCCACATCGCGAGCCAGCTTGGTCGGCAGGTATCGCTGATCCACGGTAACGACGAGTTCGGAACCAGCGATCTAGTTGGCCGCGACGCTGGCTATCACAAAAGCACGCTGGTCGACAATTACGTTCACTCGGTTCTGAAGACCGAGGAAAAGCTCAAGGTGAACTGGATCGACAATCGTTTGACCACAGCGTGCCAGGAAGGCCACACGCTGATCTATGACGAGTTCAACCGAACGCCGCCGGAGGCGAACAACACGCTTCTCTCAATCCTTGAAGAGCGCATACTCAACCTCCCGAAACTTGGCGGAAGCGATGGCTACTTACGCGTTCACCCCGGGTTCCGGGCGATCTTTACATCTAACCCAGCGGAGTACGCGGGGGTGCACAAGGCCCAAGACGCGCTCTTGGACCGATTGATCACTATTCAAGTTGATCACTACGACGAAGAAACCGAACAAGGAATTACCGCAGCAAAGAGCGGCCTGGATGCCGACGACGCGGGGTATCTGGTGAAGATCGCGCGAACCCTACGGGCAGCAGGTCCGACGGCGCATCGACCCACGATTCGTGCGTGCATTGCGATGGCGAAGATTCTGGTTTACAGGCAGGCCAAAGCTCATCCCGATGATGCTTTCTTTCGTTCGGTGAGCTTTGACATTCTGTACGAAGGTCAAGACTACGTCGGAACCAGCGGGGGGCGTTCTGGAGCCATTATCCAGCACGAATCTCTGCTTCGCGAAGTATTTGATGCCCACCAGCGCGGGCAGGAAGTGGATGTTGCGGCGATCCGTGCGGCCGCGAGCGGTACCCGAGCACGGACGCGCCCGATACGTGCGGCTTGAGCCTGCACAACCATCCAGGAGCAAAATCATGTCAGTTCTACAACGACGCAAAGTAATTCGCAAATCTTCGTCGGACCTCAAATCGTCCGCAAGCACGCGCCCGGGTCAGCTTCCTCATAAGGCTCACATGCGACTTGTGTGTCTGGAAATGGAGCGGTATCGCCGGGCGCAGGAACGCGAATATTTGCTCGCGCGTGCGGTGCGCTGTGAAGAGCGATGCGCTGCGATCGACGCGGAGGTCGGGATACTGATGACGGCACTGGAGCAGATGCGTCCGCGGCATTTGTCACAGTCGTCCGCAGCGACAACGCGGGCAATATCGACCAACACGATGGATCTCGGAGCAGATCGCCCATCGAATGGAACACTCAATCACTCGTACTGATCACATGCTTTGAGAAGGAAGAAACAGCCATGTACATCAACTGCATCAACTGTGGGCACAAGTTCGACGTCGGTCGTGCATATGACGACTACGAAGGGCCGGTGCGTTGCCCGACCTGTCGCGGAATGCTGACGATTCGAACGCAGGATGGAGGCATCCGAGCGGTGATGCCAGGCTTGGTTCAGATTACGCCCCCTGCTTCTCTTCCGATTCCCGTGATCAACGAACCCGGACAGCCCGAGCGTCGGGCGGCGTAACAGTTAGTGACCGTTTTGTGTTCGTTTACACACCTGCGTTGCCCGGAGTAATTGATGAATTCGACTCTTTCGCTGAATACCGCAAACAACACCGTCGCTGGGGCGATGTATCTGTACGCGCTGGGCGACTGCGCCGATGTCGTCCCGGAGGGCCTAACCGGCTTGTTCGACTCACCCGTGACCGGATTGACAATTGGCGGTTTTCAGGCTGTTATAAGCCCGATTGAGCCCGTTAGGATTCGGCCCGAGCGTCGCCACCTGACGGCTCATCAACGAGTCTTGCACACACTGATGGCTAAGTCGACGGTTCTTCCAGTCGCCTTTGGCATGATCCTGCCACATGTGGCACGGTTGACACGAACGGTTGAAACGAGCCACGAGACGCTGGCCGAGGAACTGGATCGCGTTCGCGGGTGTGTGGAAATGTCTGTTCGGCTGAGCTTGGATGTTCCCAGCATCTTTCAGTACTTCATCGAAACGGATTCGTCGCTTCGGATGGCCCGCGACGAGATGATCTCGGCGGGATTGCCACATGCGAGCAAAGTCGCGGTTGGCCAGATGTTTGAGCGAGCCCTTAAGACTCGGTGTGAGCAGGAGGGTTCCCGAGTAATCGCAGAGCTCGAACCGGCCGCGGTTGAGCTGGTAACCGACGAGCCCAAGACCGAAGCAGAGATTCTTCGGCTGTCGGCCTTGGTTGATCGGTCGTGCCTTCAAGACTTTGAGAGGCGGGTTCACGCGGTGGCGGAGACGTTCGACTCGTCGTACCGATTTGATTTCAGTGGCCCGTGGGCGCCGCACAGCTTTGTTCGGCTGCACCTAGATCCAGGACACGAGTCCAAAAAGGCGTAAATGTTCATCCTTGATGACATCTTGTTGTCGCCAGCAAAGGCGTTTATGTGGATCGTGCGAGAATTGCACAACGCTGCGCAGCAGGACATACAAGGAGAGGAAGATCGCCTGACTCACCGATTGAGCACGCTGTACATGGTGCTGGAAACGGGGGGCATCACGCCCGAGGAATTCGACGTGCAGGAACAAGAAATTCTCGCACGGCTCGATGCGATTCAAGCAGCGAGGGCAGTTGAAGAAGAGATCGACGAAGACGGTGATGAGGATGCGAGCGAAGAGGATGAGATCGACGAAGATAGCGAAAGCGATGTAGATAGCGAAAGCGATGAAGACGGCGAAGAAGACGCTGACGACTCAGTAGTGCAAGGTGACGAACGGCGAAATGGGGAGGCGTCTACATGAGCGAGAACACACCAGACTTTCTAAGCAACGAGCGCCTGGAACTGTTGATCTTCGGCGGCAAGGGCGGCGTTGGAAAGACTACCGCAGCTAGCGCGTCGGCATTGCATATCGCTGCTGCGCGCCCGGGTAAGCGTGTGCTGCTCTTGTCGACGGATCCCGCGCATTCGGTGGGCGACTGCCTCGACGGGCAGGCAGTGCCTGTCAACCTGTGCGTGGTTGAGCTGTCAGCCGAGAGCGAACACAAGGCGTTCATGGAAGCCCATTCCGAGCATTTGAAGACGATCGCTTCGCGCGGAACCTTTCTAGACGCGCAGGACATTGATCGGTTTGTTCAGCTTTCGATCCCAGGGCTTGATGAACTGATGGCGTTTCTTCGAGTTGCACGCTGGGTTGAGGATGACGCATTTGATGTCATTGTGGTTGATACCGCGCCGTCGGGCCACACGCTCAAACTCTTGTCGATGTCCGATCTACTCGGAAACTGGTTAGAGGCACTCGACGCTCTTTTAGCTAAGCACAAGTACATGATCGGGCTCTTTGGGCGCAGCAAGCCAAAGGTGACAGACCAGACCGACGAGTTCTTGGAGAGCATGCGGACCCAGATCGATGCGCTGAGTGAATTGATTGCAGACAAAGATCGGTGCAGGTTCGTCCCCGTCATGCTCGCCGAGCCGATGAGCGTGGCAGAGACGAGTGATGTGCTTGCGCGCTTGAACGAAATGGGTGTGGCGGCCCCGGAAGTGATCATCAATCGCTTGGTCGATGATCGGGCTGGCCAGGGCTTTGCCGCGCAGCGAGCGTTGCAGGATCGGGTACTGACCGACGGAATCAAGGTACTTGGAGATCGCCGTGTGTTTGGCGCGATGCTGATGCCTGAAGAAGTGACTGGCGCCGGGCGACTCGCGGCATTTGCGAATCACTTAGAGTTAGTGAGCACCTCTCAGTTGATGTTGACGAAACTTCCGGACAGTCAGAGCCTCGCTCAGATACCTTCGTGCGATGGTGTTGGACGCCTGCCCGCGTCGGGGAAGAGTACCAAGCTTTTGTTCTTTGCGGGCAAGGGCGGCGTGGGCAAGACAACGCTGGCCGCGATGAGCGCCGTCCGCCTTGCGTCGCAAGGCCGTCGATGCCTGCTTGTGTCAACGGATCCGGCTCATTCCCTGGGCGATTGTTTGGGAGCGACGCTGAGTGACAAGCCAAGTGAATTGATGCCAGGGCTTGACGTTATTGAGATTGATGCGGCGAGTGAGTTCGAGGCGTTGCGTGATCAGTACCGTGATGAGTTGGCGGTGGTACTCGACAAGATGTTCGAGAGCGTCGATCTGTCGTTCGACCGCGAGGCCATGGACAAATTAATGGACCTGGCTCCGCCCGGACTTGACGAGTGCATGGCGCTTCTTCGGATCATCGATAACCTCGACAAGCCGACGGCGGATGGAAAGCCGGCGTACGACGCGATCGTCATCGACACGGCGCCGACGGGGCACTTGCTTCGGCTCTTGGAGTTACCAGAGCTGATCTCTTCCTGGCTGAGCAGCATCTTCTCGCTGTTCCTGAAATACGACAACATCTTCCGGTTGCCGCGGCTTCAGTCTCGATTGGTGTGGATCTCTCGAGGCATCAAGCAATTGCGAGGGGTAATCGTTGATCCCAAACGCTGCGAAGTACAGGTGGTTTCGATCCTCACAGAAATGGCGTTGGCAGAGTGCGGCGATCTGGTCAGCGCCCTAGATCGGATGAATGTGCGTGTGGCCAACTTGTTCTTGAACTTGGCGCTGCCGCTTGATGAGAGCCCGCTTGGCGTCGCTGTCCGTCGGCGTGAGGCGTGCGTGCTAGGAAAGTACGCATCAAGATTTCCCAAGGTCAATCAAGCGGTCATCGAGCGCGCAGGCGACCCGCGCGGGCTGGAACGTCTTCTGGCCTTGAGCCAGCGTGTGTATGGCGATGTTCCGCAGCCGAGGAAGGCCGCGTGACGAACAAACCTACACAATACCGAACCGACGCTACGCCTGATGACGGCAATACGCATGTCTCACTTTGCGAAGCGTTGGATCGGCTGCTGACCAAAGGCGCTGTATTAAAGGGTGAAATCACGATTTCCGTCGCAAACGTTGACCTGGTTTATCTCGGCTTTCACGTACTCTTGGCCTCGGTCGAGACCGCACGCAGTTTGGTTGGGCCGACGGCAGGTGGCCCAGATCGATCCAAGGGGATTGAGGTGATGAAGTGAGTATTCAACTTGCTGATTCGGTGTGTCTCCCAATCCAAGTGACGAATCAGGAGCTAGGCGATTTGGAAGTCGATAAGCACTCTGCGGAACTGGCGCATGTGTTGCGCACTGTCCAAGAGGTGGGTACTCGTTCTTCTGATCAGCGACTAGAGCTAGATCCTGACAATCTCCGAAAGAGCCTTGGGCAACTGGTACTGACACTGGTACGACTTCTTCATGAAGTTCTCGAGCGTCAGGCAATTCGGCGAATTGATGGGGGTGGACTGACCGATAAACAGATTGAAGACCTCGGTGTAACGCTGATGCGCCAAGCCCAGGAAATTGATCGGTTGGTTCAGGAATTCGGCCTTACGAAGGAAGACCTGAATATTGACCTTGGACCGATTGGTCGTTTGTTCTAGAGCGTCGGCGCGAAATCGCGTTTGATCGCGGAGAATTGGCAAATGGGCACGGTTCAGCGAACTCCCGCTCACTCTACAGGTTCAACAACAATTGCAGACTTGCTCGAGCGCGTGCTTGACAAGGGAATTGTGATTGCTGGCGACATCAAGATTTCGCTTGTTGATATTGAGCTTCTGTCGATCCAGATTCGCTTGGTGATCTGCTCGGTTGACAAGGCGAAAGAGATGGGGATGGATTGGTGGGTGAACCACCCGGTGTTCTCGGCACAAAAACCGCGGGAAGTGCTCGACCAAGAGTCGGCGGTTGCGAGTCTCGAGCAGCGACTGGCATCGATGGAGAAGACACTAGAGCGGGCGTTCCCGCTGTCTCCGCCATTAATGTCGGTACCGCCGCCCGAACTCCCGCCAGCAATTGAGATTGCCGCGGCGAACACTCCGGCATGGGCAAGGCCGAACGTGGCATGACCGGTGGATGGACTCAAGTGCCTTTCATTGTCCAAGGGTTCGAGGTGTATCCATGAGCCGCTTGCTATTCTGCGTGCCGATCATGCACGACCAAGCGGATATGGGGTCGCTCGCGCCACACGTTCGAGCCAAGCTTGCCGCTGGCGACGCGGCATGGCTTGCTCGACAGGCGACAATCGCTGCTTTCTGGAAGCGTGTTGAGTCTTGGTGTTTGACAACATTGCCCAAGTCTCTTGCGCGGTACGCGATTTATCAGGACGGATTACCGGTATGCGGATTTGAAAACGAGATAGTGAGCGAACTCGCCGAACGAGGAAGCGCGAACCACCGGCTTGTTCTTGGTCTTTTGAAGCGCGGGGCCAGACTCGAAGGCACCGAATCTCCTGACCTTCTCCTCAGGGAATATGAGTTGGCCAAATCAGCGGTTGCCCAAGCGGCTGCGAACGTGGGATCAAACTCAGCAAAGACACTTCTGGACGAGCGCGACCAATTCATTGCTGGCCGCATCGACCAGAGCCTGCAAGAGGGGGAAGCTGGAGTTCTCTTTATTGGCTTGTTTCACAATGTCCTCAGATTCGTCCCTCGGTCAATCGATATACAGAGAGTATCAATTAGTCGGTGAGCCATGTGGTAAATCGCGAGAGCAGGAGTTATACGTGTCAACACCATCGGATAAATCTCGCCGCGGATCAGGAGGCCTCGAAGGCATCTTGAGTGGTCTGAGTGGACTGCTGGCAACGCTCGGCGATCTCGCTGAAAAAGGCGAAGAACTTAAGGGCTCCCAAGGGCTCAAAACCAAATCCGGTAAGGACGTTTCCTTTCACTATGGATTTGCCGTGCGAACCGCCGACGGCGGGCGAAAGCTTCACGTTGAACCCTTCGGCAACATGAATACCGATGTCGCGGCGGAAGAGTCTCCGGTGAAAGAAGTTCGCGAGCCTCTTACCGACACGTTCGAAGAAGACGACTGCGTCTTGGTCGTCGTTGAAATGCCTGGCATTGACGAGAAAGATGCAACCTTTGAAATCGCGGGGGATCTGCTCACGATCACGGCTGATCGCCCGCCCAAGCGCTATCGCAAGGAACTCCTACTTCCAATTGACGGGCTCAAGATCGCCCCCGGGGCAATCAAGTGCAATAACGGCGTCTTCGAAGCCCGCTTAACGAAATAAGTGGCCTCAAGCGCTTTGGCCTCATCCACTTCCAACGTGAGACTGCTCATGCCGACACCAAACGGGAAGTCCGCTGGTTCTGATCTGAACGACAAATCCGGAGAGGATCGCGTCGTCCGATTGCGCGTTGCAGAAGCGATGAGTAAAGACGTCGGGCGGGCAATTGCAAGACTTGACCCCGACGATCTCAAAGCACTTGGAGTAAACTTCGGTGATGTTGTGCAGTTAGCCGGAAAGCGTTCGGCTGTATGTCGCGCGATGCCCGCGCACAAGGAGTTTCGAGGAAAGGGCATCGTTCAGGTCGATGGTCTCTCGCGACAGAACGCTGGTACCGGGCTTGACGAAAAGGTCGAAATACGAGCCGTCGCATGCAAGCCTGCGGCGATGATCACGCTGCGGGCAGCGAACGTTGCGCCCACGGCTCGTGACCTGCAATACATCGGGAGTTTGCTCGACGGACTTCCCGTCGTTGAAGGCGACACGATCCGTGCCTCGATGTTTGGCAGTCGTTCCGCCGACTTTTGCGTACTAAAGACCCAACCTGCTGGCGCGGTGATGATACATCCGGGTACGCGCCTCTTGGTCGAGCAGGGCAAAACGGTTGCCAGCTCAGGCACCACCCCAGCCAATCAGCCTCGCCTCTCGTACGAAGACGTGGGCGGCCTCAAAGGTCAGATCAGTCGCATTCGAGAAATGATCGAGCTGCCGCTGCGATTCCCGGAGGTCTTCGAGCGGCTCGGTATTGATCCGCCCAAGGGCGTGCTTCTACACGGGCCGCCCGGCTGCGGCAAGACGCTGATCGCGCGGATTATCGCGCAGGAAACGGATGCAAACTTCTTTTCAATCTCGGGTCCGGAGATCATTCACAAGTTCTATGGCGAGTCCGAGGCGCACCTACGCAAGATCTGGGATGAAGCGACGCGAAGCTCGCCTAGCATTATTTTCATCGACGAGATCGATTCCATCGCGCCCAAGCGAGAGAACACGCAGGGCGAAGTCGAGAAGCGCGTTGTGGCACAGTTGCTGGCGCTCATGGATGGACTAAACAAGCGGCAACACGTTGTCGTGATTGCAGCGACCAACCTCCCAAACAACATTGATCCCGCGCTGCGTCGCCCGGGTCGCTTTGATCGCGAGATTGCGATTTCCGTGCCGGATCGAAACGGGCGCAAGCAAATTCTCGATATCCACAGCCGCGGAATGCCGCTGGCGGCGGATGTGTCGCTTGATCACCTCGCGGACATCACCCACGGGTGCGTCGGCGCGGACTTGGAGGCGTTATGCCGGGAAGCGGCGATGGCGTGCCTTCGAACGATCATGGCCGACATCGACTTCACGACGCAAACGATCCCGTACGAGATTTTGCAAACACTCGAAGTCACCATGGGGCATTTCCTGAGCGCTCTGGCCGAGATTGAGCCGTCGGCAGTTCGAGAAGTATTCGTGGAAATTCCGCGTGTTGCTTGGTCAGATATCGGTGGGCATGAGGGTGTGAAACGCGAGCTGATCGAAGCGCTGGAATGGCCTTTGAAACACGCCGCCGTGTTCGAGCAAGCGGGCGTTCGG
>JBBRGG010000061.1:0-15542 GCA_038240875.1 Phycisphaerales bacterium | reverse complement strand
CTCCTTGCGCTAAGTGCCGCAGTCCAGCTCGAACCGAAGTTCTATCGCGTCCCTGGCGATCAACGGGTATCACACGCGTGAACGCCCACAATTCTTCGGCCCCAGGCTTCATCATGTCCTGAGCCATCATCCAGCGAACTTCAAATGGGCACGCAGCTTGAACAAGCAGCGGGTCGATCCCCGCAGTGTGATTCGCGACAACGATGAGCGGGCCGACGCTTCGCCCCTTGGGAATGTTCTCGACACCCTCAACTCGCAGGCGATGCACGAGCGTGGCCAGAATCTGGACCGCGCGATAAAGAAGGCCCGCCGAGATCTCTTCTTCCGTGCCGCGACGTGGATTTTCAAGTATCCAAAGCGCGAAACCCGCCCACGCTGACAGCGCGATCTTCGCCAAAAGTACAATCAATAACGCGTCGTGCACAGCAGCCAATGCTCCCGTCATGCGGAGCGGCGGATTCGCCTACTCACCATGCTTGCTTCCATCAACCCGTAACATCCAGCCCGCGGCCCAACGCTACCTGCGTCGCCACGGTGTTTCGTTCCGATGGGTTACGGTAGAATGGCAAAGCGCCCGAAACGTCCGACTTGGGCTTTGGTTGCGAAAAGTCAACGCGGCCGGGCACTCCTGCCGCAACAAGCCGTGTCGCGGGAGCGGTTTGGGTATTGCTGCTCTGAACCTGAGCTGTCGCGGTCGCACCAGCCGAGGCTGCGGCTTGAGCTTTAGACTCGAGTGCGATCACATCCCGAGGAAATGCCCGAGCTACTTCTTTTAGCCCGCCGGCAGCATTTGCATTCGCAGCAGGGCTAGGCGGCGTGACTTCCAGACGAGAAGGTGACCCATACGCACGCTGCGCAGCGGCGAACGAGTACACCCCCGACCCCGCAAGTGTGGCGTTGGCAAGAATGGAATTAGCCCGTATCGGATCCATGCTGACCCTGCTCCAGAAACCCCCCTCGCCTCCTGTTGCCTTCAACAGTTAAAGCCAAAGGGCACAAACCGCACTACCCGCTTCACGCTACTTTTAGCCGCGTGGCGACGAGCCTTGTGAAACCTGGGCCATCTCCGACGGCTCGCAACGAATACTACTTATCGGTGGACACACCCACCATCGTTCACATTGCGCAAGCCCGAGCGCACGAAGATCAACATACGAGCGCGCTATGCGCAGCTTTAGCGCTACTTGCCCAGATAACGTACCTCAACTCATCCCCAACTTCCGCGTATCCGCACCCAACTTTTAACGAACCCCACGCATTGTCTCCAGCCTCAGATCTTTGAATCTATCGGATTTCGCGGCATCACAGTCTCCTTCAAAACAATGCTTCTGGTGTTTCTAGCGCGTACCGTCCAGCTTCGCATACGTGCAACGCGCGGTTTGTCGGCAGACCCTCATCAAGCGCCCCCTGCCCGCCATCATCACCCTATCACCCTATCATCTCGACCGCATCCTTCGTCCATTCACCTACGCGACCCATTTCCCCTAGCCCTCACTGGACCACGCCTTGGATCACACCTTCCAACACTTCACTAATCGACATAGCGTGATAACAGGCATCGGCGTCGTCACGTCCTTGGGCATCGGCTTTGACTCTCTCTGGGACGCGATGTGCCTAGGCGTCCATGGCATCGCTCGCATCGCCCGATTCAACCCCGACGGGTTTGGTTGTCGCGTCGGTGGCGAAGTCCAAGACTTCTCCGCCAAGGACCACGTGCCAAAGAGTTATCGCAAAGCCGTCAAGGTCATGGCACGCGATACCGAACTCGCCGTCGTCGCGGCCAAACTCGCCGCTCTAGACGCAAAGCTCCTCACGCGTGGCACCGCCGATGATTCGGCTTCTGCTACCTTCACCCCGACCTACTCCCCCGATCGCCTTGGGTGCCAAATCGGTGCCGGTTTAATCGCCGCCGAAACCCTCGAGCTCACCAGCGCGCTCGTCACTTCCACAACCAAAGGCGCCTTTGATCTCAAAGCCTGGGGCACCATCCCCGCGAGCAATGATTCTCAATCTCCCGCCCGCGGCGGCATGGGAAATCTCCAGCCATTGTGGATGCTCAAATACCTGCCCAACATGCTCGCCTGTCATGTAACCATCATCCACGGCGCCGAAGGCCCATCCAACACCATCACCTGCGCTGAAGCCAGTGGCCTGCTTTCTATCGGCGAATCGATGCGCGTCATCGAACGAGGCGACGCCGACGCGTGCTTCTCTGGTGGCGCCGAAAGCAAACTGAACCTTATGGGCCTGCTTCGCATGACCCTTGCGGGCCGTTTGGCACGCATCCATGAAATCGCGCCTGGTCAATGGCCCATCGTGCCCTTCTCCAGCGCAAGCTCAGGCTCCATCCCAGGCGAAGCTGGCGGGCTCGTCATCATCGAATCATCATCCACCGCTGCCAAACGCGGCGCAAAGCCATACGCCAGCCTCGTCGGCTTTGGTGCTTCGCAATCACCCGCGCCCTGTATCCCCCCTCTTCGCAACGACTTTCCAAGTGTAAATCGCGGGCTCGCCCAAGCCATCGCCGCCGCACTCGCCGATGCAAAAAAAACCGCAGGCATCACTCCAGATGAAATAGACCTCATCATCCCGCAAGGCTGCTGCGATCTCGCGCTTGATATGGGCGAGGCGTTGGCACTGCACCAATCTCTCGGGGATGCCGCCGGTCGCGCCGCCTTGATGCCTTTGGTGCCTTTCATCGGCGATTGCTCCGCGTCCAATGGCGGGCTGCAAATAGCCGTAGCCGCACGTTGCTTGCGCGATCAAACCTTGCCCGTACTTCCGCAATTCTGGCCTGAAAATAACGCGTCTACATTCAAAGGCCCGCCTCTCAATCGCTCACCGCGACCAACCAAATCGTCGGCACGCCTGCGTGCCGCCTTAGTTTGCTCCACCTCACAAGGCGGACAAAACGCCGCAATTGTTCTTCGTGCTTCTTGATCCTCAACTTCGCCCTGCACCGATCAAAGCCACATCTTGCCTCACCACAATCCTGCATCCGCATAAACCATTCTCAGTTTCAACAACCCGCTTTCTCCTTAAGTCATCCGATCCTTTACGCCCAATCATTCTTCTCGCCCGCGTCGAGCGAGATAAAGTCCTGCAACACACACCACCGCAGCGTTGGGAAGAGCGACGGTCCAATGGTGTGCACAACCTCCTTCCCCTACTTGTCTTGATCAGGAGTCCTCAAAGTGAGCGAATACGGCAACCGTGGTGAATATGGCGGTGGCGGAAACCGTGGCGGCTACGACAATCGTGGCGGCGGTGGTAATAGTGGTAATAGTGGTGGTGGTGGTGGCGGTGGCGGCGGCGGCAACCGCGGCGGATATGACAATCGAGGCGACAACCGTGGCGGCGGTCGCGGTGATAGTCGTGGCGGTGGCGGTGGTGGTGGGGGCGGCGGGCGTGGTGGCGATTACCGCGAGCGACGCGGCATCCCCCTCTCCGAACTTCCCCCCGAACTCACCGAGTCCAGCCGCAAAGTCATCGGTGCAGCCATCGAAGTTCACAAGGCCTTAGGACCCGGCTTTGATGCCTCGGTTTATCGCAACGCCCTTCGCGCCGAGCTCGATGGCCAAGGCTTGGGCTTCGGCATCGGCCAAACCTTCGAGGTCAAGTACCACGACAAAAAGGTTGGCGAAGTCGCTTCCGACCTCTACATCGACAATAAGTTTCTTGTCGAAATCCTCGCCCGCCCAGGCGAAATCGGCACCCTTGAACGCCTCGCACTTCGGGGCCAGCTCAAAGCCGCTAACCTCGACCTAGGGCTCATCATCAACTTCGCCGAGCGTCGTCTCAAAGACGGCCTCGTCCGCGTCCTCAACATCGAAAAGATTAACGCCGAGCGTGGAATCAGCGGCGAACACGCCGACGAAGAAGGCGCTCAGGTTCACGACTACGACGCCCAGTAATTAACCGAACACGCCCTCGCCACGCGAGCCTTACCCGGGCTCGCGTCGGCCTTTCTTGGTCAGTTGCGCTTCCGCATTCACACCCGCACACAGGATGTACATGAGTCGTCGCGTCGTCATCACGGGGATGGGCCTGGTCACGCCGCTGGGGTGCGACATCGACGCCGTCTGGGCAAGCCTGCTTCGTGGCGACAGCGCCATCGGCCCTGTCACACGCTACGACGCTTCGACGTCTTCTACCAATTTCGCCGCAGAAGTCAAGGGTTTTTCTCTCGCAGATCATGCGAAGAACCCACAGTTGCACGACGGCGCCGGGCTCAACACTCAGTTTGCAATCGCCGCCGCAACCAAAGCCTGGCAGCAAGCCGGCCTTGATCGATTCGCACAGTTTAACGGCTCGCGCATGGGCGCATACTTAGGCGCGGGCGAAGGCTCCCTCGATTTCGACAACTTTGTCCGCGTCAACATCGCCTCTTGGCGCGATGGCTCAATTGACGACGTTGCCTGGGCAAAGGAAGCTCTCGCCTGTATGACCGTCCGTGGCGAGCTCGAGCAAGAGCCCAACATTCCCCTCGCTCACCTTGCCACTCGCTTCCAGTGCCAAGGCCCGGCTTTCAACTGCATGACCGCCTGCGCCGCCAGCACCCAAGCCGTCGGCGAAGCCTTTGAGATCATCCGCCGTGGCGACGCCGACCTCATGTTCGCTGGCGGCAGCCACAGCATGATCCACCCTTTGGGCATGACCGGTTTCATCCGCCTCACCGCCATGTCCACCCGTCGCGACACGCCCACCACCGCCGCCCGCCCCTTTGACTCAACCCGCGAAGGCTTCGTTATGGGCGAAGGCGCAGGCATCCTCGTTCTCGAAGAAGAAGAGCACGCCCTTCGCCGCGGCGCAACCCCCATCGCGCTCGTCGCTGGCTTTGGTTCCTCCGCCGATGCTTTCCGAATCACCGATATCCAGCCCGAAGGCCGGGGCGCTCAGCTCGCCATGAAAAAAGCCTGTGAACAAGCGAGTATCTCGCCACGTGATGTCAGCCCCGAAGGCCGCCCCGCAATCCACTACATTTCCGCCCACGGCACCGGCACCAAAGAAAACGACCGCATCGAAACCGCCGCCGTCAAAGGTCTCTTTGGCCCTCTCGCGCGCCGCATCCCTTTCAGCAGCGTCAAGAGCATGCTTGGCCACTTGATTCAGGCCGCTGGCGCCGTCGAACTCATCACGTGCGTACAAGCCATCAAAACCGGCTTTGTCCCGCCAACAATGAACCTTGCTTCGCCCGACCCCGAGTGCGACCTTGATTACGTCCCAAACGTCGCACGCGACCTCAACCCCTTGGGCGGCATCGACACATGCCTCTCTAATTCCTTCGGCTTTGGTGGCCAGAACGACACCCTCTGCATCCGACGCTATCGCCCCGCATGATTCTGTTTCCCGCTGCGGTCTTCGCTGGCTACCAGTTGGCCCTCTCCGAATTTCGCTTCGCAATTCCATCCTTCACCAACGAGAACCTCTTATGGCTAAGCCCAAAACCACTCCAGCTTCTTCTCTCACCAAGTTGAGCGACGACCAGATCGAGGCCGCACTCAGAGCGCTTCCAGAGTGGTCGCACGTCGCCGACACTATCCAGCGAACCTACGTCTTCAAAGACTTTCTCGTGTCGATACGTTTCGTTAACGCAGTCGCCGTCGAAGCTGAGCGCGTGCAGCACCACCCCGACATGCTCATCCGATACAGCCGCGTCACCATGACCCTCTCGACGCACGACGCCAATGGCATAACCCAGAAGGATTTCGCGCTGGCGAAAGCCTCCGACGCTATCGCTACCGATATCTAAATCGAATCGTTACTGAAACTCAGGCGTGCCTTTAGTACTCTCTCTCTCCAAGAGAATGTCTTCGCCGTGTCTTTGCTTTCACGTGCCATCAGGATCGTCTCAATCCTGATGCTGGCTTTGCTTCGCCTTGGGTAATCACTCTCTGCAAGAAGTGCTGCGCGCTCTACGTTCTCTCCATTATTTCAAATGTTTTTCATTGCGAATTCGTCTTACACCTTCTCGCGCACCCAGCGCGTCGAAGCTTTCGCAACCCACGCCTCAAACAGCTCGAAGGTATCGCGATCAGGCTTCCCAGGCGTTTCCGTCGCGGGCTTTGTTTCGGCTTGCGACATCGCGACAGGCTTACCTAGCGAGTGGTCGCGCTCAAACTTTCAACAAAGTTTAATCGCCAGACAAAGGCAAGTTGATATAAGGCTCCCGCGCCCGCGCCAACAACTTCGACAGCTCCGCAAGCTCGTGATCGCTCATGTGCGAAAGCTGCTTTAAGTGCTCCGCGCGCATCGGCTCATCTAGTTTGACTAAAAGATTCAGGCCCGTTTGCGTAATCATCACCCGGACAAGCCTGCGATCCGAATCGCGACGCTTGCGCTCCACCAGACCCTGCTTCTCCAAGCGATCAATCAGCCGCGTCACGTCTGGCACGCCCGCCACCAGATGCGTCCCAATCTCATGGCAAACCCGACCTGTCTCTCCCGCACCGCGCAAAATCCGCAACGCATTATACGTCGCACTCGACAATCCATGATCGCGCAGCAAGCGTTCAATAGGAAGCTCTAGGATCGAAGCCGTCCGCACCACGTTCAAGAAGGCTTCTTGTGCCGCAGACTCAAAGGGCCCGTGCTTGCGCAACTCGGCTCGAAGTGATGATGCCGCCGAGGCGCGAATCTCAACTCCGCCAACCCGCGTACCAACACTCTCAGTATCAACGTGAAGTTTGCTCTCCGCACCCAACAACGATCGTGATTCTTGGCGGTCCTGATGCATTGGGTGCCTTTGCTATCGTGAACAGATACCTAAACAGGCTTAGCCTTGCACGCATTTGGATCCTTATCGAACCTACCTGTTTTGGTAATTGTCGTATAAACGACAGTATGGCATTAATTGAATCAATTCCCACTCATTCCTAGTAATTTGATCGAATAAACGTTCCAACGTTCATTGTCATCACTTCTAAGTCCAATCGACCACCACGACAGATTGGGAAAGTTCCATTGCTTGGGAATAACACGAACCTTGACCTGAACTCGCCCTGTATTTGGGCCATCAATCGTAGTTTGCTCCTCTAAAATGGCGTAATCCTTCACCTCAAACGTTGCTCCGGGTTTCAATTGCTGCCGCACCACGGCGAGTATGTCGCTTCGTCCCAGATCTGACAACGTCGGCACCCCTGTCAGGCGTGCGTCAGGTCCAAGGGCCGTTTCCAGTGTGGCCAAGTCCGCTTGCGCTACTCCACGGACAAGCTCTCGCACCGACTCTCGCATCTTCTCATGATTCGTTACGACCAACCCGGCAAAAATCCACGTCATGCCCGAAACAATAATGCACGCCCCCGCGAGCAACAGCCCCAGCTTGTACCGGCCCTTGGAGTTAAATACCACGTACAGCACTACGCCCAGCACCGACAATGCCAGCGTTAATGCTAGCGGGTTCTCAAAGAGCAACCGCTGAAAGAGCGGTGCTCCATCCAAAGGCGGCGGGTCCGCCACCGTCAACAATGACATCGGGTTGGTGCCGCCTTGTGCAAGCATGCTGCTGAACAATGGACCGTGCATAGGTACCTCTTCGAGATCGCCATTTGGTGAACAGGTCGGATTGAACAGGCATGATTCGAGCAAACCAAGGTTTCGGGCCGATCTCATGACCCTAGGCATCTGCCTGCGAGGAAGCCCTGCGCGCGTCGCCACGAACGTGCAAAGAGTGACCTCGCAAGTTTGGTTCAGCTTTTACACGTACAGCGATCTCGCATAGGAGCAGCAATCGTGCCCGATGGCTATACACCAAAGCTCGCTGTCACGAGCAAGCCAATCGGCAAGGCCACCAATACACACATCGGCATTCCCTCTGATGCCCTAGGCGCCTCGGCTCTGGCGCGTGGCCCAGGTGATGCCACTTCTGATGCAAACCCTGATTTCATTTCCGAATCGCTTGCCAACTCACTTGCCAACTCACTCGCTCATAGCGGCACGCCCGGCTCGCCTCGTTGCTTAGTCGATGTCTCGCATTCAATCTACCAGCGCAATCTCGCCACCCTCGCCATCTTCTCACCGCGCGTTGCTGAGCTTCTTGGCACAGATCCAAACCAGCAGGCCAACCAGCAGGCCAACCAGCAGGCCAACTCAACCCAAGCCCTAACCCACTTCGACATCGCATCCGATGGCGGGCTCACCGGCACCTGGCGCGAACAATCACCAGCACACAATCACCTCGCCATTCCGCGCCGCCTCGCTAGCGCACGCGCGCCCATCGATGAAGCCAAGCGCTGGGCCAGTTCGCTCACGCTCACCAGCGAAGCCGTCCTTGTCGTCATGGGCTTTGGGCTCGGGCACCACATCCGCGCACTTATCCAACAGATCAAAGGCCGTGCCGTCATCGTCGTTTTCGAGCCCGATCTCGACTTGCTTCGCGCGGTGCTAGGCCGTCATGATTTGGTTGATGTCCTCGCCTCTGGCTCGATCCGAATCGTCTGTGAAGATGAGCCCGGCGCACTCGCATCGGTCCTTGATCGCTGCGAAGGCTTGATCGCCACCGGCACCCGCATCATCGATCACCCCGCGAGCCTGGTCCGACTTGGTTCGCGCAGCAGCGCGTTCGCGAGCACGCTTTCGCGCGTTGTCAGCGCTGTTCGAACGCAAGTCATCACTACCCTCGTGCAAGTCGAAACCACGATCCGAAACCTCGTGCAAAACGTTTCGTGGTACGCAACCTCTCCAGGCATCGAAGACCTGCGCAATACCGCGCCAAAGCTGGGAGGCGTTGGCGTTCCCGGGATTGTGATCTCCGCTGGCCCAAGCCTTGATCGCGCTCTCGACACTCTCGCCGATCCATCCACGCGCGAGCGGGCGATCCTGATCGCGACGCAAACCGTGCTCGGCACGCTCCTCTCGCGCGGCATCAAGCCACACTTTGTCGTCGCGCTCGATTATCACGAAATCTCTCGCCGATTCTATGAGAATCTCTCGACACGCGATGTCGAAGGTATCACCCTCGTGGTCGAGCCCAAGTGCAACCCGGCGATCCTCGAAGCATTTCCCGGAGCAGTCCGCTTCGCCGCCGACGACGTGCTCGACGCAATTCTTGGCTGGGAAACAATCCAAGATGGTTCGCACGTCTCAACCCATGTCACAACTCCAAACGGCCTCGCCCGCGTAATGGGCAGCATCCCGCCTGGCGCAACTGTTGCCCATCTTGCCTACGCACTTGCCCGCTTCATCGGCTGCGATCCGGTCATCTTGGTAGGGCAGGACCTGGCATTTACCGATGGGCAATATTATGGCCATCACGCCGCGATCCATCGTGTCTGGTCCGGCGAACTTAACGCGTTTAACACGCTTGAAATGCTCGAATGGCAGCGCATCGTCCGCATGCGTGCGCACCTTCGCCGAACCCACGCCGTCGGCGGCGGCGAGGTCTACACCGACGAACAAATGCACACCTACCTCGTACAATTCGAGCGCGAATTTCTCGCTGATACGCGCAAAGGCTTGCGCGTGATCGACGCGTCCGAAGGCGGGGCCGTGAAATCAAACACCATTGTGTTGTCGCTTGCCGACGCGATTCGTGCGCACACCAACAGTAACTCGGCACATGTTCCAAGCGACTTTGGCGTGGTCCAAACGCCCGATCCTGCAACCAAATCGCGCCACTTGGTCAAAGTGGAATCGCGGGTCCGCGCGGTGCGCCGCGAATTGGGTGAAGTCGCTCGCGCGTGCGAGGCTACCCATGCGATTCTTGATGAAATGCTCCTGCACCACGACGATCAAATGCGCGTGAATACCTTGATCGTGCGCGCGCAGCAAGCCTCAAAGAACATCGCCAGGCCCAATACCGGGCACGCGCTAGCGCAATATCTGAATCAGACCGGGCAATTAAAGCGGTTTAAGGCCGACCGACTCATTGCTAACGACGCGAGCAAGTCGCCTTTGGAACGCCAAAGGCTCCAGATCGAGCGCGATCAGATGAATGTCAAGTGGCTTGGCGAAGCGGCGCATCGTGCTGGCGAATTGCTTGATGATTCGATCAGGACAATACATAGCGGCCCCAAGATCACGCGCGATCTTGCAGCACCTATGGAAGTGGGCCAGACGCGTGCGTCTGTGCTAGCGTCGATCCGGGCGGTCGCCGCTGTGACGATGATCAAACTTGATGCAAGGACTGAGTTGCAAGCAGGGCTAGAGCAACCTACGCCTGCGAAACCGCCAACTCATCAGCAAGTCAATGGCGGAAGCCTCTTTGGTATAAGCCTCTTTGGCGTCACGCTTGCACGCTTAAGTAAAGCCAAGTCTCTTCGCGAAGTTTGGATATTCACCGATGATGTGGCGAAAGCGAACCAGCGCGTGTTGTGCGCACAAACCGAGGTACAAGCCTTGGGGATACTGCCGCTGGCAACGCGCGTGATTGAAGTGGATGGGTCAAAGGCGTGCGCACGACTTGGGCGCATCGCGACGGCTCGTGCCGCGGCTTCGCGCTGTTGGCGTGGCGGGATCGCGGCGACTTCGGCGTGCGACGAGGTCTTGCTCGCTCATGAATTGCTCAAAGCGATGGACGCCGCCCAAGAAGCAAACAAGGAAGCAAACAAGGAAGCAAACAAAGATGCAAGCACATCAAACGAGGTAGCCATCGTGCTGGGATGGGATTGGTGCTTGATCGAGCCCAAGCTGATAGACGCGATGGTGGCAAGGCACGCCGAGAACCCGCAAGGGCACCCCATGTGCTTCTCGCAGGCCCCGCCTGGGGTTGCGCCGGTACTCTTTACTCGCGAAGTGTTGGCGGATTTGGTAAAGGCGACGGGTCCATTGGCAACAGTTGGTGGCATGCTGGGCTATTTGCCCATGGCTCCCAAGCCTGACGCGATTACCAAGGGCGTGTGCGTGGGCGTGCCGCCGAGCTTGCGAGATTGTGGCGTGCGATTGATCGCCGACACGCGAAGCGGCCGCGAAGTGATTTCACAGTGGATGATCGCGCACGGGCACGGGCATGGCTGGGTCGATGCCGATGTGCTTGAATCGCATGTGTTTACGCTCAACGAGTACCCAGTTGAGCATGTGGAGATCGTGCTTGGTGAAGACGCGAGGTTGGACAAGACAGGTTTGGATAAGTTAATGTCGCAGGGTCAGCACAAGCGACTAGCAGACGCGGTGGCACATGGCGATGTGCTTACGGTGACAATTGAAATATGCCAAATGAGCCAGGCTAACAAGTCTGACGAGACAGACGAGTCACGCGAAATTCAGAGCGCACAGGCGTGGGCTGGGTTGGTTGCGCACGCGCGAGGATTGCGCCCAAGGTGCGTGCATGTGCGCACAACGTTACAAGGCGGGGTTGAAGAGGCGATGGCGATCCTTGCGGCGCAACCAGATGTGATTTCGGTCGATGTGGTTGCGGCGAAGAAAGAGACGTATCACGCGGTGGCGGGGTTTGATGGGTTTGATGCAAGTCGCGCGGGCCTGGATGTGCTCATCGCGGCGAGCCGAAAGGCCTGGGACGAAAGTGGAGGGTTACCCAAGCCTTGGATCGTGCCCCGGATCACGCGGTGCGATGCGGTGCGCGATGAGATCGAAGGCGTGTTTGATGCAGGGCTGCTCGCGTGCGGGGCGTGTGTGATCGACCCGATTCGTGCGCACGAACTTGGTACATCGAAAGTGGGGCGGATCGGGCCGATCCCGGTGCCACCGGCGGCGCTGGATCGATTGAACGCAATCACGATGCGGATTGCGCTAGCAGAGCAAAGCGATGCGATAGCTAGCGACGGCACGTCGGTGGCGGGCGCAGGTGGGGGCGCAGGTGGTCAAGAAAGCAGCATGGAGTTAAGCAGAGGGGTACGCGAATGATGCGCACGCCTGCGGACGTTGTGATTTTGGGGCGGGGTGGAAGTAAGGGTGTACTAGGGAAGAATGTACGGGTGATTGCGGGGCAGCCTTGCGTTGTGTGGAGCGTGCGGGCGGCGATGGAAGCGCGGGCGAGCGGACACGTTGGGGAAATTTGCGTATCGAGCGATGACGTGGCGTTGCTAACCATCGTACGTGGATTTGGTGTGCGGGTAATCCAAAGGCCTGCGTCACTCGCGACAGATTCGGCGCGAGTGGATGATGCGCTGAGGCACGCGATCGAAGTGCTTGACGGTGCGAAGGCAGGCGCAGGCAAGACGGGCGCAGGCAAGACGGGCGCAGGCAAGACGGGCGGAGATGATTACGACGATGATGCGCCGGTGGTAATGCTGTATGCGAATGTACCGGTGCGGCCTCGTGGGTGCATCGCGCGCGCGATTGAACTGCTGTGGGAGACGGGTGCGGATTCGGTGCAGACGTATCAGCCGGTGGGAAAGATGCACCCTTGGTGGATGGTGAAGGTGGATGAAACTTCGGGCCAGGTTGCGGCGTGGGACGACGGCGAGTTGTTTCACGGGGTGTACCGCAGGCAGGATTTGCCTCGAGCGTTGGTGCCTGATGGAGCGGTCGCGGTAATGACTCGGCGTGCGCTCTTTGGGCGCGTGGCAGGTGGTGAGGCAGGTGGCCCACACACATTCTTTGGGAAGGATCGGAGGGGCGTAGTGAACGCTGAGGGAAGCGTTGTTGATATTGATGCGGAGATTGATGTGTTGGTCGCCGAGGCGATGTTGAGTAAATGATGTGAAGTAAAGGCGGGCATAAGGCATAAGGCATTCGGGAATACAAAGAAAGTCCAAGGCGAGCGCGAGTGTGAGCGCGAGTTACAATTCGGAAGAGCTAGTTTCGTTGAAGGAAAGGAGTTAAGGCGATGCGGATTGGAACACGAGAGATTGGGCCTTCGCATGAGCCTTATGTGATCGCGGAGATCGGCGTGAACCATGATGGGGATGCGGATCGTGCGGTCGAGCTCACGCGTTTGGCGGCCAATGCGGGTGCGGATGCGGTCAAGTTTCAGTTGTTTGAGGCGGATAAGTTGATGAGCGAGGCGAGCGTGCTGGCGGCGTATCAGCGAGATGCCGGGGAGCATGACCCGCGCGAGATGCTGCGTAGATTGCAGTTGTCGGTTGAACAGCTTGCGCCAGCGGTGAAGCTCGCCAAGGCGCGGGGCGTGCATGTGATTGTGAGTGTGTTCTCGGCAGAACTTGTGGGCGTTGCGCAGCGCGCGCCTCAAGCCTTTGACGCGTATAAGACGGCGAGCCCGGACATCGTGCATAAGCCTTTGCTCGAAGCGCTGGCTGCAACGGGCAAGCCATTGATATTGAGCACGGGTGCTGCGACGCTCGACGAAGTATCGCGGGCGCTGCACTGGCTCAAACCGATTGCGGCGAAGTTGGCGGTGTTGCAGTGCGTGAGCTGCTATCCAACGCCGATGGAGCATGCGGGACTAGGCGGGGTGCGTGCGCTGCGCGATTTGTTCGCGGGTCCGGTTGGGTACAGCGATCATACAGAAGGCGAAGAGACGGGCGCGCTCGCCGTGGTGTGTGGGGCTGCGATCTTAGAGAAACACTTTACGGACAACTCTTCGCGTGTGGGGCCTGATCATCGCGCTTCGCTGGGGCCGGAGGGGTTTGCGCGGTATACCAATCAAGCGCGGGGTGCGTGGCGGATGCTGATGGATTCGGGGAAGGGCATGGTGGGGCCGACGCTGCGTGAGCTGTTGGATCGGATAAGCCATGTTGCAAAGGAGAAGGTTGTTCTAGCGATCGAAGAAGATGTGCGTAAGGTTTCTCGGCAGAGCTTGGTCGCCAGGCGGAACATGCGGGCGGGGCACGTGGTTGGCCACGAGGACGTGACGTTCAAGAGGCCTGGGACCGGGTTGTTGCCATTTGAGTTGAATCGGGTGATCGGGGCCGCGTTGGTGCGGGATGTGCGGGCAGACATGCCTTTATATCAAGAAGACTTTGCGTTGAAGACTGGAGTTTGCATGGGAGTTCGCGCGGATGCGGGCGCGGGTGTGCCTTTGGCTGGGCATTGAGTTGGCGCGATGCACGTGCTGGGGCGCATGCACACTATCGAACTACGATCTTCGCATGAAACCGATTGTGATTCCAGCGGATATTGGGAAGTGTTGACGGCTGCGCAGTCGCGCGGCTAGCGCGCGGTAGTGATTGCCGACGCGATCGTGGCGGCGCCGCCTTATCACAAGCATGTGGCGGATGAAACTTTTGTGATAGAAGAAGGTACGTTTGAACTGATCAATGAAGGCGTCGCACATGAAGCCGGGCCTGGTGCGGTGGTGCAAATACCTGGATGCGAGCCACACACGATTCGTTTCATCAAGCCTGGGTCTAGTGGAGCGGGCAAGACAATCGTGATCTTTTGCCGAGCGATTTGGAAGGTTTCTTTGATGAGATAGAAGCGTTGAGATCGCGAAGGGAAGAGCTTTCTAGTGCAGACCTGGAGCGGATAGCCAAGCAATTTGGGATCAAGTTTTTGGGGTGCGGAGCCGACGGTGGTCGAATGGCGTTCGTGAGGCGGTAATGCTGTAGATGGATGGAGGCGATGATGGGTGGATGTGAGTATCGGGTGCTGCGTGCAGGTGCGGACGCGGAGCGGTATGTGGCGGGCGTGATTGAGATGATGCGCAGGTTGTATGCGGAGGATGAAGCCGCATCGAAGGTGGATGAAGCGAAGTTTCCGGCGACTATTCAGGCTTTTTTGACGCAGCCAGAGCGGGGGCGGGTGGAGTTGTTTCTTCATAGAGAGGATTTGGTTGGGTATGCGTTGGTTGTGCCTTATTGGAGCAATGAGTTTGGCGGGGTGATCGCGTTTCTTGATGAGATGTATGTGAAGCCTGACGCGCGAGGGCGGGGGATTGGGCGCGAGATGTTTGCATATTTGAAGCGGACCAAGCCCTTTGATGCGGTGGCGGTGTGGCTGGAGGTTTCGCCAAAGAATGTGCGGGCGCGAGCGATGTATGAATTAGTTGGGCTGCGGGAGCGGCGAAATAGTGTACTGGTCGCGCGGATCGAAGATATCTTGGTTTGAGTGGTGTTTGAGTGGTGTTTGAGTGGTGTTTGAGTGGTGCTTGAGTGGTGCTTGAGTGGTGCGTTGTTGATGCACGCGATTCGCGCGTGACAGGCGCGCGTGATTTGTTATGCCAGCAATCGACGATTCGGCAGCGCATATTCGTAGAACGAGGAGAGAGGTCGAGCGCGTGGAGGGAAGTGCTCGGCTACTTGTGGTATTTCGTGGAACAGTGGTTCGGCACGTCAAGCCAAGAGGCGGACGGCGTGTATTGGTGGCTCGTGCCACTTTGGAACTGCAATAGCCTGAACACGATAAATGGAAACCAGACGCGAAGTGCTACCTTGATTGGTACGCTGTTTTTTGTTTTCGCGAGCGTGTCGACGGCGTCTGCGACGCAGACCGTTGATCGGGCGGGCATTTGATCAATGGATTTACGTCGGCTGCGAATCCAGATTTGGGTGTGTTGCTGGCCAAGGTGATTTTGACACTTTGACAGATCTATTTACGTTTACATCGACTTCGGCGAGGAACATCGGCACTAGGGCAAATTCGTCGTATGTGTGGAGTATCAACCGTGGCGGCGAGACGGCAGGCTTTGCGGCCAATGGGTTGCCGAACGTGCTCTTTGATCGCATTGTTCAGTTGGTGCCTGTCGG
>JBBRGG010000060.1:0-15573 GCA_038240875.1 Phycisphaerales bacterium | reverse complement strand
GGTTTGTGTGGGGGGATGCGAGGTTGACGTTTGCGGCGCGGTTGACTGGCTCGTTTACGTCAGCTTTTGGTGTTGGGGGTGAAGTTGGGGATGGGGTTGGGGTTGTGGGTGATGGCGTACCTGCGAAGGCGAACGAGGGCGCGATGTTGGTGGTGGTTGCGGATGCGGATTTGGCTTCCGACGGGCTCTGGATGCAAGAGCAGCGGATGATTGGAACGTTCCCGGTCATTCGCAAGCTTGCGGACAACGCGGACTTTATTGCCAACGCGATTGATAGTTTGGCGGGCTCGTCGGACCTTATCAAGATTCGCGCAAGACAAGAGGCTAGCCGTCCATTTACGCGGGTGGATGCGATGCGCAAGCGTGCCGACGAGCGGTTTCTTGCGGAACAGCAGTTGCTCGAAGCAAAGCTGGGCCAGGCGGAAGAACGCATCACGCAGTTGCAGAGCGATTCGACGAAGGACCTGGTGATGACGCCTGAGGTTCAAAGAGAATTGGATACGGTGCGAGAAGAGGCACTCAAGACTCGTCGCGAGCTGCGGCAGGTACGGTTGAACTTGAAGACAGACGTCGAAACGCTGGGGCGGCAGTTGTTGTTGATTAATACAGCTCTTGCGCCAGGACTAGTTGCGGTGGGCGGGCTCGCGGTGGCGGGAATACGCGCGGCTCGTCGGCGCGACGCGGCAAGAAGGCGTTCGGTCGCGGCGATTGTTGCGGCGCGGGCGGGGGCTCTTGGGCTAAACGGCGGGCTAAATGGCGGGCCAGATGAGGCGCGCGAGGGTGGGACGGCCGATGGAGGCCAGCGATGAACCCTAGAACATTGATGTTGCTCGCGGGCGCGACGGCGATCGTGCTGGTGCTTGGGTACTTTGTGACGACGCCGCGGGGTTCTAAAACGCAAGGCAATTTGCAAGCAAAGCAAGGTACGAGCGCGGGTTCGAGCGATGGTGCACGTGCGGGTTCGGGCACGAGCGCGGGTAGCCAAGCGAAGATGAATAAGTCGGGCGAGAATTCTGGTTCGGCTTTGGGTGGTATTTCGGGTGGAGTTGAGGGTGGTGGCACTCAGGTTTATTCTGGGCCGCTGGAGATTGGTGCGTATGTGTTTCCTGGGCTGCGTGGTCGAGCTGCGGAGGTGGTGGCGTTACGGTTTACGCAAGGGGAGATGGTTGCGTTGGTGCGCAGAAATGCGGCAAATGCAGATGTGCATGAGGGTGAAGGCAGGGGTGAAGGCGTGGGTGAGGGCGGGGGTGAAGGCGGTGCGAAAACCAAAGTGGATAGAGATGGCGAACGAGGCTGGCAAGTGGAAACACTCGGTGGATATCCGGCGAATCTAGATCGCGTTCGCGACACGTTTCGGTCGCTGGTTGATGCGAAAGTGCTTGGTCAAAAGACAGCGATATCTGCGCGATATCAAGCCATCGGCGTTGAAGACCCGGCTTCGGCGGAAGCCACGAGTGTGATGTTGGAAGCGTTGGATATGAAGGGGAACGTACTCGCAGGGTTGATCGTGGGCAACTCAACTTCGGCTGCTGGGGCTGCTGCTGGGGCTGCTGCTGGGGCGGCTGGTGGGAGTGGCGTGGGTGGTGGTGTGGGAGGCGAGTTTGCACGCTTTGTTCGGCGCGCGGGCGAGGCACAGTCGTATGTTGTGTCGGGTCGGTTCCCGGTTGATTCGAGGCCAACGTCTTGGGTTGATCGAACGGTACTTGATTTGGCTGGTGCGCGGATTCGCAAGGTTGAGATTCGTACGCAAAATAGCACATCTTCGGCGAGTGGGGTTTTGTTGAGTGAGGCACTGGTGCTCTCGCGCGCGAGCGCGAAAGAGGCAGTCTTCGTGGTTGAGAACGCGCAAGGTGGCAGAACGGTCAAGGATGAAACCGAGTTATCGCGGATCGGTAGCGCGCTGAGCTTTGTGACGCTCGAAGATGTGCGGCGTGTGAAGAAAGATGAGGCGAAGGATGGGGTTGGCGACGCCGACAAGGCGATCGACTTTGCTGATGCAACCACGTACACGATGACGACGTTTGATCATGTGGTGATTCGCGCGCGAGTTGTGAGTATTGCTACAGGTGCGACAGGCGGCAAGCCAGCGTCTGAAACGGCGACTGATGCTGCTTCGGATTCTGTGGCGGATCCAAACAGTGATTCGAGCCAGAATGATCGCGAGTGGTGGGTCGCGTTTGATGCGTTTGTTGAATCAGAGTTTCTCGATCCGGGTGTGGGCGGCTTGGCGACGACGAGAACAGTGTCGACGAGTTTGACAACCACTGGGCCAGCTTTGAATGAGCCGGCTTTGAAAGAGCCGGCTTTGAGTGCGCCGGCTGCGAATGCGCAGGGTGAGATTTCGATTGATGAGCCGTTGCCTGAGGTTGCGGGCAATGAGCTTGAAGGAGTGGGAAACAAGTCGGGCGCTGGCGCGAATTTAGCTCGAGTCGAGACCGATCTGGTACGTATTATTGCGGTTGAAAAGGCGTCGGCGGAAGTTGCGAAGTTGAACGCAAGGTTGACGCCTTGGGTGTTTCGGGTGAACGCGTTTAAGGGAAAGCAGTTGACGCCGACGATGGAGGATGTGCTGACGCCTTCGCCGACGCATGGTCCAAGATTGCCTGTCGCGGCACCAAGTGGCACTCCAGCTAGTACTTCGGCAAAGGAGCCGGTAATGCCTGTGGGTGTGCAGCCGAACCTACCAACGGTTCCTGCGACGAGCCCGGCCGAGAACCTGCCAACGAGTCCGGCGACGAATCCCGCTACGAGCCCGGCGGCGTCGCCCGAGGACCAGTTGCTGCCACCGATAGTAACTAAGCCTTGATTGTAAATGAAATATACGAATCACACATAAAGACGGGCGTAGTTGAGCAAAGAAAGTATGCAAAGCCTGTCTCTCGGAGAGTGAAGGTATCCAAGACAGTCTGGATATTAAGTCGGATTCGAGTTCGCGAAATGGAGCGGCGGCGGGGCGGCGTGGGGCGGCGTGGGGCGGCGTGGGGCGGGTTCGGTTTCGCGCGTAGTGTTGTAGTCCATGGATGACGCACAGCAACCAACCACGAAGAATGCCAACTCGCAGGCCAACTCGCTAGCCGAGCCGCAATCTGAGCCGTTATCTGAGGTGATCGTCGGCATCGATCTTGGGACGACCAACAGCCTGGTGGCGATCTTCGCAGAAGGCATGCCAAGGATTTTGCCTGATGCGCAGGGGCGGATGTTGTTGCCGAGCGTGGTGCGGTATGAAACGGGCGGGACGATTGTCGGTGAAGATGCAAAGGTTCGCGCGCCGGAATTCCCAGCGACGACGATCAGTAGCGTGAAGCGGCTGATGGGCCGTAGTGTGGCGGATGCGGCGAATGATCTCGCGTTTTTGACGTATCGAGTTGAAGCGGGTGAGCGGGACACGGCTCGGGTTGTGATTCCTGCGAGCGGGGCGAGTGCGGAACGAGTAGTGTCGCCTGAGGAAGTTTCCGCCGAGGTGTTGAGGGCGTTGAAAGCGCAGGCTGAGCGGGCGCTGGGGCGGAGCGTGCGCAAGGCGGTGATCACGGTGCCAGCGTACTTTGACGACGCGCAAAGGCAGGCAACTCGGATCGCGGGAAGGCTAGCGGGGCTTGATGTGGTTCGCATCGTGCCTGAGCCGACGGCGGCGGCGCTGGCGTATGGCATCGGGCTGCGTGCAGCGGCAAATGGCACGGCAAGAGGCGCGGAGAGTAACAAGAATGCAGAACGTGTAGTGGCAGTCTTTGATCTTGGTGGCGGCACCTTTGACGTGTCGATTCTTCGCATTATTTCCAACGATTTGCCGGATATGGGCGTTGAGGATGGCAATCAAACGCGCGCAGGCGGCGCGGTGTATCAGGTGCTATCGACCTCGGGCGATACGCGGCTGGGCGGTGATGATTTCGATTATGCGCTTGTCGCGACGATGAAGCGCGAGATTGTCGCGATGTTGGCGGGCGATGATGTTGGGGCGAGTACGCCAAATTCGACGGATGGCGCAGCTGCCGAGGAATTATTGCCAATTGAAGCAAGACGTTCGCTGCTCGCGCTTGCGGAACAGATCAAGATCACGCTCTCGGAGCTTGATCGCGCTGAGGTGGCAATTGAACTAGGAACACGTGTAGGAAATGGTGAGCAAGTCGGCGAGCCGATGGTGTACCGCCGCGTGTTTCTGCGTGATGAGTTTGAAGGCATGATCGCGTCGTATGTTGATCGCACGATTGCATGTTGTGAGGCTGCGATGCGCGACGCAAGGCTAGCGCTCACGCGTGCGGATGGATCGGTGCACGGGCTTGATGCTGTGGTAATGGTGGGTGGATCGACGCGGATACCGCTGGTGCGGGCGCGAGTTGCGTCACACTTTGGGATTGAGCCTTATACCGCGCTGGATCCTGACACTGTTGTTGCGCTTGGGGCGGCGGTCCAAGCCGGGGTGTTGAGCGGGAGCGCAAAGGGGACGCTTTTGCTCGATGTGATCCCACTTTCGCTGGGGATTGAGACGATGGGCGGCGCGGTTGCGAAGCTGGTGTTGCGGAACAGCCCGGTGCCAGCGCGGGCGACGGAGATGTTTTCGACGAGCGTGGATGGGCAGACGTCGATTCGATTAACGGTGTATCAGGGAGAGCGCGAGATGGCGGAAGACTGCCGAAAGCTAGGTGAGTTTCGCTTGCGTGGGATCTCGCCTATGCCCGCGGGGATTCCGCAAGTTGAGGTTGTATTCTTGGTTGATGCCAATGGCGTGCTGACCGCGTCTGCGCTTGAGCGGAGAAGCGGCAAGCGAGCGCGGTTGCAGGTTGTGCCGAATCATGGGTTGTCGATCGAAGATGTTGAACGCATCGAGCGCGATAGCTTGACGCACGCGCGCGAGGACATGAATCGGCATCGTGTGGTTGACCTGATCGCAAACGCGACGCTGGATATGAAGTGGATCAGCGAAGGAATAGCGCGGGTTGAGAAAGCGGGAACGAGGCTTGAGTCAGAGTACAAGGCCGAGCTTGATGAACATTTGGCGCGTGTCAAGAACTTTGTTGATCGGGCGCGCGTTGATTGGCGCAGTGTTGATGCGTCGGCGTTTCATTCGGCAAAAGACGCGCTTGATCGCGCGAGCATACGACTTCAAGAAATCGCAATCGCGGCATCGCTGCGTGGCGAAGTTCCCAAGGCGTAAGGACGAATTTGCTTGCTGTTGTGGTTATTGATGTGCTCGCCGAAGTGCTTTGCTGATTTGATTACTTGGGTGAAGCTGGCGCGGCTGGGCGAGTATTTGGATTAACGAAGAGCGAGGCTTTAGGCGTGAGGGCTGCGGCGATAGTGTTGGCGTTGTGACGCAGGGTTCGTTCGACTGCGCCTGGCGCGTTTGTAACGGTTGCGAGTGGCATGTTGATGTAAAGAGCCGGGGCGATTGCTATCGAGTCGCCCTTGCGCTGCACGCGGGACACAAGCTCGGCGACGCCTGGGTTTGGTGCGGCGTCAACGGGAAATACCGCGGGAATTTGTTGTGAAACAACCAGACTCGCGAGGTCGTCCATCGCTTTGGAGCCATCTTTAGAAGTAAACTCGCTAGGAACGATGAGTAACTTGAATTCGTATCCACGTGCGAGATTGCCTAGGCCTTGGGCGCCGACGATGAGCACGCGCGACTGCCTGGGAATGGGCGAGTAGATGCGAAGAAGATCATCGTTGAGCGCGACGAATCGATCACGGACAAAGCGAGATTGTGCCGTGTATGCGTCGGCGTTGGCTGGGTCGGCGGTGGTGAGCGCTTTGCGGGCGAGTAGAATCGTGCGCGAGAGCAAGGCGGCATCTTGCCAATATGCAGGCTCGATAGATTTGTCGGCACGTTTTACGCGAAGTTGCGGCGCGATAGATTCATCGAGCCAGACAGGCTTGTTGGAGGTGAGTTCAAGGGCGACGTCGGCGATGTCGGGTCGTGCGTTGGTAGCGACGAAAACGCCAGCGGCATCAAGTGCGGCACGCGATGAAGCAGTAAGTGGTAAGCCTTGCGAGCCTAGATCAACGCGCACGATTCGGGCGGCGAGCGAGATTGATTTGGCGGTGCTTTTGGTTGGTGATGAGGTTGGTGATGAGGTTGGTGATGAGGTTGGTGAAGTAGTAGCGGGGGAAGTTGGGGGCAATAGGTTGGAAGTGGGAGTAGGAATTGGATTCTGAGGAATCGAAGCAATCAGCGCGAGCACGTCTGCGGCGACCCAGTCGGCAACGGCGACGGTGGCCTGTGCGGGCTGTGATGCTTGCGCGGGCTGCGCTGGTTGTGCAAACTGTGCTGGTAGTGCAGGTTGTGTTGTCGGGTTTGGTTCATCAGCCCACGTAAAGGAAGCCACCAGTCCGGCGCAAGCAAGGCATGCGAGCAGGTACGGTACGCTTATGGCTGGCGTGTGAGCGTGCGTGTGAGTGAATTGGCCGCCTGTGTTCTTGGATGGCATCGAGGGCTCCACGTGAGCGTTGGTGTGCACACTCTATATTCGTTACAGTTGGGGCGTTGGTTGCTCGGCGGATTCTCAGTGAAGAGATTGATTGCCTTGAGATTCGAGTTTCGATCACCTAAGAGCCTTCGTCAACGCAAACAGGCGAACACACGTTCCCGTATGTCCGCCCAGAGGGAGAAAGAGAGAGTCTGTTGCGAGGTGTGAGCCGTGTTGGACACGAGCTGCAAACCTAGTTGACGTTGGGTCGCCGAAGCATGTCGAGCGAGATTGTGCGGCGGGTTAGCCGAGCATGCTGGTCAGGTCGGCGAGGTTGTTCTTGAGCTGGTTGCGAATGTCGTTGACCTTCTCGTTGGTGAGCTTGAGCGTGGACAGAATCTGCGGATCGATCTCGGTGTTGCGAAGGTCGTGGCGAAAGCCGCCCGCGACGTCTGCGGCGATTCGGTCGGCGACGTAGACAACCATCGGCAAGACGCGGTTTTCTTCGGGCAATGCAAGCGGGTTGTGGTGATGGCCACAGACAAATGCGAGGCTCTTGGGGAATCGCCATTTTTCGCAGAGGCCCGCGCCAAATTCCTGATGGGTTGCGCCGAAGGTGGTGACTTCGAGTGCGAGCATGTCGTTTGCGGGGATGCCTGCGGCGTCGGTGCCGACGCCACGCAAAACTTCGATGAGCTTGTTGCGGTCGTACTGCATCTCAACCATGATGCCGATGTCGTGGATGAGGCCGGCGAGGAAGGCCTCGTCGGACAAACCGAGCTTGAGAGTGTTGGCGAGGACTTTGGATGCTGCGGCGGTAGCGTTTGAGTGTGTCCAAAGGTCGCGTGCGGAGAAGTTGGCAGTGAGTTCGCCACCTCGGAAGAGCTTGGCAAGGCTGGCGGCAATTGCGATATTCTTGACGGCGTTGAGCCCGAGCATGACGATGGCGCGATTGATGGAGCCGATCTGTCCGGGAAGGCCATAGAACGAGCTGTTGACAACCTTCAAGATCCGCGAGCAGAGCGCGGGATCGTTGCTGATGACCTTGTGCAGATCTTGGGCGGTTGATTTTGGATCTTCGACGAGCTCAACGATTCGCATCGTGATCTCGGGCAACGTTGCGATGTGGCTGATCTCGCGAATTGCGGTGGAAACGATCTGCTCACGTTCTTGGCTAACAACAGTCATGCGCTTACTCCCTTGTGCACTACGTGTCCTAATGACGCACTAGTTTCGACGAATCCGGGGAGTGACTTTGGGTCAACTTTGCGGCTTGTGGAAGAGATCGTTCAAAGAAGTAGGGTCGTAGCGTCCAATAACACGCCGAAGATCCACGCGTTTGCATTCGAGCGTCGTGGTGTGCACCATCCGCGTGCGAAGTGTCGGTTCTTTAACTCTGGCTTAGTAAACAAGCCCGTCAAATAGACAGATGCTTGTTAACCAGAAATTGCTTAGCGCATTCTTCATGTTGGGCTTAACAGAGAATTGATATTTGTTGAGGCGACATTGAAACAGTGTGTGCAAGAATCTAACTACACGCTTTGTCGGCGTGGCCGAGAGACAGAATTTGTTCATACACGTTCGAGGAGAGAGACTCATGAAGATTGCTGCAGCTTTGCTCGTTGTTGTTTGCGCTGGCGCCGCCGCTAACGCAAGCGTTATCCTCAGCCAGTGGAATTTCAACAGCACGGTTGGCGATGCCAACACTGCCACCGGCGTGAACACTCCTAGCGTGGGCGCGGGAACTGCCTTGACAGTCGGCGGCGTCACCTCGGGTTTCGCGAGCGGCCAGGCTGGCACTGGCTCAACTGATCCTGAACTTCTCGATGACTCGGGCTTTCAGACCACCACGTTCCCCGTTCAGGGCGCAGGCAACAAGACTGCAGGCGTTCAGTTCAACGTCTCAACGGTTGGCTTTTCCAATGTGATTGTCTCCTGGGATCAGCGTCACAGCAATACTGCCAGTCGCTTTGCTCAGTTCCAGTATTCCACCGACGGCACAACCTTCAACGACTTCGGCGCGGCCTTTGCTGGCATCACTGGTGACACCTGGTTCAACAACCGCTCCATCGATCTCTCCAGCGTTGCTGGCGTGAACAATAACTCGAGCTTTGCCTTCCGCATCGTCGCCGCGTTCGCTGCCAGCACAACCGCGTATATCGCTTCTAGCCCAACTGGCACATACGCCGGCGGCACTTGGCGCTTCGACATGGTCACCGTCACCGTCCCCACCCCTGGCGCACTCACGCTGGCTGGTTTGGGCACGCTCGTCGCGACTCGTCGTCGTCGTGCATAAATTGAATCAACTGGCGGCTGGCCTTTCGAACTGTACGTACTAAATAAACTAATTTAAATTAGCACATTCGCACACGAGCCCGAGGGAACAAACTTGGGCTCGTTGTCATTTGGGCTGCGATCGAGGATTTGGGTCGCAGAAACAAGGTCGCTGCGTGTGCGCACGCCGCGTTACCGGGGCGCGTCGACTACGAGCGTTGATTCGCCTGCGGTGATAAGTACCGTGTCATCAACGAGTGCGACCTCGCCAACCTGATCCGGCACGGCAATTGTGGTTCGCGTCACGATCCGCGCGTGAGGCATGTCGAGCACCGACACCTCGGCTCGACGCAGCATCGCGTTTTCGCCCGGTCGCTCTGTAGGCGTCGCCTGCACGCACACGGCAAATGCATGTCCAATCGCGGGCACCGCGAGATTGCCTCGCGGAATAATCCCGTCAGCACCGATGACCACGCCTTCTGCGCCGATCACGAGCAAGCCATTGGGCGACGCGAGCACGATGCTATTGCTATTGCTGCTTTGCGCACGCTGCGTAAGTGCGCGAACTTGCAAGGGCAGCCCCAATCGCCCCGTGGTCTCGGGTTGTGTCGCGGTTCGCAAGCCGGTTTTGGCGTTAAGGGTTGTAGCGTTGTACACGCCATCGATCGCGACGAGCACGCTGTCATCGGTGCTGATCCATGCGCCGACGAGTGCGCGAGCTGATTCTTCGTCCGCGTTCCAGGAAATTTTGTACGAGCTTGATTCGGTTCTCGTTGGCGTGAGCCGTGCGAGCCCACCGGCAGAACCGATGAGCACGTCGCAATTTGGGAGTACACGAACAAAGCGTGCGTGATCACCCATCGGCATATCGCGAATGCGGATCGGAGCGGTCGGGCTTGTTGGCTGGTCTTCAGGATCGGGCAGGCCTAGTGGTAGGCTTTGTGGTTGGTTCGGATCGGCTGCTGCTATGGCGGATTGAACGATTGCAAGCCGCGTACCGGTAATTGCATCGAGCACTTCAATGCGAGGCTGCAACACCAACGAGCCCGACCTTGCGCGCGCGCCAGCGAAGGCGATTGCAAATCCAGATTCACTATTTCCACCAGCAGAAACGTCGTAGACATTTGTGATTCCAAGCTCGCCACGCAAGGCGGCCAGGCCGGTGTTCGTGTCGATTGCGATGTAGCGCCCATCGCGACGAACAACCCAGAGCAACTGGGTGCTCAACAACGAGGCTGTTTGCGTCTGGCCTGTATTGATGCCAACCAAATTGCCAACCGGATTGCCAACTAAACTTTTTAGCGAACTACTTGGTCTACCGGCAACCGCCATCAGCACGTCCATCCCGCGCACTTGCCCGTCCATGGGTGTGGCCATCTGCTCGCGCGCACCTGGACGCAGCAACGAGGTATCGAGTACATCGCTCAGTGCGCTCGCGGGCACTTTCCATTTGGTAAGGCCCGTCGACGAATCGATGCACTCAATGCTGCCGCTGCCATCGCCCATTACCCCAGTGCTCTCAGTTTCTTCTGTGTCGCCAGTGTTGCCAGAGTTGTTTAGATCGTTCGTATCAATCGCCTTATTCGCGCCGACGGTTCCTGCCAAACCCGTTGCGCTATCAGTCCCTGCCGCTTTTTGTGGATTGCCCCAATACAAAAGTGTCGATTCTGCGGTGATCAAAATCGGCACAGGCGCGGCACCTTCATATTCCCGCGTCCACAGCGGTACAAACCTGTTGCCTATGAGATCGCGACTCATTACGCTGATGGTCCGCGTGCTTCGCGACAGCATCGCCACGCACTCGTTGCTCGACTGCGCGTGTTCGCGAATCATCGCCCGCGAGAGCACCCACCCTTCCATTGGCAGGGCCACCTGCGCGAGCGACGCGCCGATGATTGGCTGCACGCCTTGCTCACCCTTCGCCCAAACCGTACGCGAAAGCCGTTCGACAGCCATTGAAATTGGCTGTTGCGGTGCACCGATACTCGCGCGATTCGCCAAGAGCACAAGCCCTGGCCGCTCGAATTGTGCCCATCGCGCCAGCCGCAATGCGGCTTCGGGCCTGGTTGGTTCAAGGCTTTCGAGCACGCGTGCTACGAAGATGCTTGTGGATTCCCACGCGTCGTCGCGAGCCGCGTTGGCCTGAGCACGGCTGAGCTCGAGTCCGCGCACCGCCGCTGCAAAGCCGCTCGATGCACGCGTAGCGTCGCGTAACTCTACCGCTCGCAACAATGCGTCTAGTGCCGATTTGGAACCTGGGTATCGCTCGGCGAATGCTTCGAGTGCTTCTGGGGTGTTCGAGATCGACTCAATCACTCGTGCGGCTTCGTCATCAAATGCCACGTACGCACCGATCCCGACGCGCCCTAAGAGTGAAAGAATTCGGCGTGATGCTTCAGGACCTGCTTGGGCAATGCTGGTGACTGGTGCTGTGATTCGTGCTACATCGGAACGCTCTTCGGAGATTATCTCAACACGCGACAAAGCAGAATCGCTCAGGATGGACTGATACGCCTCGATAGCTTCTCCGGGCTTGCGGTCAATCTCGTGCAACCACGCAAGAGCCAAGGCGTGCTCAACTTGTTGAGCAGGGGTTTCGGCGCTGCGGCCCAGGCTCGAGAGAATCCGCGCGAAGAGTTCTGGGGCCAGGGTGCCGGGCGTGTTGCCTTGTTTAGTACCAGATGGCGCAGTCAGCGGGGTACGGTTTGTGCCGGTTTTAGTTTCGCCTGTGCGGCTGCCAACAGAACCTAGTTCACCACCCGAATGCCACGCGCGAATCGCTCGGCGAGTCATCGTTGCGAGCAAATCAAAGAGCTTTGTTCTGGCGTTTGTGCACTCAAGTGAAAGCGGATCCTTATCAACCAGCGTGAGTACCCGCTCGGCAAGCCCAGGCACATCCTGGGACCTGCCCGCGCGCGAGCCGAGCTCGATCATGGTGAGCAAGGGCACTGGGTTGTTCGCGTCCGCCGCCGCTCGCGCAGCGAGTAATTCTTGTGCTCGATCCCATCGCAGATAGCTCGAGATGAGTTGCCGCTCGGCGACGACAAGGGTTGAAGTATTACCCGGCAGCGCAACTACCAAAGGATTGCCTGGGCGTACGAGCCGGATGAAATTAGAAGATGTATCGCGATTGCCGCCAGCCTTGTTGTTTCTTTGAGCCAGTGTGTCGGCGTTTGAGCCTGCTGTCGAGTTCGCGCCTTTGGTTTCTCTTTCGAGTGATTCTTTCGTCGGGTTTGCCGGATCGAGCACAGCCAACCCGCCTTGGATCGGTACGAGCAAGCGGTCTCCCGCGGCGATGCAGCGACCGATGATTCCCGGCGTGTCATAGCGCGGCGAAAGCCGAATCCTGCCGGTGTCAAACTCGGCCAACTTTACGAACGCAACTTGCGCTTGCCCCACGACACACAACCACTCACCCAAACGCACCATGTATCGCGGGTCACCAAATGCCGACGCGTCGCGCGTCGAAACGATCTGTCCTGTGCTTGCTTCAACGCGAATGATCCGATTGCCCACGCTGTCGAGGTACAACACGACATCATCGACGGCGATCGGCGTTGCAAGCTCATATCCGCGCACGCCCGCGTTGGGCATCCGGAACTGCAAGTCCTCGATCCTAGCAGTCGAAAGTTGACGAACCCATCGTGGCCTTCCGGTTGAGGCCTCGAACGCGCCCAGCACGCCCATGTCATCCCCGCGGTACACAACCCCTTCGTGAACGAGCGCGGATTCGGGCCTTGCTTCCTGCCGAATCCAAGGCTGCACGCCCACGCTGCCTACGCGACGAACCCACGCCGTCGCGCCGGTAAAGAGATCAAGCCCGGCAATGTACAGCTCGCTCTCGCGCCGCATTATCCCCGATCGATTCAGGCTCACGATCGCGAGCCCGCCATCGATCAAGATTGGTCCGGCAATGTCAAAACCACGCAGGTTCGCGTCGATTGCGCTGGGCGAAATGCTCCACAGCACGCGACCACTCGAAAGATCGATCCCGTGCACCGTTCGCGTCGCGGTACGAAGATCTTCGGTAGCGTCTCCAGTTGCGACAACGACAACCCCGCCACCGATGCTCACCGACGCCGTGGGATCCGTCGTGCGACCCATCATTGGCATGCCCCAGGCCTCTTGGTCCGGCTCAAAGGCAACGCTTCCTACCGAAGGCGGCGCGATCCGCCACCGCACCGTCAATGTCGCCGCATCAAGGCATGCCACCGCAAACCCATCGCTGACGACTACCAGGCCGTTCGCGCTTGCGGGCAACATCGGCGATGAGGAAGTGTCCAGTGATTCTTCGAGCATGTCGCCTGCGTCTAGATCATTGAGACCTTGACCTGCGCCATTACCTCTCGCGCCGTTACCTCTCGCTCTACTTTCATCCTCAGCCGAATCAAGCTCCGCAAAGGCCTCGGCCAAGGCATCGTCGCTCGGCGAAACGCTATTAAGTGGCCTTGTCGGCACGCCAAGCGGGTCCAACGAAACCTGTTGCATCAGCACGCCAACGCCCATCGACCTGCTCGCGTCGGGCACCCGCTTCATAGGTAACTTTATCGCCTCGGGCAATAGCTCTGCGCGGGCTGCGTACGCATCAGCCCACGCTTGTACGCGCGCGCGGTCTAGTTGCCGAGCGACCGCGAGAGCTTGTTTCGCTGCGTCTATAGCCTTGGGTCCTGCGGCGTCTGGATGTGATTCAAGTCGAACCAGCGCGAGTCGAGCGCCCTCAAAATCACCCGCGTTGTACCTCTCTAAAGCCACGCGCAGCGACGCTTCAAAGCCTTGCTCGGTCATGAAGCGCGACCGCTCAACCCGCGCGTGCGCGCCTTCTGCGAGCAGTCTATTGGCATTCTCTGCTTCAGTCACGCGATACCGCGCGAGCAACTCGGGCCATTCTCGCAGCAACCGGTGGCACGATTCACGCACCGGCTCATACAGACCCGGGCCCAGCTTTGCCAGGACCATCTTGTCACCCTCAACTTCGAGGAGTTGTTGAAGCACGCGAAGCGCTTCGCCGGTGTTCCCAGCTTCGCCTAGCTCGCGCACGCGGATCAGCGCGTCTTCCGCCGTCACCGACTGATCAGGATTCACGGCTCTTCCAAATTGAGCCAGCGCCGCGCTCGGCGTACCCATAACGCACGCCAACCCGCACACGGCTACCAGTGCCCACGCTGCAAACCCGCGTGCAGGTAAACCGCGCGCGCGTCCAGCTGCGAACGTCGAACTTGCCGCTTTCTGCTCGTCCATCGCGGATCCTCCGGTCGCCTGGGCATCGATCAAAGCAGGTCTGAATTACTCGTCTTCTGTTCGTTATGTGCTCGCATCCAACATCTACACGCGAGAACACACAAACGTCCCAAAAAAAGGAATCAATCATGTCGCACAGTTCGCGCTACCCACAGCACCAATCATCACTCTTCCTACGCCCGACAACCGATTCGGTGCCCTCTATCCAACAGTCTATTCTCGACTTATTGGTCAACATCGCCAAAGCCGTCTCTTCCTTTGGCCGATGACATCTCTTATGGCACACTCCCTCGGCGGCATCAGGGATGCGCAAAGTAGCCCTCTACCTTCGCATCAAGCGGCCAAGTTGCCATCACCACGCATTACGCTCAACCACTTGCGTGCGTTATGCTTCAGAAGCTTTCGACGCGAGCTAGATCTTGTAACCACACCGCAGCAGCGTGGCCGACGTGTCATATGGATAGTTTTGTGCGTCGCTTTAATGTGCCTGGGCGACCTCTTTATGACCTTGGAACACGCTCGAATGATCGGGATCTTTGAGTCAAACCCTATTGCACGTGAAGTCATGCGAGCTCAATCTCCCGAAATACTTATACTCTTTAAAGGCGCATCCATCTTTGTTGGCTGCGCACTGCTCGTGCGCCTTCGAACGGCGCGCGTTGCCGAACTTGGCTCCTGGGCCGCACTTGCCGTGATGACCGCTTTATGCATCCACTGGCAAAGCTATTCCCAAGGCTTAGGGGAACTCACCCCGCAATATGCCGCTCTTTCTTCAGGCGCTTTTCAATGCGATACCTGGGTTCATTGGGATAGCAAGCCCTAAGCGCAGCGGACGGACCAACACCGCCGCTGAGTGGCGTACCATGGAGCGCGTGTTCCGTGCAAATAGGCGTGTACACTGCGTCACGCATGGAAACTCGCCAACAAACTTACTCCTATTTCTTTCAGGCCGCACACCCATTCGCGCAGGGTCAAGCTACTTTGCACCAAGTAGCACCACGACCAGCCGCGACCAGATCGGCTATTGCGCGCGCGTTGCTGGGAAGCTTCATCGCGCTTGTAGCAGGGGCATCCCTCGCCGCGTGCAGCAGAGGAAATGGCGCGCCTAGTTTCCGTGTTCTTGATGCGCGAATCGAAGATGCAACTACTACCGATGCGGCAGTCCTTTCGCAACCCGGCACCGCCGCGGCATCGGCACAGCCCGCATCCGTCGTCGCCTTTTACATCGAAGGCATCAACGAATCCCAAGATCCACTCCCGCTCCGCGACATCACCTTCACAGCGGTCGTGAATGGGCGCACGTTTGAGGCCCGCCGTGCTGGCGAAGCAACCCTCGCGCGATTTACTACTCGACGCCTGCGTATCCCCGCGGCGTATGTTGGCGAGCCTTTCCCCGAAGGCGCAAACTATTCAATCTCTGGCGATGTTCGCTATGTAGCACAAGGCCCTTTCGCCCGTACCCTCTACGACGCGGGCTGGGTTGATCACTCGGTCAGCTTCGCAGGCAAAGGCACACTGAGCGCGACGGGCTCGCCACCCATGATCGAGCCCACGCCGGATCTTGCTGTTTCAGATCGCCCGACCCTTCGCCCGCGCCAGCCGGTTGGTGCGCCCGCGGAAGCTAAGCCAGAAGCTAAGCCAGAAGCTAAGCCCGCGCCGT
>JBBRGG010000059.1:0-15603 GCA_038240875.1 Phycisphaerales bacterium | reverse complement strand
TGGGCGGGGGAATGGGCGGGGGAATGGGCGGGGGGCCAGGTATGGGCGGCATGGGCGGACCTAGCTTCGGTCGGTGAATGTGTGCTAGGAATCAGTGATCGACTTAGTTTAATGACCTAATTGAATAAACCAAACTAAATGTCTTTTGGTGAAGTTAAACAGCATCAGTAGCATCGAACAGTTTAAGTATCGTGAACCCGTCGATTGCCCGATGCACATGTATGGCGGCGTGCGACCAAAGGTATGCCTTGCCAGAGGATTGTTGAACTGCGTGGCGCACACATGGTGTACGCAATGCGAACGCATGATGAGAGGGAATAGGCCTTGTCTATGGAAGATAACAGCACATCCGCCGTCGCACCGATGGGGTTCATGGACCGGAACCACTTTCTTCTTCGGCGGCTTCATTCGCTGACGGGCCTAGTTCCCATCGGCGTATTTCTTGTCGCGCACCTTACGACCAACTCATCGATTACCTGGGGAAAGTTTGCCCTACGTGGCGAGAAGCCCGAGTCCACCATTGTTGAAGGTGGCGTCGCGTATTTCGTCAAAGAAGTGGTCTGGATCAACGATCAGATCCCGCACTTGCTCTTGATTGAGATAGTTCTCTGGGTGTCGATCCTGTTTCACTCCGTTCTCGGGGTCATCTACGCCCGCTCAGGCAAGAGCAACACGCTCCGGTACACCTATGGCGACAATTGGCGCTATCGCATGCAGCGCATCACCGGGTACATCGCGATTTTTTATATCTTCTATCACGTCGCTACGCTACGTTGGGGTTGGACGTTCATGATCCCAGGCGGCACGAAGTGGTCGGCGGATTTTGCCGCTTCGACCATGGCGGCTGCTTTGCAAGGTTCCAAGGACGGCTGGACGTTGCTAGGCGTGCTGGTTTCCGCCTTTTACTTCATTGGCGTTTCGTCCTCGGTCTTCCACTTTGCCAATGGGTTGTGGACGAGCGCAATTACGTGGGGCTTGACGGTTTCGGCTCGTGCGCAGCGGCGCTGGGGCTTTGCGTGTGCCGCCATCGGCATCGGGCTGATGGGTGCGGCGTGGTCCAGCCTTGCGGGTTTCATGTTCCTCGACCAAGAGACCGCGCGTAAAGTCGAGCAAGCCATGTCGGAGAAGATGGAATCACCAAAGAACGCAACAGCGGACTCTACAGCCAAGGAAACCTCGAAGGATGCAGGCCCGGTTGAAGATCCGGTCAAGGCTCCGGTTGTTGAAGCCTTGAACGAAAGTGGTAGTGGACCGGCAAAGCTCGTTCCATCCAAACTTGTTCCAACCCCGCCAGCCTCAAGTACGCCGATTTCTGTGGTTACTCCATAAGTACGAGTTTGCTTTATTCCAGCTATTCGCAGCCATCTGTCTGAAGTGTTGATCTAATCGAGTCGTTCCGACGAAGTCATATGTGTTCTAGTCTGTTTTGTTGAGTTTCTTCTGTTTATGTCTAAAGCCTTGACTGTTCCTCGCACGCCTTCTCGTTCGTAAAGGTTCACCCATGGCCAACCATCGCGTCATCGTCGTCGGCGGCGGACTTGCGGGCCTTTCCGCCAGCGTTCGTGTCGCCGAGGCCGGCCTTCCTGTTGACCTCTTCTCCCTTGTTCCAGTGAAGCGTAGCCACAGCGTCTGCGCCCAAGGCGGAATCAACGCCTGCAATGAAGTTTCTCGCCAACAGGGGTACTCTGAATACGAGCATTTCGACGAGACGATATATGGCGGTGACTTTCTCGCCGACCAGCACCCAGTCCTTGAAATGGCCAACTGGGCCCCGCGTGTCATCGACCTTCTCGACCGCATGGGCGTGCCCTTCAATCGCACTAGCGAAGGTAACCGCGACCTGCGTCTTTTCGGCGGCTCGCTTTTCAAGCGAACTCATTTCGCTGGCGCAACTACTGGCCAGCAATTGCTTTATGCTTTCGATGAACAGACTCGTCGATATGAATCCGAAGGTATGGTCACCAAGTATGAGTTCTGGGAGTTTCTAGGCCCCATCATCGAAGAAAACCGCTGCGTCGGCATCGTCGCTCAAGATGTGCGCACCATGCAGATTCGCGCCTTTCGCGCCGACGCCGTGATCATGGCAACGGGTGGCTGTGGCTTGGTCTTTGGTAAAAGCACGAACTCGGTGATTTGTACCGGGGCTGCCGCGGCACGGTGTTATCGCGCGGGTGCGTGGTATGGCAACGCCGAGATGATCCAAGTGCACCCAACCGCGATTCCTGGAGCCGACAAGCTTCGCTTGATGTCTGAATCGGCACGTGGCGAGGGTGGCCGCATCTGGGTGCCTCGCAAGAAGAACGACCAGCGTGATCCGCGCCAGATTCCCGAAGCCGAACGCTGGTATTTCCTCGAAGAGAAGTACCCCGCCTATGGCAACATCGTGCCACGCGACATCGCTACCCGCGAGATCTTCGACCTCTGCGTCAACCATGGCATGGGCGTCAAGGGCGAGAACCAGGTCTACCTCGACCTCACCCACAAGCCTCGCGAATACCTTGATCGCAAGCTCGGCGGCATCCTCGAAATCTACGAGAAGTTTGTCGGCGAAGACCCGCGCGAAGTGCCCATGCGAATCTTCCCAGGCGTTCACTATTCGATGGGCGGCCTTTGGACCAAGTACGCCAAGGGTTCGTACAACCCTGAAACCCCAAGAACCAAGCACAAGAGCGGCTCACTCCCGCCTTTGGACGCGAAAATCGGCCAGGGCCTTGCGCCAGGCAACCCCATCAACATGATGACCAACATCGAAGGGCTGTACGCCTTTGGCGAGGTGAACTTTGCGTATCACGGGGCCAATCGCCTCGGCGCGAACGCGCTGCTCAGTTGCATCTTTGATGGCTTGTTCTGTGGCGTGTCGGTCGTCAATTACGTCCGCGATGGTGCATACTCGTCCAAGCCTGTCGCCGAAGCGGCGCCCGCGCCCTTTGACAGTGCGGTGTTGCGCGAAAACGATCGCGTCAAGAAGCTGCTCTCCACGGTTGCCCAGTCGGAAGACCCCGCGACCAACCCTTATCTCATTGGTCGCGAGCTTGGTGACGAAATGACCACGGCGTGCACCGTCGTACGCACGGGCACACGCCTCGAAGCGTGCATGAACAAGATCGCTTCGCTCAAAGAGCGTTATGCACGGGCCGTCTTGCCTGATTCTGCGGCGTGGTCGAACCAGGCTCTTGCTCATGCACGGTCCGTTGGCGACATGCTCGTGCTCGCCGAGGCTATGGCCAAGGGCGCGTATGGCCGTAAGGAAAGCCGCGGCGCGCACTATCGCCCCGACTTCCCCGATCGCAACGATGCCGATTTTATGAAGTCCACCGTGGCTCGCTGCGACGCGGCTGGCAACACGTCGGTGACATTCGAGTCAATCGACGCGAGCCTCATCATGCCCACCGCGCGAACCTATGGCAAGAAGGAATCCACACCCGACGGCAAGCCCGTCACCAAGCCCGCGTTGGCAACTGCGGCACATTGATCCACCCACACTTCATGGCACGCGTTCCTTCCAATTCTGGCCGACCCAACAAACCCAACCCTGCGGTTGGGAAGATCTCTCGCGCGTCGAACCAGTCCGAACATCCGCACGCTTCGGGCCTTGTGCCTGGTTCGGAAATCCTCTTAGAAGTGGCAAAGCGCGTGACCGAAGTTGCCAAGGTGCCCGTGGTCGGCGGGATTGCGGCACTGCTTCATGGCTGTGGCCGAACTACGCGCAACATCGACATCTACACCGATGATTTCTGGGCGACTCATCAGAAGCTTGAAAGCGCTGCCTTTCTCTGGAACTCTGAGCGGCGTGAGCACACTGCCCAAGGCATTCCGATCTACATGGTCGGTGCCGACCAACTTGGTGGCGTCCCAAACAAGCAAAGTACGATCAAGGGCGTTCGGGTTATTTCTCTTGCCGATCTTGTTCGTGCCAAGCTCACGTCGGGGCTCGAATCGCCTCGTCGTGCGAAGGACATCGCCGACGTTCTTGAGTTGATCCGCGTAGTGCCTTTGAAGAAGGACTTTGCCGCCAAACTTCCCACGCGCTTGCGTGGCACACTCAAGCGATTCGTGGATGAAGTCCATGGACCGCGTCGTACAACCTTTCCCACGCTCCAACTTTGGACACGAACAGCATGATTACCAGCATCGCCAGCGCCGATCCACTTGTTGCCAGCCGTAAAGCCGAAGAGCACGCCGCCGCCAAGCGTCGCGCCAGCGCTACGCCTGGTCGCAGCGTCATCTTCCGCATCAAGCGGTGCGACGGCCCGGGCAAGGCCAGCTATTGGCAGGACTTCAAAGTCCAGATCCCGACCAACGCCAACGTGATCTCATGCATGCAATCGATCGCGGCCAACCCAGTCACGACCGAAGGCAAGCGCGTCACGCCGGTCGCCTGGGACTCGGGCTGCCTTGAAGAAGTCTGCGGCTCGTGCACCATGGTCATTAACGGCAAGGTTCGCCAATCGTGTTCATGCCTCATCGACAACTACGCGCCAAGCGAGGGGGACGTAATCACCCTCGAACCCATGAGCAAGTTCCCCGTTATCCGCGACCTTTGGGTTGATCGCCAGCGCTTGTTCCACAACTTGGAGCGCATCAAGGCCTGGGTTCCCATCGACGGCACGTATCACATGGGCGCTGGTCCCATTGAAACTCCTGCGCAGCAAAGCGATCGCTACGTGATGTCTACGTGCATGTCCTGTGGCTGCTGCCTCGAAGCCTGCCCGCAGTTTAATGTCGAGCCCGACGCCAAGAAGTGGGACGAATCGTTTATCGGCGCTCACGCCATTAGCCAAGCCCGCCTTTTCAACTTGCATGCTACGGGCAAGGCTCTCGCAAGTGAACGCCTCGACGAGCTCATGGGGCCTGGCGGGGTTTCGGAGTGTGGCAACGCGCAAAACTGTGTGAAGGTTTGCCCCAAGCACATCCCGCTGACTGAATCGATCGCGGCGATGGGCCGTGCGCTGACCGTGCACAGTATCGCCAGCTTCTTCAGGTAAGCAACAGCTGGCCTTTAACGTGAGTTTGTTCGCGGACCATCCTCGATCCGCACACCCCGCAGAGTTCTCCCAACATGCCAGTTCTTGCGGTGTAACTGTGCACCGCAGACACAGCCGCGATCATCAATTGCCGATCCAGCCATCATGCGTGGATCAATCTTTCATCGCCCGCGTTTTGCGGCTCAGCCATCGGTATCTCTTCTCGGACGCACGCCTGGCCACTATGCTGGCGACCCCCCGTCGGCGGTCGCTCGCGCGGCCTTCGCAGCGCTCGACGCTTCAACCCGGGTCGTCGATGCCAATGTGATGTTGCCTATTGCGCACTCGACGCGCCCGATGCGTATCGCCGTGCTCGCGCCAGGTCGCTGGCTGGATCCGATCCTTGATGCGTCGGGGGCGCTTGCCTGTGAATGGCTCGCATTGTCGGGCCTGAATCCGTCGGTTCTTGAAGGCGACGATCCCTTCGAAGACCTCCGCACGCTCTCCTTGGACGCGATTGTTTCAACTACGCCCGATGGCGGTCTATTGGTTCACACGCCTTGTGCACCAGGGCACGACGCCGCGTGGTTCGATTGGAATCAACCTCGCCCGCTCAGCTATGGCGGTATATTCCCGATGCGCATCGATGTGCAGCGAGTCTCGATTCCGCCTTCGAATTCTGTATTTACAAAGGGTGCAGCGAGCTATGCGTCGCCCGAGCTTGTTCGCCTGATCATTGAGTCTGCGGCTCTATTCTCGCGCGTTCCTGCACGATTAGAACGCGACCAGCTCAACCGCGGTCGAGCAGCAGTTCTCGCGCCGGTTCCGGCTCCACTCCCGCGCCACTGGTCAGACAACGATACTGATACTGTCGACCAACGCACCACGCTCGCCGCCAAAGCCGTCTACGCGCTGCGCGACATGCTCTTTGATGCGTGCCATCGCGCGAGCGAACAAGTTTGGACGCCTGAGAGTCGCGTTGCTGCTCGATTAGCAGGAGCCTGGGCCGCGACTGATGCGCCGACGCCTTCACTGGAGTTGCGCCGAACGGTCTTGGAATGGTGCGCCGCCGCACTGCCTGATGATCCGGAAACGCTACTAAGACTCGGAGCCGCACGCGTTTCGGTATTGGACGACATCGCGGGATTCAACGTCTTTGACCGAGCTGCGGCACGAATCTTGGCAGATAAACCCGACGTGGTTGATGCATCGTGCTTTGTGCTCGCGGAACTTGAACACAACGGCGAGCCCGACAACGCACGCTTAGGCCGGGTCGCCGCGGGTGTGTGCATGCTTGCTTCGACGTGCCCGGTGGCGCATGTGCCACATGTGCTGGATGATCTCCGCGAGGACATGCTCAAGAGCGAGATGCTGGTGGGCATGGACCAAGATCGCCGCGTGTTGGAAGAAACGTTCTCGCGAGTGCGTTTCGCGCGACTGGGCCCGGCATCGTTCGCGGCTTCCGAAGCAAGCGCTATGAGCGAGGCCGACCCAACTGCCAAACCAACTGCCAAACCAACTGCCAAGCCAACTACCAAGCCAACTGCCAAGCCAACTACCAAGGCAGCGACCAACACATCGGGAAGAACATCCTCGTCTACGCGTTTGCGCACGCAGCCAAAGGCCGTTCCTTCTGGCTCAAAGCCAGCGACGAACTCGAAAGCAACTCCCAAAGCAAAGTCTAAGCCCCAAGCCCAAACCAAGCGAGCAAAGCCCGTACGAAGCAAGGCTGTTGAAAGGCTCGTGACCGCAGTTGCAGCGAAAAAATCTCGCGCCAAAGTGACCTCTAATGCGGCGATGCCAAAGCCGATTGCGCCACCGCCACGCACGCGTGCGAAGATCGCAGAAGCAGAGTTTGCTGCTCAACTCGCAACCAGTACGCAGGCAGCCGAGCAAGGAAATACTCGCAAAACAGGTAAAGCCGCCGCGTAATTCTAGTGTGCTTTACTCGCAGGTAGAATCCACTGATCAACCCTTTACATCGATGCGAGGCTTGGAAGTAGGCGATTTCTTGTTCTTGCCTGATTGCTTGTCATCAGGTATATAAGCGCCGCGTTCCTGGCGGTCTTCGTGGGTTTCTTCGTCGCCATTGCCCTTAAGTCGTCGAACCGATCCGTCGGCTTCAACGTTGGTGGCGCCGATGACAAGCTCGTCATCACCCCGGCGAATGGGCTTAGCGCGCTCAGACTCTTTGCGTATTTCGATAGCTCGTGAACGAGAGGCGTCGGCGGCTTGGACCGCCGTGTGGGAATATGCTGCGGTAGTGGGCGTCGTCGGTAAAACCGGCATGAAACCTCCTAACGATTAAAGTCGGATCAAAAACACGCCAACCTTGAAAGAACTTCCAAGGCGCACCGCTTGCGCGTGGTTATCCGCCTTCTTCAAAGGCACACACCCCAAACTTGGCCAAGGCGTAGTCTCGAAACCATGTCATTTCAACAACTATCAACGGGTGCCGATGTGTTCGCGCGGGCGGTGAGCTCGCGCCAAAACACCTCGCCAAAGCCCTGGCGATCGCTCATAGCCGGGCATGCCTGGCAAGATGCCATCAACTTCAGGAGTGCGAAACGTCAGCATCAATACGCCTGCCACGAGCAACGTCAGCGACAAGAGCGCGAGCGCAATGATTGTCGCGACGCCTTCATTGTCGCGCCCCGCGAGCAACGTGCCGATGTATCCAGCCGCGAGCGCGCCAAAAGGCGTGATCCCCAGTGATGTCATGTTGGAGATAGATAGTACTCGCCCCCGTAAGTGATCGGGCAGGAGCAGTTGCAATGCTGAGTACGACTGGTTGAACGACCACAGCCAGAAAAGCCCGACAAAGAGCATCATGCCACACGCCGCCCACAGGTTCGTGGTTGCTACGAGCAGGCACATTGTTACCGCGCAAAGCGTCATCGACAAGGGCACGAAGTGATGCCTTGGATACCAAGGCGGGATGTATTTGAGCGTGAGTGCACCGATTACCGCACCAACACCCATGAGCCCAAGCAAGATCCCGTACGCGCGTTCTTGCGCGCCACTATTCGCCCCTGGCAAGTACACCTCTTTAACGAGTATCGGCAAGAACCGCAGCAGCGGGGTCGCCAGCGCGCTAAACGCCGCAAGCCCCACGATGAGCGCGAATACGCCTCGAGTCCGTCTGGCAAAGACCGCTGCTTCAACGATGAGCACCCACGCGCGTGCAAGTGCGTTGCGTGATTCCGCGATGGTTTCTTCCGTGCCAGCCGAAGGAGAGCGAGCGATCAACGAAGCCCCGCTTAAATCTGTCGGCAGGACGTTGGGCGTCTTTGCCACCGCGATGATAACGCCAATGTAGCTCAGCGTGTTCACCAAAAAAACCAGCGCTATACCGGGTAGCCAATTGCTATCAAGCCCGATCGCAAGCCCCGCAAGCGCAGGCCCAAGCGCCCGCGCGAGATTGAACTGCAAACCATTGAGCGCAATTGCCGTGGCAAGGTCGTGTCTGGGCACGAGCCTGGGCGTGAGCACCTGCCACGCGGGAATGTTAAACGCCATGGCGGTGCCATCGATTGCCCCGAGCACGAGGAGTACATAGGGGTTAATTTCGCCGGTCCATGCGAGCACGCACAACACGCCTGCGATCAGCATCCGTATCACCTGGGTAACCAAGAGCAGCGTGCGGCGATTGACCCGATCAGCTACCACGCCGCCGATGAGCCCGAAAACGAATTGAGGAAGCATCTGGGCCGCCGCGAGAAACCCCATCATGATTGGAGCCGAAGGCTTTCCAGCCGCGATCCATCCAATGGCGAGCGTTGCCTGCGCCATCGCCCATTGGACGCCGACGATTTCCATCCATCCGCCAAGGCTTGATCCAAAGGCACCAAGCCACACGCGTCGAAAGTGTGGATATGCGCGAAGCAACGCAATCGACCCAAGTATTTCGCGAGGCAACTGCTGTGGATCTTGGGTTAGTTCCTTATCCAGGCTTGTCAGACTACTTGGCGCGTTACTCAACTCGCCTTGCACCGCGCTGTCAGATTGGTCACCATTCGCTCGTGACGAGCACACCGGTTGAGCTGGGTCGATGGGTGGGCGCGTTTTGGAGTCGGTGTTCGACATAAAGACCGCGGTGTCTTGCTTCACGCGGTTCACACCATGTTAGGTTCATATAAAGCAGTTTTGCATCAAGCTAGGTTTGCATCAAGCTGGGTTTGCTTCGTCCGGCATCACTTCCGAGTCGGCGCGTTGGCAAACCGGCACTGCCGAACACCCACGTACGCCAGCGTCTCAAAGATCACCATGCCAAGCAGATATCCGCCGACGACAAACACAAATCCCAACGCGTCATGCCACATCACCCGTACCGGGATGATCGGCGTCAGATCAAGATGCGTCTGTGGGATAATCTTGGTCTTCAGCGCGAGCGCTGTCATCGTCGCCATTCCAAGCAGCGACAAGAGTCCACAAAAAATCCACCCAACACTCGCATGCGCACACACCTGCAACGCGGCGTTTTCTGACAGCTTCCACCCATGCCGATTCGAGAAAAAGCGAACCCCACGAATCTCGATTAGCGTTAAACCAATGATGGCGAGGGTGATGAGCAATGTGTAGGCGGCGTACCCAATGCCTTTGATGAGCAGCTCCGCTTCTCCACCCCGAGCCGCACGAACCGGATCGCCCGCGAGCACGCCAACCCACGGATCCGCGAGCAAAAACGCGGTGATCACGCTATTAATCACCAGCAACTTCCACGCGTGGCGCTTCTCGATACGCACCTTGCGAAAGGTCCGCGTGGGGTGCCGAAGCACGTCGTACCACGTACACACAAGCGGGAAAAGTCCTGGTCGATTCTGCCAATATGTGCCGCTTCGCCGTTGTGGGAGCGAATTGGCCACCGGTTCACCGCACTCTGGGCAAACACTAGTCTTTCCAGCAACTTGAGTATCTTCTACTGCCGTGAGGTCATAGCCGCACGCTTCGCAATTCAACAACTGAGATGGTTGGGTTGCAAGCATGTTCTTTATCATACCAGTTGCCGCTTCAGAGAACGAAGCATGCAACACAACGGGCTCTTGCGCACGATTCGATGCTAAATTTCACACGCGTACCTCCAACGCAAAGCACACGTTCCAAATCCGCCACGACTTCCACATTCTTTACCGCCAAAGGCCACGAATGGTTCTGGTTCTCTGATCAGTTTGCTGCCAAGCCATAAAAATCACACTGGCTCATCCGAGGTCACCAGACATCGACAAATTGATAATCTTGAGAAAAAATCGTACACCAATCCTGAACTCGACGCTCACACCCACCGATACATGTTTAAGGCTCAAGGTTTCCAAGGCAGGATGCCTTCCCGAGAGCAGTAGGTTTCCATCCGGAGATTGGCCGTGACTACCGCCGAGTGCAACCGTCGTCGCTACGAGCGTTTCCAACTCGCGCCGATGTACACGCCTATCTCGGTTCGATTGCTCGATTCCGAACACTTCACGCTGGATGGTCACGCGTACAACATCAGCGAAGGCGGTATCCAGTTCGAACTTGATCGAGGCATTGAGCCCGGAACCCCTATCGCTCTCCAAGTTACTCTTCCAAATAACCACTGGACCGAGTGCCCCGACCTTGGACCTGGCCGCTCAATTTTCGTACTTGGTAATGTGATCTGGCTCGATGACGATGAACTCGGCCCCGCCCGCATGGCCGTCGTCTTCACTCGCTTTGCTCGCGCTGGCGATCGCGAACGCCTGCTTCGCCAGATCTCCGGTGGACGTATGCAACGCGCCGCTTGATAGGCTTACGCCTTCCTCACACACATATACCAGCACATTACACCTATAAGGAAGCGCTCGCCGCACTTCCCTGTTGTTCGTTGCTCACGCACGTACACATCGCTTCATCAGCGTGGATGAGTCACAACGATTGATCATCTAATACGCTAAATTCGAGATGCTGGCTTCAATAGCTGTGTTGCAGCGCATGATACACAATAGCGCTTTTATACCCGGGCTATCCATGTACATTAAGCGTAGCGTGAAAGATATACTTCACATCCTTGAACAAGGGTTGGATCTGTTCGTTCGTGAATAACTATTTCACTCATCTATACATTACTACAGTGAAGTATCTCGGACCTATTCCCGATTTTGTAATATCTGCAAATATTAAGGTTTGTTCATGGAAAGGCGGGAGCTACGTAATGCGATTCATCTTTGAGCGTGTAACTATATCGCGGCTGTTGATGCTTTCAGCGGCCTGTGTGGCCATGACGCTTGGTGGCGTCACGGTATTTTCTTGGCACACGATCTCCATAGTCGGCGTCGAAGGGCCGATCGCACAAGAAATCTACGAAGCCAAAGACCTTCTCGCTGACATCCTGCCACCACCATTGCACGCCCTCGAGCCAATGGTCATCATGCAGTCGGCGATCAATCTTGGCACGCCCGAAGCAGCTCGCGACGCACGCAAGCAGCTTGCCACATGGTCTGAAACTGCAATTGCGCGGCAGAAAATCTGGGAAGTGTCGATCGATGATTCCGTGCTCAACACAGCAATCGTCAAGTATGTCGCACCTACAGCGATTAAGGTCGTCGAAGTTGGCCAGCGCGAAGTTATCGACAAGATCGAGCAAGGCGATAACGCCGCAGCCGCGCTGGCGTTTCAGGATGTCGTTGGACCCATATTCGCCGGCCACCTTGCAAAGACACTCGACGCGGTTGCTAAGTCCAACGTCTATACCGAATCAAAGATCACCAACGGCAAGACCAAAGCCCGTGCGGAGGTTTTCTTTCTGGTCGCGTTCGCAAGTGTGATAAGCATGATGATCGGCCTGAGCCTCGTCTTGTTTTCGCAATTTACGAAGAAACGCTTGAACGCCGTCACTGCCCGCATGCTTGCGATCGCGCAAGGTGATGGCGATCTACGCACCCGCATCGTTGACATCACGGGCAACGATGAAGCAGCCCATCTCGTGAATGCGTTCAACGCGTTTTCAAAGCGTGTCCACGACCTCGTCTACGAAATGTCCAGCACGATCAGCCACGTGCTTGGAAGCTCGACAATCATCGCGTCGTCGGGCGAAGAACTTTCTCAAACGATGCGCGTTCAAACCAAGGAAATTCGCGAGATTGCCAGCGAAGTCAGCGATGTTTCGAAAACCGTGAGCCAGATGTCAATATTTGCCAAGAGTGCGACCGAAAGAGCACAGGCAGCCGGTGTTGCGGCATCCGAAGGAAGCGCAATTGTCAAGCAAACCATCTCCGACATCGAGGCTATCGCTTCAACCGCCAAAGCCGTTGATGCAGCGGTCGTGTCGCTCAGCGGTCGAAGCCAGCAGATCGGTAAGATCATCAACGTCATCAACGATATTGCCGATCAGACGAATCTCCTGGCCCTCAACGCTGCTATCGAAGCGGCTCGTGCGGGTGACCACGGGCGTGGATTTGCCGTCGTTGCCGACGAGGTTCGAAAGCTTGCCGACCGCACCACTAATGCAACAGCAGAAATCGCACGCGAGATCGAGCAGATCCGGCAAGATACCAGTTCCGTTGGTTCGCGTACCGCCGAGAGCCTTTCGCAGGTGAATTCGGGCGTCGAGCGCGCTACGAATGCTGGTGAAAGCTTGTGCAGCATTGTTACTCAAACTGACTCAGTTCGAGACACGATTGGTCGCATTTCAAACGATGCGACGGATCAATCCAACACCGTTGAGCGACTTCGCGAACGCACCGTAGTGGTTGCTGACAGCATCGGAGATTCAAGCCAAGCAACAGATCTAATTGCCAACGCCGCAATCGACCTCCAGAGTTCTGGCCAAGTTATTCGTGTCATGCTCGAAAAATTCCAGCTCGATCGCCGAAGCCCGGCGTCGATCATCGAGCGGCATACGGTCAACAATGTTACATCCTCCATCGGTGTGGTCGCCGACCTTTCTATGGCTGGAGCCCGCATAGTTCTTGATCGTTCAAAGCCTACCAATGGTGAAACACTCAATCTTTCCATCACCCACGCTTCACGATCAATAGACGTCACAGCGCGAGTTTGCTGGGTACGCCGAAAGAACAACACGAATCAAGTCGGCCTGCAGTTCATTACGGTTGATCAGGAAGCAATCCAGTCCATTATTCAATTGGCACGCATGGAAACGCCCGTCGCCGCATGATCGCGCGAAGTAAGGACAATCCTGTCGTGTGCAAACATCAAGTACATCACGTAACACGGGTTAACTTGCATGGTACGTTGTGAAGTGGAAGCAATCTTAGACGAAACTAATAATCTCCGACACGATCTGCTGCGTGGCATTTACGCTAACGACGTGCATGTGTAAGCACTCATCGAAGACGCGGTTGCTGATGTAAAGGCTCCACGCATACGCCCACCACCGCACTTCCAGGTTGACTTTCGGCGCGCAAGTGTGTAGTTTCAGCGCCGAAAAATTGTGTCAGCATCTCTTGTAAACGGCGCATGTAACGCCCTGCTTGATGTATGAGCGTCATCACTAGATTGCTAGGCTTATCCCGTCCCTTATCATCTTCATGAACGCGTTTAGCATGTGGATGTACGCGTTCATGCCTGAAGCCCCACACAATGCCACGCCCTGCCCGCGGCCCGGTCGCGCAATTGGTCTCAATACGCTCGATGTCACCGGGATGTTGTTCGCCTACGCGCATGAGCGGCATGCGTACCATGCGTGCCATAGGTGCGAGTCTTCGCTTGCGACCAGCGTCGCGCTGCCTTGCATGCGCAACACACGCATGACTTTCAGTTAAAAAACATATTCTTGCTGCGAAGAGTGCGCGCGGCAGGTATAAGGTTTTCTCGCAATTTACCAACAGAATTGCGCACTGAGCTGATCGCATGCGAAGGCACTTACAAAGCTACCTTCTATTCAAGAAAGATATTCTTTTACGCCGCAGCTGGCTTCGCAACCTTGGGCACGTTCAGGCTACTCGTCGCCACAGGTGTACTTTGCGTTGATCGAATCGTCGCCATGCTCGATAGCGGTACAGGCAACGCTGATCCAACCTTGCAAACAAGATTCTTCTGTTCATCCCACAAGATCTGCACCGGACCTTTGACCAATTTAGTAAACTCAGCCTCAACCGCGCCGATACGTATGCGCACCTTGGGATAGATTGCCTTGGTCACTTCAACGTTGAGCGTGGTTCGTGTAGCGATAGCTGCGTCAATCTTTGCAAGGTCTTCGGCTATGTTCTTGCGTTCGCGCGTCAATTCCGAAACTTCAAACGCATACTCCGTCAGTCGTTCTCGATCCGACGCTCTAGGCCTTGGATTGGTCAGGATCAGCTTCTCTTCCTTTGCTAACGCCTCGATCTTCGTGTCAAGCATCGCCACCGCTATCGCCAATTTACGCCTAGGTTGCACATACAAAGGCACGTCCCCCAACACCAGCAGAGTCGGCCTGAATCCTTCCGAACCAAGCGACTTGACCCGGCATGATCCCGTGATCGTCAATTCCCCCCCAAATACCGACGCGTTTGTCGCGTCAAAGTTCTCGCCAACGGTCAACGTCGAGTTCGTTAACTCGCTCTCGACTCGAAGTGACTTCTCAATTGTCCCACACACTCCGTCGGCGTATCGCACCGCCGCATTCCCACTTACGCGCAGCGACCCACCAGCATTGCCACCATTCCCGACAATGCCCCCATCTACCTTCAAATCCTTCCCGCAGTCAATTTCACACCCTTCAACTAGCCCGCTGATAGTGATCATCCCTGTCGCATGCACCTTAAACCCAGGTTTAACTCCCTGACCGATCAACACGTCTCCGTCCAGCTCAATATGCCCGACTTTGAAGTCAACGCACCCAGCAATCTCAAGCATTCGCGAGACCGCGAGAGTCCCGCTATTCAATACCAATATACCATCGGTAGTCGCGGTGATCGCTCCCAACGCGCCGCATTGCAGCGACGGCCCAAGCGTGATCTCTGACGCCGCTCCCATGCAAAGCACCTCCCCCCCACACACGTCCTTGCCAGCTATTCCAGCCTTGGGCGCGATCATCGTCCCGATCCGTGTTCCAACTTTCACCGAGCAATATGCTCTTCCTGCATAATGATCTGATATCGCTTCCGAGCGTTTCTCAACTGTCACCGCGTCGATCATCTCAAGCTTCCGCGGGTCCATCCCCGGCACAAATTCGATATTTCCCGCTTCGCCAGGCACGCCAGGCTTTGCTTTTGCCACAACCATCGACACATTAACCTGCGATCCAATGCTCGCGCTCGAAAATGCGACCACCGCAGCGGTCACCGCCGCATCAATCACCACGCCCGCCTGTTTTAACTTCTCCAGCAACACCATTGGCGCAAGCACGTCGGCAGCCGTTCCCTTTGCCGCGACAAGCACCGCTTCCAAAGCGTCCTGCGAAATTCTGACCTGAGGTTCGATCTTTGATTGCATAATAAATCCTTATAGCCTACCCCACCTAGAACTTACTATCTATCGGTATCTTGAATAGCACCCATGAAACCGTCTATCGAATACTGTTATATAACTTGCTATCATTCTTTGAATGAACCATACTGAACCAACCATTTCCCTCATTTAATCGTAAACGTACTCAAAACAGGGTGTCCACGCCGGGGGGGGGGGCGGGCCCCCGCGGGGCGGGGGGGGGGGGCCGGGGCGGGCGCGGGGGCCGCCCGGCAGG
>JBBRGG010000058.1:0-15607 GCA_038240875.1 Phycisphaerales bacterium | reverse complement strand
CTCTCTGCCCCTTCTTTGTCTTTCCGCCCTTTGCCACTTCTCGCACCATGCCCACACCGCAACCCAACTCAATTCCCGCGGCTCCTGCAACCTCTGACTGGTCGCCCATGAGTTGGCGTTCCAAGCAGGTCTTTGGCTTGCCCGCCTACGACGCGGGCGCGCCCATTAACGCCGCCTTCACAGCTCTGGCCGCTTTGCCTCCTCTGGTCACAAGCTGGGAGATCGAACGCCTCCGTGGCTGGCTCGCCGAAGCCGAACAAGGCAAGCGCTTCATCCTCCAAGGCGGCGACTGTGCCGAACGCCTCGACGATTGCCGCAGCGACGCCATCGCCAACAAGCTCAAAATCCTCCTCCAAATGTCCCTCATCCTCGTCCATGCGGTGAAAAAGCCCGTCGTTCGCGTCGCCCGACTCGCCGGCCAATACGCCAAGCCCCGCTCCACCACCACCGAAACCCGCAACGGCACAACCCTCCCCAGCTACTTCGGCGACCTCATCAACCACGCCGACTTCACCAAAGACGCCCGCACCCCAGACCCCTGGCTCCTCGTCCGTGGCTACACCCACGCCGCTCTCACCCTCAACTTCATCCGCTCTCTCTCCGAAGGCGGCTTCGCCGACCTTCATCACCCAGAATACTGGGACCTTGCTTTCTTCAAGCACGCGTCCCTCTCCGAACAACGTCGCACCGACTACCTCTCACTCGTGCGCAATCTCGCCGATGGCTTACGCTTCATGGAAGCCCTAGGCGAACGCTCCATCGCCGACGCTACCCGCGTCGATTTCTTCACCAGCCACGAAGGCCTGAGCCTATGGTACGAGTCCGCTCAAACCCGCCGTGTCCCAAGACGCGACGGCTGGTACGACCTCACGACCCACCTGCCTTGGATCGGCGAACGTTCCCGCAACCTCTCCGGTGCCCACGTCGAGTTCTTCCGTGGCATTCGCAACCCCGTCGGCGTAAAGGTTGGCCCCAAAGTCACCCCCGACGAAGTTCTCGAACTTGCCAAAATCCTCAACCCCGCCAACGAACGCGGCAAGCTCGTCCTAATCGCACGCATGGGTGCTGATAAGGTCGCCACCACGCTCCCTCCACTTCTCGAAGCCACCAAGCGAGCCAACGTTCACGCCGCTTGGATCTGCGACCCCATGCATGGCAACGGCACAATCACCCCCGACGGCGTTAAGACTCGCACCTTTGACGCCATCCGCCGCGAACTTGAAGGTGCCTGTTCCGCCCACGCCCAAATCGGCGTCCCGCTTGCCGGGGTTCACTTCGAGCTTACCGGCGAAGACGTCACCGAATGTGTCGGCGGAGCCTCAGGTGTCACCGAAGCCGATCTCGCCACCAATTACGTCTCCCTCTGCGACCCGCGCCTCAACTATGCTCAATCAATGGAGATGGCATTCCTGCTGGGTGCCGCGCTGACCGCAAGAGATTGACCGGTGACACGCAAAGAATTAGATACGCCGACTTATAGGGCTAGCCAGATACAGCGTTTGCGACCCAAAGGCTTGACAAACCACCAACTTGGGCTCTTGCCTGAGAAGATTGGCGGCATAAATCATAAAACCCTTGCAGTCTGTTGGCCAAAGCCACTTTTGTGTGGCATTGTGTGTGCGGAGCCGGAGAGTGGGTAGAAAGTCCCCCTAACGAGCCACCTACACCACCGGCGGGTCCTGGCTGAAAAGCTGGGACTTGCCGTTTTTATACTACTGATCTTGCGCTTCGGCATAATAGCCGTTGCTTTCACTAGCTCGTGCCTCGTACCAGCGAGTATGTTTCCATTTCGCTTAACCACTCAAGCACACGAGCAGGTAAACGCCTTGGCTAAAAATGACCAAGGCCTACCGCACTGGCAGGCCTTGATTCATTATTGAGGTTTGTACATCTACTCTCAGCGGATTCTGAGAAATACCCGAATAGGTCATATCTACGCCTGCATTGCTCCGCCAATTGTAAAGCTTTACGAGTCGAGCAGGCGAAGGCCCAGACCCATCTCCGCAAGGCGTTCCTTGATCTCCTTCAACGACGTTGCGCCAAAGTTTTTTACGCCCATCAGCTCTGCTTCGGTATGGCTCGCAAGGTCGCCAACCGTTTGTATCGTCAGCAATTGTAATGCTTTACGCGCACGCACCGACAACTGCAAATCGCTCACAGGCTTGGCAAGCACGGCTTCCTGGCCACTGCCCTTATACTGTTCCATCAAGGCACGGCGTGCCGCACGATGTGCATCTTCCAGGCCTTGACCTAGTCGCAAACCCTTGGCAGACAACATCTTCTTGATCTCGACCAGCGAGCTCTCGCCAAAGTTCTTGTAGCTCATCAACTCGGCTTCGGTGATCCGAAGCAAGTCGCCCAGCGAACGAATGCTCATTTTCTTGAGGCACGTACGTGCACGCACAGACAGTTCAAAGTCTGTAACAGGCGTATCTAGCAAGGCTTTGCGCTTGAAGATATCGCGGTCCTGTTCTTCTTCGATGATCATTTCACGGCTGGCCTGAACATCTTTCATGAAGAGCAAAGCACGCAAGTGGTTTGGATTGGTATCCAAGATCTGCCGAAGAGCTCGCTCGGCGTAGGCATATTCCCCACGGTCCTCATACAAGACGGCGAGGTTCATAAATGCGTTGACCATCGGGGGGCGGCATTGGCACGCACGCTCATAGAGCGAAAGAGCTTCGTCTTCTTCGCCAACGAGGTCAAGTTGATATCCAAGGCGGAATAAGGCTTCGCCATTTTCTGGATCAGCGGCGGCAGCCTTGCGGAGTTCGGCGATGGTCATCGCACGCTCGCCAACTTTCTGGGCGGCGTTGGCCGCGTCGAGGTGGCGAGAAGCAGCAGAGGGATCGCGGCGTGAGGATTCGGACACACCAATGACGGTGTCTAGGGGATTATACGACATCAATGTTCCTCTATCGTGTGACTGAAACGAGAATCGGAAGTTGCACGGCGAATCGCGCGTGTGCCGGTGTTCATTCTAGGCGAGCAAGGTGGAGCCGGAAAAGCGATGCCCCGCACGCGTGGTACGGGGCATCGGGGGGTTTAATGCCGAGCTATGTCGGGCATGTATGGCAACGAGGTATGGAGACAAGGCGAGAGAAGTGTAAATGAAGGTATGAAGGCATTACTCGGCGATTGCGTTCATGAACTGGGTGAGGTCGATGGCTTCGACTTCGCCGTCGCCGTTGTAGTCGCCGGCGGGAAGGCCGTTGGTCCAGGCTTGTACAAAGCCGCTCGCGTCAGCGGCAGTTTCTTCGCCATTGAAGTCGAAGTCGGCGTTGATCGAAGAGCCAGACATCAGGCCGAGAGGAATCGGATCCTCACCTTCATACGAAGGCAGAAGATCAAGATCAATATGGTAGAACTGAACAAGATCATAACTCGACACAAAACCCGAAGGAGGCATTTGAGCGACGTGCGTAAACTTGAGCATAATGCTTCCCGAACAAGAAGAAGGACCAATTACAATATAATTGCAGAAATCGAAATCCGTCTGGCTGCCATCGTACAAAACCCATTCACGGCGTGTAGAAGCGTCGGGCGTATAGAAGAAGTACTGCCCCTCGCTTTGACTGTTGTAATCATGAACAGTGCTCAGCGGCTCCCACATGGATGAATTTATGTTCCAAATCGAAACATACCCTGACACACCTGCGGTCCAATTTGCGAGAGCGGCCAGATTCCCAATTTCAGTTTGAATGACAGGTTTGAGGCTGCACTCAAGCACGATGCGACCATTCAATCCGTTGTCGTACGGATAAATGCTGTTGATCGTGACAATGATCTCGGTTGCGCCAAGGTTTGGCTGGCCATCAACGGGTTCGGCGGCAATCTCGACCCGTTCCCGCGGCAAGGCACCACGTAGCGTGGTCATAAGCGCGCCGGGATGCCCATTGTCTGAAGGGTGCAAATCGACCCCGCGAGTTACTTCGTACAGGTCGTAGGTAGGTGTGAAGACCTGCGCGTCGGCACGGACAAAATTGGCCCATTTGTCTGCCTCTCCTCGACCGCCTGCAATACTTTTAGTGGCGAACATGATCGCTTCGCGCACGTCCTTTGACCTGAGCAGTGCAAGCGTTCGGCGAGTCTCATCGATGCCCGCATTTCCGATGAAAGCTGCGTTCTCATTGTATAAGGGTTCGTAGCCAGGGATCGCGATCCAAGGCACTACACCTTCTTTGCCACTTGGCGCGCTGTTCGTGATCGCATCCATGATGTGACGATGACGCCGACGCGATGTCTGTTGCCAAGTTTCTTGTACAAATTCAGGAATAGAAATATCCGTTTCATACCAACGCGGCTGACGCAACGCATCGATGTCGGATGAAATGACGCCATCGCTATTGACAGGACTGTCATAATACAGCGCTGGAGAATCAAAGTTGCCCGACGCAAACCCCTTTGTCATGACCCACAACAATGGCGACGCCGTCGTGCTGGTAGCCGTGTAGAACGGGTATGCCCCGAACCCACCGAAATCATAGGCGCCGCGGAGAAACTTGTTGGTAAACTTGACCGATCCATCGGCAACTCGCGTTTGCCGCCATTCGAATCGATCTTCGCCCATGTCCATGTTGAAGTTGTCGTAGTTGCTGATCTTGGGCGTGTTTGTCGGCCAATATTCTTTGATGGGGTCGATGAACGCGATTTTGATCGCGCCGTCCATCGCACGCCGACACACGCAACCCACCAAAGATAATAGGGACGATTTGTGAGTGCATCAGAAGCATTACCTTGTGGGTCAAGAACAGATGCGAGCGTCACGTAGCTGCCATTAGGAGCGCGCCAGCCATACTTATCTTGAGCTTCTTGCCAAAGCTGGAGCATGGTTTTGTTGTTATAGCCGGGAACCCGGAGGGTGCTCCACCTTGGGTCGGCTTCGCACGCGAGCATGACTCGGATTGGCTCGTTACCATATGAGCCGAGCGTTAGATTTGTCTCAATCTCGTGATGAAAGCGTGCTGGCACAAGCGACTGAACTCCTGGGAATTGTACGTTGCCAAGTTGGAGCGTTAACTGGGTACAGAATTGATGCATCCAAGCCGTCGCTGCACCACCTGCCCACTTTCCTGTGACCGTGTCGTATTCACCGATGGCGGTGGTCATCCAGGGTTGGATGACTTCCCAGTTTGCACGAAGATCACCAAGTGGAGAGATATCGGGAACTAAGATTTTGTCAGCATCCCTCAACAACGAAAACTGTGTATCTCTATAGTAGTTGCTTCCCTTGCCACCGAGGTTCTGCAGCGTGATACAGATTTTGTCTGCTGCCAGTGTGCCTTCCGAGCCTGGAAAGGCGTTCAAACGTTCGAGGATCTGTTCGACTGCGGCTGATGCCGCTAATTGCGGCGTAGACGGAAAGCCGGCATCCGTGGGAGGTCGCATCTCAAACTTAATGGCAGCGGTGAACCGTGCGTTGTATGTGTACGCCGATGTAACAATAGGGTTCTGCTGCCATGAATAGTATTGAGGCTTGACTGCCGCATACTGGGCGTGGACGGATGAAACCGAGCCAGCGAGCGCGCAAAGAGACTAGCCGAAATGATGCTTCATACCGGAAACTCCTATCAGATTGTGTCAACACACCAGACTTACCGCCGGGCACGCGCACGACGGGAGAGGGCGAAGCCAAAGGTCAGCAAGAACAAGGACGAAGGTGCGGGGATAACCGCGACCATGAGAAATTCAGAACCATTTCGATTATCACGAATGAGGCTTGAAATGGTGTTTCCATCTGCGGAAATTGTCGTATTGAACCTACTGCTGTAGTAGGCTGGGATAGAAAGTCCTTGTAAACGAAGGTAGTCGAGCGTTGGTAGCCAGTTCGTTTGTACAGTCCAGATCGCGCCAGTTTCAGGAAAGCCTGTAAGACTCCCTGCGAGTACACCAGTAACGATAGTGCCATCGTCACTGAGTCCATTTGCAACACACGATCGATAATTTAGCGGAGTCGTTAGAACCGTTGGAACACCATTCTGCCATTTAACTGCCCGAGAGAAACCCACTGAATTATTGCCTCTTCCAACTACAATCGACCCGTCAAAATTAACTGCAAAGGCTTCAGCACGAATTGTGCCTGCTCCTGGCGCATCCGGCAAGATCCTAAATCCCGTTGTTGGGTTCCATGACCATGCTTCTTGCCGAAGACCAAACACGGAGTCCCGACCTTCGCCGACGATGGTGTTGCCATCGCGGCTGATGTTCTTAACTGTTGTCAACGCCGAATTGGGTCGATACTCCGGCAGGAATTGCAAGCCGCCTTGTGGCGTCCAGCGATGCGCCCGCGATGCGACAATCCCGCCCGCATTCGCAGATTCACTGCTTCCCGCGACAACCTGGCCGTTGCCGCTGATGTGGGCGCCGTTTGACGAAAATTCTGGTCGAATTATGGTAGGGCTGAATATATCCACGACGCCCGAGGCGCTCCTGCGGCTTGCATAGCCAACGGTGTACGCGGCGTTGTCGGAAACGTCATATGCAAATGGCGACTGTGAAAACTGGGTAATGCCTGAAGAATTCAGCGTGTAACTAGTAGTACTTGGATTTGCGTTTTGATTGTAAACATTGCCACCAACGGTCAAGCCATCATCGCTGATGAATGCATCACCCCATATATTGCCCTGCGGCGGCGAGAAGACGTGAAACCCCGGCGCGAAGCCTTGTGCCAAGGCGGATTGTGCGGGGAGGAGAGTCAGGCAGGCGAAGGCCGCGGCGGCGAGTGAGAATACGGCGATCGGCGCGATGGCCAAGCGCGCGATAGCGAGCGAAAGAGTTTGACGGCGGAAGTTTGAACGTAGAGAGAGCGTGGCGGGGGTGGGCATGCCTTTAATATGCCACACGGTTGCGGGAATGCCAATAACTTGGTGTGAATATTGGACCAAAGGCGGGGTCAGTTAGAGATTGGCCGGTGGGTCGGGTCAAACCCCCTCTCGGAGAGAGGGGGTACCCAAAGGCAAAACAAAGACAGCACCACGATTGAAGCAATCATGGTGGCACGGGAAATACAAAGAACCCGGCGGGGACCGCAGGACCACCCAAGGCAAAGACACGCCACGATCGAAGCGATCATCGTGGCACGGGAAAGGCAAAGGCGACAACGCCTAAGTGTCACCAGGCTTTGACGACTTCGGCTTCGGGGTAGAAGGTTTTGATCATGCTAGCCCAGTCCATTCCAGCGTCCGCCATGCCTTTGGCGCACCATTGGCACATGCCCACGCCATGGCCCCATCCGCGGCCACGAAATCGAACGGTGTTGGCCCACACTTCGGCTTCAAGGTCGCCTGAGTGCACAATGGTTTCGGGCGTGATCGCGGGCAAGCCTTTGACGGCGTGATTAAGAGCCGCACGAAGGTCTTCGGCACGAACGATACATTCGCGGTCGCGGTCGTCGGTGACGGTGTATGTATTTGGGCGATCGGCATCGTTTCGTTCGTTGATTTCAATTTTACGAACGCGTGTTACGTTTTGAAGATCGGTGTTGCGCATGCGGCCGTAGGCACGAAGGCGCTGGTTCACGTCGTCGTCGGGGCGGGTGACTTCCCAGCGATAACGTGGCGAGCGCTGGCAGTAATGAGGCCTGGGCTTGCCTTGGATCGGTTCGGCTTCGTTGAACTCGAACCTTTGCGAGGTGGACCAGACGGCGGCGGCGGATGCGGATCGCCCGCCACACTGGCTGCTGTAATATGCGCGAAGGACTTCGCCGCGCCATGTAAGGATCAGACCACGAGTTGCCTGGGCGGTTTCCATGGGCATGCGAAGTTTGGTTGTGCCACCAAAGACCTGGTCGGCGGTGGTGTCTTCAAGGTCAAAGGGCTTGCCTTCGCGGCGAGAGCGTTCGCGTTCGTGCACCGCGTAACTACGAGCGGCAACGGCCTGGCACTCGTAGGTTTGGCGTGGCCAATCTTTCCAGAGTTCGTGGCTGAGCACTCCGGGGATGTAAGCCTCGATGGGCATGTCGACGATGACGTCCATCGTGGTGGCGTTGCCGTCGGCTTTGGAGGAGACGATGGCGAAACCTGGGTAGTTGACGCCATCGATGCGGACAGAGGTGCCTTCTGAGGCGGTGGGGAGAATCTCTGCGTCTTGACCTGCGGGCCATTGAACTTTCTTCCCCTTTGGGTCGGTGAAGATAAGGCCGTTGCGAGAAGAGGTAATAACGAGAGGTGCAGCCATGGACTCGGCGCGGCCGACGGTTGAGCCGACGGTCTTGGGGCGGACGACGAGGGTGGGGACGCCATCGATGGTGACTTTGGGAACGGCGGAGTGGATGCGTACACGAACGTTGGGCTCGGTGGTGTACATCTTGACGGTGCGAACCTTTGGCGTACCTTTGGCGGCTTCGGTGACTCGTTCGATTGCGCCGCAGGATGACGTGCCTAGAAGCGTGCCTACGACGGCGAGGCAAAGAAAGCTGGCGTAAGCCAAGCTGGTGTAAGCGCGAGAAGTTTTTCGGCAATTGAGCGCGGTTGAGCGTGAAGCGCGCGAGAGTGAGGGAGAAGGAGATGGCGGCGTTACGCCGAGGTGCTTTGATTTTGAGTTATAACGAGTCTGCATACGTACTTGCCTTTCGCCAACCCGTTGGGTTGGTAGTTCGCCAACCCGGAGGGTTGGTAGTAGACTGCCAGAGACAAAGATCTCAACACACCTGAAATTCAAGGCATCGAAACATTGACGAAACGGCCAATTATTCTGTGAGCGAGCACGTGCGCAGCGTGGTACGCTGAAGAGCCCGATCTGTTCTATTAACGATCCAAAAGCCAACGAGCCAAAAGCCAACGAGCCTTAGCACGAGTCAAGCATGCCAACCGCCACAAAGTCTAATACGACACATGTTGAAGCGATTCCAGTTAGGCACATCTTGCGCGTGGCGTATCTCGCGCTCGCAATTGCGTTCACGCCCTATATAGTCGGCTGTGCGGGTGCTGCGGCTGCACCAGAGAGTGTTTCTGATGCGTATGTCGGGCCGCCGATGCGAGTTGAGAAAGATCCGATGGGGCACATCGTGGTGATTGAGTCGCCCACAGGCGGGTGGCTGGCGACGCTCGATGGTGTGTACGAAGGGTTTCAGAGGCGCGATGCGTATATCAGCTTGCAACGCCCAAACCCGCTCGGATTTCATTCTCAAGCTTTTGTGGAGCAACGAGTAGCGACATTTGTGCCGAATTCGATGCCACTGCGTGTCTATGCGCGAGTGATCGATTTTTCTGTGCGGCCAGATACAGCCACCCCATTTAGATTGCTAAAAACTGAATCTGAGTGATGGCCTATCTGGTGTTTCAATGGTAACATATAACCTCAACTTACTGTAGTTGCAGGGATAATATCTTACATATATACACTGCGCGCCAGTTAAGGTGGGCAGGTCTGGAGTAGGCGTGATGGAAGTGGCAACGAGTGTTGCAATCGATGTGCTTCGCTTGACGCTGCTGCCGAGCGTTGGTCCGGTTTTGATAGGCCGATTGCTCAAGACGTTTGGGTCGGTCGAAGCGATATGGGGCGCGTCGCGAGCAGATTTGGAGCGGGTGCCTGGGATCGGGAGCAACAAGTCGACGCAGATAGTGAGCGGGAAAAAGGAAGCCGACGATCGTGCGGGAAGAGAGGTTGAGCTTGCTGTCAAGCTTGGCGTTCGCATAATTGCACTGAGCGATCCATCGTATCCGCCGCTGCTTAGGTCGCTGCATGATGCGCCACCGTTGTTGTACATCAAGGGTAATTTGCAGCCCTTTGGCGTGGACAGGTTTTCAGTAGGAATTGTCGGATCGCGGCGGTGTTCGTCGTATGGGTTGGAGCAAGCCGCACGATTTGCAGGCGTATTGGGGCAAGCGGGGCTGACGATTGTCTCTGGTGGTGCGCGAGGGATTGATTCCTCGGCACATCGCGGCGCGATGCGGTCTGGTGGGCGAACGATTGCGGTGCTTGGGTGTGGGCTTGCGGAGTGTTATCCGCCTGAGAACGCGGATTTGTTTGAAGAGATTGCGCAGCATGGCGCGGTGGTGTCGGAGCTTTCGCTTGAAACTGGGCCGATGGCAGAAAACTTTCCAGCGCGAAATCGGCTCATCAGCGGGCTCTCGCTTGGGGTTGTTGTGATCGAAGCGAGCGAGCGATCGGGCGCGTTAATCACAGCGAGGTTGGCGGGCGAGGATCATGGGCGAGAGGTGATGGCGATACCCGGGCGCGTCGATTCGGTCCTTTCAGCGGGAACGCACCAACTGCTTAAATCGGGCGGGGCGCAGTTGGTGACGATGCCTGGCGATGTGATTCATGTGCTGGAGCAAGCAGGCTTTCACCAGCACAATGGCACGCACGACGCCCGGTACCCGGCGGTCGAGCAGTACCCGGTGGTCGAGCCGAAGCTTGATGGCGCGAGTGATGGCGCACGTGAAGGCGCGAATAGCCAGCATGATTTTCCAGCACAGGGGCTCTTTGCTGGCGGCAAATCCAAGAAGGAGTTGATGACGCCAGATCTGACGAGGGTTGATCTCACGAATGCTGGGCTGATTGGGAAAGCGCCGCGGCGTGCCGTGCAGCAAGTTGTACCACAGGTTGAGGCACACGTCGGGCCACATGCACAGGCAAATCCTTCGCCAAAGACGAACGCCGAAAGTCAAATGAGTGGTTTGGGTGCATCGACGCAGTACATCAGCAGCGATGTCAGCAAGAGCGTGATGGCGTGTTTGTCACAAGCAGGCAAGGCTTTATCCATCGAAGAGATCGCGCAGGCAACCGGGCTTGAACTGTCGCAGATCCGCGCGTGCGTCACAATGATGGAAATCCAAAGGCGAGTCGCACGCGAGGGCTCTCGCTTGCGGAAGGTGTGAGGAAGAGAAGAAGTGGCGCAGGGGCATATGGGCAGAGCGAGAAACATTCTTAATGTGCAGCGATGATGGGGTCGTCGTGCACGAGCGTGCGTGACTTCCAGTGGCCTTGCTGGAAACGCCAGAGAATGAGCAGCGAGAGAATGATGACGTACGCTGCGGCTGCGATCCAAGGGCCATAGCTTTCGAGATTTGGAAAGGCGTACATCATGAGTTGGCCGCCACCAACGATGACGAGCCAAGACGAGATCAGCGTTGCGATGCCTGGCCACGCTGTATCGCCTGCGCCGCGAAGCGCGCCCACGAGCGTGATGGCGAAGGCATCAAAGAGTTGGAAGGCGGCGGTCAAGAGCAGGAACTTGGACGCCATGGACACTAGGCGTTGGCGTGTTTCTGGGTCGAGGTCTTTGCTCAGGAAGAGCCTCGCCATGGGCTCGCCAAAGAGCACGAAGCAGACGGCACACAAGAACATGTAGACCATCGCGGTGGCCGTGCCCATCCACGCACGCGATACGGCGAGATCCGGGCGCTTCATCCCCATGCACTTACCCACCATCGCGGTGACGGCGACCGAGATGCCAACGGCGGGCATGAAGGACATGGACATGTACTGATGGGCGATGAAGCCAGCGGTGGAATGGTCCGCGCCGAAGTGGCCGACCATGTAAACCATGAAGAGTCCCCAGCAGATCATTTCGTTACCGAACATGAGGCCCGGAGCCCAGCCGACGCGGGCAAGGTCCTTGATGTGCATCCAGCTTGGCTTCCATTGCGAGCGGGTTTTGTAGAGGCGGTTGAACTTGGGTGAGAGAAAGATTACTGCGGGTATCGCGAGCTCGACAGCGGTGCCGATGACTGTACCGACGGCGGCCCCGGTGAGCGCCATGCGTGGGACGCCGAGGGTTTGCGCGATCGAAGCGGCGAAGGTGAACCAGGCATCGAGGATGGCAACGCCAGTCTTAGGCGCGGCCTCGGGGCCATAGATGAAGACGGAGTTGCAGAGAAAGTTGGTGAGGTTGCCCAAGAGCCCGGCGATCAAGACGACCCAGGGCTTTTGCATGCCATAGAAGAATTGGCTGATGGCACGAGACGCGAGCGTGAGGCACGCGCCGAACATAAGGATCTGTGCGTAATTAATGGAGAGCGCGTCACGAAATTCGATGCGCGCGAGGATTTCGGGGGCGGTGCCAGAGTCGCGGAATAGAGCGAAGATCGTGGGGAGAAGCAAAGCCATCGGGATAACGACAGCGGCCCAATAGAGCATGCTGAGCCAGAGCGCGTTCCATGCGTAGGCGGGGCCGCGATCAGGCTTGCCCGCGCCAAGATTTTGCGAAACAAAGGAGTTGACGACCGAAACCAGACCCATAGCAATGGAGATGGGGACAAAGGAGATGAGCCCGCCGTTGCCTTGGGCGCCGATGTAGATGGGGTCTGGGGAAACACGGCTGACCATGAGCTTGTCGAGGAACTGCATGAGCGTGAAGGACGACATCGTCACGACCGTTGGTAGCGCGATGCGAAGGAGCGCGCGGAAAGGGTGTGGATCATCGACGACCAGAGTTGATGAAGGTGCGGCCACAGCGCTCGTGTCGGGCGTGGCTGGATTCGATGGATCTGGATTGGGCGCGGGCATGGAAGGAGCCTATGTTGGTTGAAGTATTGAATTGCGGTGCAAGCAAAGAGAGAGCCAGAGTTTGCGTGCGGATGATTGGCTTGGCGTGCGAAGGTAAGAAACTACACACGCACGAGTTCGAGAATAGCAGCGTGAACTTGTGCGTCGGTCTTGGTATCTACGCGAAGAATGTGTGAAGCCAGGGAGCGATAAAGGCGGTCGCGCTGGCGAAGAAGAGTCGCGACCTCGGCGGCTACTTCTTTCCTGGTCTGGTTTTTGATTGACTGGTTTGCGCTTGTTAGGCTTGGCCGCTTGACGGACGAATTACGCGTGCGGTTGGTAAGGGTCGTCGCGTTGGCACGCAGGTAGACAATCGTGCACGCATGTTCATCGCGCACGTGAGCAAGAAGTTCAGCGGCTCCAGGCGCAGTGGGTGTGCCGCCGCCGAGGGCGAGCATGATGGGGCGGCGTGCCGCGCGACCATTGAGCACGTTGGCGAGCACTTTGGCGAGCGCCGCTGCTTCTGCGGCTCGAAAGGCATCGACGCCTTGGCGTTCGAGGGCGTCGCCCGCGGTCGGAGCGTTAAGTGCGAAGGCTGTCAGGTTATCGAGGTCGATGAACTTTCTTCGCAGTGACTTGGCGAGGAGTTTACCAATGGTTGACTTGCCACTGGCGCGAAGCCCGATCAAGATGAGATCAGGAACGCGTGTAGGCTTTGAAACTTGGCGTTTGCTTGTCGATTTCACGGATTTCACACTGTTCTTTGTGACGCCCGTAAGCCGACCAATGGTCAATGGAAGAACAGGTCGTCCTTCTGCTCAGGCACGACCAAGGCCCGCCTATCAGGCACGACCAAGATACGACCCGTCGGCAGTCGAAACCTTGATCTTCTCACCGGATTTGATGAACGCCGGAACGCGGACGTTCAGCCCGGTTTCCATCTGCGCGTCTTTGGTCTGGTTGGTGACGGTTGCACCCTTTACTTCGGGCGGGCAATCAGTGATAATGAGCTCGACTGCGGTGGGCATGTCGAGGGTGACGGGGTTGCCGTCGTACATGAGGAGAGTGCACTCAGTGTTCGGCGTGAGGTAGAGGAGCGCGTCGCCCAGAAGCTCTTTGGTGAGCATGATCTGGTCGTAGTTTTCCTTGTCCATAAACGTCGCGCCCGAGCCATCAGAGTAAAGATATTCAAAGGGACGGCGGTCAAGATCGATCACGTCGATATCGTCGCCCGAACCAAGGCGGCGCTCGATCACGTTGCCTTTGAGCACGTCCTTGCCGGTGATCTGAATGAAGGCGCGAAGGTTGCCCGGCGTACGGTGCTCAACGTTGGTTAGGACCAAGAGCCTGCCATCGAGCTTGATGCCCATGCCCTTGCGTAGTTCGGTCGACTTCATCGCTTCTACTTCCTCATCGATGGGGTGATTCGGTTCGTGATTGGTCGTGCCAAATATGCACATCGTTTGGCGGGGGTAATGGTAGGCGCGATGCCAGCGGCCTGGCATGCTAACCCTTTGCCTAGCCTCGAAAGAGCGCTTACGCCTTGGCCAAAATCGCCTCGCGCATCGCCTTCTCAAATCGAGCGGCATACGCCTCTTGGTCGCACAGCGCCGACGCCAATAGCTTGGGCCGAAGGCTTGTTCTAAACTCAACTAGCGACTGAGAATCTTTCGCAAGCTTCGCCGCAATCTTGACGTACTCATCGACATTCTTCGCGCACAAGTGGCCAAGCCCCGCGTTGTTCAAGAGCGAAAGCCCGACCCGCGACGCGTGCAATTCGCCCGCGACGCTCACCACAGGCACCCCCATGAGCAGCGCTTCGCACGTGGTCGTCGTGCCGTTGTATGGGAAGGTATCGAGCGCGACATCGACGCGTGAATACAGCTCAAGATGTTGGCGCGTCGTCTTCGCCGAGTGAAGCAATTCAACGCGTGAGCGTTCGACGCCGAGGCCTTCGAGTCGCGCGTAAAAATCCTCATGCGTGCCGGGGTCATCGAGCGCGCGAGTCTTAACCACAAACCGCGAGCCAGGCACAGCGAGCAGCACGCGCGACCACGCGTCGAGCGTCGCCATGCTCACTTTCTTAAGTGCATTAAAGCTGCCAAAGGTCATCGGTTCGCCTCGGGCGGCTGGCCCACTGGCAACTTCTGGCGCGTCATTAGGCGGGCGATAGCACAAGAAGCACGGATCAAGTCGAACTAGCCGTTCGGTCGCGTGATCTTGTGCCTCATACGGATCGCCAGCGGGATCGGTGAACGAATCGACGATGCGGATATCAATATTGTCTAGCCCCGTGGTTCCGGGCCAGCCACAAAAGCTGCCTTGCACCAGCGCGGGCTCAAACGCGAGCGACGCAATCGCGGACCCCGCGGTATGGCCCGCAAGATCAATACAAATGTGCATGTCATCCGCGCGCACTCGCTCGGCCAGCGCGCCCACACTCGTGAGCGCCATAACGCGCCAAAGCCCCGCCATCGAAGCAAACCGCTTGGTCACCATGTCTTCATGAGGCACCGTCGAATACAACCCAGTCAACACGCGGTCCTTGTTCCACTGCCGCAGCAACGGCTCGATAAAGTACGCCACCGAATGCTCGCGAAAGTCGGGCGAAATCAGCCCGATGCGGATCTGGCCATTGCGGGCGGCTTCGATTGCGCGAGCCTTGGCCTCGGCGGAAAGCGGCTTGCTTATGCCTTTGCGTGCACCGCGCTGGACCCAATACGCGCGAGCGTCGTCGCGGATCTGTTGTGGCGAAACACCACCCGCGTGCATCGCTGTCGAAGAACGAATAAGTCGCCCGGGCGGATACGTCGGGTGCACCTGCACAAGGTCGTTGGCTTCTTTGTACGACTCTTCGGCTCGGCCAAGAAGTTGCAGCGCAACACACTTATTGTGCCAAATGTCCGGGTGGTCGGGCGCGTGCTTCATGCCATTGACGCAGGCATCGCGTGCATCGCGATATTGCCCGGTCATGAGCAGGATTTCGCAGTAACTCAGCCACGCGTCGATGTTGGTGGGGTCGATGTCGAGCGCGCGTTTGAAGAGATCGCGCGAGGCTTCGTCCGGCATGATCTGCCGCCGCATTCGCCCAACGACAAAGAGATACATCGAATCGCCTGCGGGCGCGATCTCGGCACACCGATCAAGATAATGCAATGCCTGCGGAAACATTCGCTGC
>JBBRGG010000057.1:0-15661 GCA_038240875.1 Phycisphaerales bacterium | reverse complement strand
CGCCGACATCGTGCCAATGCAGGTTGCCGGGAGAGTCGGCCGAGCTGCGGATGTTGAGGCGCTCGCGCGAGGCATCTCGCGATTTGGGCGGGCGTTTGCCAAGCTTCGCCCCGACTGGATCCTGGTGTTGGGCGATCGCATCGAGGCATTCGCTGCGGCAACTGCGGGGTCGGTTGGTGGGTACGCGGTCGCGCATGTGCATGGCGGGGATCGTGCCGAAGGAGTCGCGGATGAAGCGATGCGCCACGCGATCACGAAGTTGGCGCACTTGCACTTGGCCGCAAGCGCGCAATCAGCGCAGCGGATCATCGCGATGGGCGAAAGGCCCGAGTTTGTGCGCGTGGTTGGCTCGCCCGCGATTGATGGCCTTGACGCAATTGAGCCATTGAACGACGCGCAGTTTGCCGCGCTAGGCAAGCCCGATACGGTCTTTTTGATGCACCCGGTGGGTCGGCCTGATGAGATTGAAGAAGCCGCGGCGAGCGAAGCGTTGGCGGCGTGCGTGAGCGAATCGCGCCACGTGCTCGCGCTTGAGCCCAACCATGATCCTGGTCGCGATGGCGTGCGCAGAGCGCTGAGCGCGGTAAGCATGCAAGAGGCGGGGCCTTCGCTTTCGCATGCAAACCCAGTGATTCACGAACGCGTGCTGGTGCGTTCGCACATTCCGCGGCCATTGTGGCTCGCGCTACTCAAGCGATTCGCGCGCGATGGCGGTTTGCTGGTGGGCAACTCGAGCGCGGGGCTGATCGAAGCGGCGGCGCTGGGCGTGCGTGTCGTGAACTTGGGGCATCGTCAGGCCGGCCGTGAGCGTGCGGGAAATGTCGTCGATGTTGAGCACGAACAGGCGGGCGACATCGCGCGCGGCATTCGCAAGGCACTCACGATGAACGTGAACGCGGCGGGACATCCCTTTGGAAGCGGGAATGCAGGCCCGGCGTGCGCAATCGCGCTGGCCGAGATCAACCCGCATGATCCAAGGTTGCTGCGTAAGCGTTGCACGTACTAAACGATTCATACGAATTGCCGCTGAAACTTGGGCGAAGCAATGTAGCGCATGGGAAAAGCAAAACCCCCTCTCGGAGAGAGGGGGTACCCAAGGCACGCCTGCGTTTCAATGACGATTCGTATGATTGGGCGTAGACGCATGACATTCGCATAGCGACTACCAAAATTGAAAACCCCCTTTCGGAAAGAGAGGAGGTACTCAGTGGCACGCTTCATTTTCGTCGTTGATTTGTATTAGCGATCACGGCCTCGCACGCCGTCGCGGGTGTTGACTACAGACATGCCGCCGGTGGGTCTGATCCACCCTGAGAACGACGACCCTTCATGGTAGATGTTTGCAACTCCGGGTAGTAAGTCTTGAAGCACATGGCGGCTCGCGGAGAGATCCGCCCAGCCGACAGCCGATTCGACCTTTCCATTACAGCACGTCATGTGGCCATTCGGCCAGCCTTCAACATCAAACGTTGTCGCCTGCCAGACGAGCCCTTTGGCCGAAGGATGCTCTATGCGCGACATCGGCATGGCGGCCCACTGCGAAACACCAAATTGCGTATCGGGGTTCCAATACTCTGGCACTGCATAGAGAACTTCGGTCAATAGAAAGTCTGAATCGCGCCGAGCGTTATCCTTGCTGCCGCGACGGGTCGCATCGAGCAACACGCGTGACGGAAGATACCCGGTCATCACGTTGTGGTAATCCGCAGAATTTGAGAACCAGCCACCCCGTAGCGTACGACCATCAACTTCGGCATACAGAAATTGTCCCGCACTCCAACGAACATAGATCGGCTGAAAGATCACCGGGGGACTATCGCGGCTGTCGGCGGCGTACCCATACACCGCTCCGCCGATGGATCGGATATGAGCGAGGTTGATGGCGTGCTGCGCTGTGCGCCGTGCTTGCATTAATCCGGGGGCCAGAATTCCTATGAGGAGCAGGATGACGCCGAGGGTCACGAAGAGTTCGATGAGGGTGAAACCTCCACGAGCATCGGGATATAAGTAAACTTTGTGAATTCTGGAATTAAAGCCTTCACGTGGGTAGTCCATGCTGGTACTTTATACGAAAGGTGCGAAAAGCAATACGTAAAAGAGGTTATGCACATGAACACGATTCGATTCTGCACGGGCGTTCTTGCCGGATGTGGACTTTGTCTGACGGTGTTCGCGGGGAATCTGTGCTACGACATCATTTCACGTGTCGATCACTTTCCGATTGGGTATCCCGGGGTTCCTGTCGTCGGTAACGAGTGTGGCGGCGCGTGCGATAAATTCTTCGACTGGGATTATTTAAACCCTGGTACGCAATGCCGAAAGATTGGTTCAGACAGGTCGCAGACTATCTACTGTCAAAAAGGTGTTGTTCGTTTCGATCAATTTGGTGTGGCCCGATGCGTAAGAACGCGTTCCCCTGTATCATATATCATTGGCCAGCCTAAATGCCTACAAGATTGTTGAATGTATGATGATAAACTCACTCGCCAAAGAGTTTTCGACAAATAATTCTACGGCAATCAGTATTGTGATGATTCGGTGCTGCGATGTTGCCCTCTCTCGCATAAATATGTATAAGCGGTTGTGTGTGTGTCGCTGCGTCGCGATAGCTATTTGCTTCTCACTTACACTATGGGTACATGGCAAAGGTGTAGCCGACGCCGATCTGCGCTGGGCGATACTCCCCTCTGAATCTTCCCTGATTACTCGCAATGCGCAGTTGCTCGCTGTGCCGTGTGCAGCCTATGCGAATGTGATTGGGTATCGAACCGAGTATGTGAGAGGTATGACGCAAGAAGAGTTTTCACGACTTCTTGGCGTAAACGCTGAGCAACTCAAGGCGATGAATCTCGAACGATACATCGGTGATGACGATGGAGTCGAGCGATTCATACGGGATATTGTCGTTACAACCGTCACGCCTGCGGGTACTGTTCGCATGGCACGAACGCCAACGATCAAGCCCCTTGTCGGCCCTTTGAGAACCGTCGTGGAGATTTGGGAAACCGAGTCGATGGCCCAAGCGTCGGAACCCGAAGGTGGTAAAGGGTGGCGATTGAGTTATCCCCTTTTGTCCTTCGCAGAACACACCGATTTGTTAGCGCGCAGTCGTGAGCCGCAAAGTCGAATACGCGCTGACCTCGACCACACGGTTCTGGTTCGATACGTGCTTGAGCTTTTGGAACAAGCTCCGGATTTAGTGGTTACGGCTGATCCAACGCCGCGTGCGTCGAGCATTCAGGCGCGAGCGAATATTGAATGGTCGCGCGACACCGGCGAAGCAACTCGTGTCGAACTTCGCGATTCGGGTGACTTGACGATCGTGTTGGAGACGTTGGAGCGTGCCGAGAGTCGAATGTTTCCGGCGCGACCCGCGACGCTGCTTCTCGAAACGAGCTTTACGGTTGATGGGGTCGAGGATTATCGCACGCACCGAAGGCTTCGGAGCGTTGTTGCGGATACAAAGATCACGGAAGAGAGCATCCAATTCCAACCGGAAACGCAGGTGCCGCTGCTTACGCCGGAGCAATATAAGGCACGAATGGGTTGGGGGCGGAATACGACGCCGGTTGCGGATGCCGTGCAAATGCAAAGACGCCCATCTAGCACGATACAGACGTGGTCGCTTTGGGGTGCGGGGGCGTGTGCCTTGGGCATTGTTATTGTCATCTTTGTAAAGAGACGCACGGCAATGAGGGGTTTGTAATCTATTAGGATTCGATGCGTTGACCGGCAATGCTTATACTTTCGCGGGAGTATTCGACGCAAATCGCGATTTGTGAAGTCGCATAAAGATTGTAGAGCCGATCGCGACAAGGGATGGTGGCAGACGGCTAAAGCCTAGTAGTAAAAACCCCCTCTCGGAGAGAGGGGGGGTACCCAAGGCAGCCCGGAATTCAAATGCAATTGGTGGTATAACTAGATTTGCTTAAATTAGAATGTGCACACTGCGCGTCGAATCTCTACATTATCTTGTGATTTTTACGCCATCGCGGGCTTCTTACTTTCATTCATCAGGCGGCGAAGGACGGTCTGGAGGACGCCGCCGTTGCGGTAGTACTCGGCTTCGACGGGGGTATCGATTCGGCATGTGGTGACGAAGTGGACCTTGTGGCCATCGGGCTTGGTCGCGGTGACGTTGACTTCGCAGCGTGGCTCAATGAGGCCGGCGTCGGGGCCGGTTTGCACGACGGCGAGGTGGATGTCAAAGGTTTCAAGGCCGGTGAGCTTAAGAGAGTCGGCGGATTGGCCGGGCTTGTAGCACAGGGGCAAGATGCCCATGCCAACGAGGTTGCTGCGGTGGATGCGCTCGAAGCTTTCGGCAATGACGGCTTTGCAACCGAGCAAGAGAGTGCCTTTGGCGGCCCAGTCACGCGACGAACCCATGCCATAGTCCTTACCGGCAAGGACGATGAGGGGCGTGCCTTCTTTCTTGTAGTTCATCGCGGCGTCGTAGATGAAGACAGGGCTGGCGGCGATTTTTTCCACGATGGCGTGGGCGAGGTCGTTGCTCTCGACGAAGGTTTCGTGGCCTTCGCGGCCAGCGTTCTTGGCGAGGCTGATGACGCGCGAGACGTTTTCTTCGTCGCCAATAATTTCGTCGGAGACGCCCAGGCTCTTTATGCGTTGCAGGGCTTGCGCGGGTGACATGGTGGCAAGAGAATGGAACTCGTGGAAGCCGCGTTCGTGCGAGGCGGCGGACATATCGCGGGTCCAGCCACCTTCTTTGATTTTGTGAGTTGCGGGGTCGATGGCCAGCTTGTTTTTAACGCGCACGTTGGCGAAGGTGCCACGAGTCATCACGCGGTCGTTGCCGCGTCGGCTGCCATAGGAGTTGAAGTTGCTCTTGGCGATGCCCAGGCTCTTGAGGTATTGGCCTGCGGGGCTGTTCTCGGCGATGTCGCCTGCGGGAGAGATGTGGTCGGTGGTGACGCTATCGCCAACGGAAACCAGCACGCGCGCGCCGATGATGTCGGTTGGAATATGAGCCGAATCGCTCATGCTCTCGAAGTAAGGCGGGTTCTGGATGTAGCTGGAGGAGCTGCTCCAAGGGTAAAGCTCGCTCTTGCTAACCGCGACCTTATTCCAGGTTTGGTTGCCGCTGAAGACGTTGGCGTATTCCTTGCGGAATTGGTCGGGCGCGATGCACTCGGCCTTGATTGCGAGAACTTCGGCTTGGGTGGGCCAGATGTCTTTTAGGAAGACGGGCTTGCCATCTGAGCCTACACCTAAAGGTTCGGTCGCGAGGTCGATCATTACAGAACCAGCGATGGCGTAGGCGACGCACAGGGGCGGGCTGGCGAGAAAGTTGGCCTTGACGTTGGGGTGAACGCGGCCCTCGAAGTTGCGGTTGCCACTCAGGACGCTGGCGGCGATGAGGTCGCCTTGTTTGATGGCGGCTTCGACTTCGTCGGGAAGTGGGCCGGAGTTACCGATGCAGGTTGTGCAGCCATAGCCGACGAGGTTGAAGCCTAAAGCATCGAGATCTTCGGAAAGTTGGGCGCGATCGAGGTACGCCGTGACAACCTTGGAGCCAGGTGCGAGGCTGGTCTTGACCCAGGGCTTGCGGGTAAGGCCTTTGGCGCGAGCCTTGCGGGCGACCAGCCCAGCGGCGATGAGCACATCGGGATTGCTGGTGTTGGTACAGCTTGTGATGGCGGCGATGACGACCGCGCCGTGAGTGATGGTGCTGGGCTTGGTGCCATCGGCGTGCTTAACGGTGCCCATGGCGCCAAAGATTTTGTCTGTATGCAAGCCGAAGCTGGTGTTGCCCAGGGGCGCGCCAAGCGAGCGAAGAAATTCAGATTTGACGCTGGTCAAATCGACGCGATCTTGCGGGCGTTTGGGGCCGGCAAGGCTGGGCTTGACGGTTGCAAGGTCGAGTTCGAGAATGTCGGTGAAATCGGGCTCGGGCGTGCCTGGTTCCCAGAAGAGGCCTTGGGCCTTGCTATAGGCTTCGACCAGCGCGATGGTGGCTTCGTCGCGGCCGGTAAAGCGGAGGTAGTCAAGGGTGACGTTATCAACAGGGAAGAAGCCCATGGTCGCGCCATATTCCGGAGCCATGTTGGCGATGGTCGCGCGATCAGGCACAGACATCGCGGCGAGGCCTTCGCCAAAGAACTCGACAAACTTATCGACGACGCCCTTCTTACGAAGGATTTGCGTGACGGTAAGGACCAGGTCGGTGGCGGTGGTGCCTTCGGGAAGCTTGCCCTTCAAGCGAAAGCCGATGACTTCGGGCGTGAGCATGTAGATAGGTTGACCAAGCATGACGGCTTCGGCTTCGATGCCGCCGACGCCCCAGCCAACGACGCCCAAGCCATTGATCATGGTGGTGTGGCTGTCGGTGCCCACGCACGAATCGGGATACGCGACTTTTTCGCCATTGGCTTCGCGGGTCAGTACGCCACAGGCGATGTACTCAAGGTTGACTTGGTGGACAATGCCGGTGGCTGGAGGAACGCAGGAGAAGTTGCTAAGACTTTGCTGGCCCCACTTTAAGAACTCGTAGCGTTCGGTGTTGCGCTCGAACTCTTTCTCGCCATTGATAGTGAGAGCTTGATTGCTGGCGAAGGCGTCGACTTGTACAGAGTGGTCGATGACTAGATCGCACTTGACCAGTGGGTTGATGAGGTTGGGGTCGCCACCGAGTTTTTTCATGGCGTCACGCATAGCGGCGAGATCAACAACGCAGGGAACTCCTGTGAAGTCTTGAAGAATCACGCGGCCAGGCATGAAAGGGATTTCTTCTTTGAGAGGAGCCTTTGCATTCCAGTTGGCGAGGCCCGCGACGTCGTCTTGGGTCACGATGAAGCCATCAAGGTTGCGAAGCATGCTTTCGAGGAGAACCTTGATCGAGTAAGGTAAGCGATCAACGTGGCCGATCTTGTGCTGCTTGATGGCGTCAAGCGAGAAGTAGGTGTAGGAGCCGTGGGGAGTTGTAAGGGTTTTCTTGGCATGAAAGGGGTCGGGACGGCTATTGGCGGATTGAGACATCGAAAGCTCCTTTGCCTGTCTGAGGTGCCTGTCTGAGGTGCCTGTCTGGTGTGCCTGAGTGGGCTGCCTGTTTGGCTTACCTATCGGGGTGCAACTGTGTTTCTGGAGAGAATTGGTCGTGGTATACGTTCAAATATCGGCGTTACATGGGATGAACCAGGGTTGGGATGCCCAAAAGAGCGTAAAAGTTTCGTGTACGGGTGAGCAGGACGCAAGGTGTTGGTGTGCCAGAGACTCTCTTGAAGTACACCAACAGCATACTCATGCTTCAGCATGAATCGAATCGATGGCTTGTACGGGTTTGATAACTTTAATTTATGTTCTTTACACAAGTATTGTGAGTGTCTGTTTGCAACGCTAGCTCTTCGAAGGCGACTCTAAAGGCTTTGCGTGCTCAACACTGCTTTCCAGATACCCATCCGGTTACCATTCCAGAATTTTTTCAACATTCCGTTTCCGACCCCACCTTTCCCCAATTAGTATGGAATTACCAAACAGGTTTCGGTGATTTATGCAGCACAGAAAGTTCGGGTGATCATCTCGTGTTGCAGCTTGGCTGTTGGTTTGACATTCGTTTCAGTGGCGTTTGCAGTCGCGCTTCAGTCTTGTAAAGGCTACTGCTCAGGAACTGCCTGTACACCGAAACTTAACCAATTATGCTGCTGCTGTAAGATCGGAACGCCACCACTTTCGATGTGTGTATCAAGAGACCCGAACGACTGCAACAAGGCTAACGGTTGCCAAGACGAACGAATTAGGCTTCGTCTACGAGGAACGTATGCATAGGCGTACAAAAGTTATCATCATTTCGGCAATAGCTCTATCGGGATTGCTCGCATCGATCTCATTCTTTCGTACTGCGCGTTCCGACTAAGTTGAAGGCGTTCAAAGCAACGATGCAGATGCGGACCAATCATCCACCCTCCAAAACGACAAACTGGTTTCTGGTGTTCTGCTCTCACAACTTGCTCGCTCGAAACTCGCCATCACATCACCGGAAAACCTGTCGAGGTTTCTGACAAAGGCACCTCGACGATCAGTCTCTCCGAGTGTTGACATGCAAGGCCACGCAGTTGATCGCGAGCTCGAGCACGTGTCTCAACTGCTGTAGTATCGCTTTTTCCAAGATGACTCAGAAGTCTACCGCTCGTGGCGTGTGTCAAAGGGATATGAACCGCCATCAGCTGATCGGGCCGCCAATCGTAATTTCCGTAGTAACGCAGGGCCGAAACCAGACGATCTTGCGCCGTCGGATTGGTTCTCGGCGATATGGGCACACAGTGTTTCGACATCACAGCGACCTGTCGGGGTATCCTACATGCAGTTTGCCAAATTGATAGTTGTTGGCACGCTTACGGAAGTCATTCCGATTGATGAAAGGTTAGCGCAAACTCGTCCATTTCCGTCGTTCATGCGAAGCCAGAAACTAGACGACGTCACTTCTGGCCTTGCGTCACAGCAAAGCGGAAACGGTTGGCCCTTCTGGCTGCCGCCGCAGACGGTACTCGCGCGAATCGTAAAGTCAGGCACACAGATCATCGAGGTTCGCGTCATTCCAGTCTTCGCCAAAAATGCAGATGTGTCTGTGGCGGCGTTAACCCTCATTCTCGCGCGCGACCCGAGCACGGACACCTGATGAATTGTTCAGTTCTATGTCTTTGACATTTACGCTCCAGGGACAGTGAAACTTAATGGACATATTATATAATACTGCCCATAGCCGATCAATCGCACCGTGGTTGAGAGCGGACTTGGTAGTACCGCGGTTCATCAGAATGATTCTCATCGTCGCCGCAGTCGCCAAAATACTTGATGCGGCTTCATACAATGTGGCCGTGCAGCACGTGTATAAACCAGTAGGCCTTGAGTCGCCCTTCGATTTTTCGCTTTGGTTGCTGTCGTTATGGTCATGGTCGAAGTGTTGCTGGCATGTCTGTATATTGTGCGTCCATCCGCTCGGGTACAATCTGTTACGGCGGGACTTTTCGTTCTCTTCGCGATCATCCTTCTTTTAGGATTTAGTGGTGGTGATGCGCTAACTTCGCATGACTTGGACGACTGCTGAGCCCGGAGAAGAGTGCGGTGTGGTTGACATAGCACGAAACATCGCACTCGCGGTTGCGCTTCTCGCGCTAGGCATCCGCCACGCACCTTCTGTCTCGCCACAACATCCAGCCTCCGCCTCAAAAACTCGACTTACACGATCCGGTTTCACGCTCGTTGAATGCCTCGTGATCATTACAATTATTACTATTCTCATTGCGTTCGTTCTTTCTACACTCGGTTCTACACGACGAAACGCACAGCGGAACGAGTCGCGCGTGATCAACCGCCAGATAGCCACGACGCTCGCGCAGTATGCGGGCGACTATCGCGACCACTTTCCTGCGTACGAGAATCGCGGGCCCGACGCTGGCGGGCCGGGGCACGATTACCGGTCGCGCGATGATGGTGTCTGTGGTCGGCGCGCACATGAAACTCTGGCCCGTGGCCGTCGCCAACCACGATCCTGCCGCGCACGTAGGACTGCGCCATCCGCGCGTGCAGGACATTCCGTTCGACCCTGCTTCACCAACCATCGAGCAGACGTTCTACTGGCTGACGCCCGCTGTCGCCATCACACCCGAGGCGTTCACAGTCAATCCCACAATACCGATACCTCTCGCCATGGTTCGCGCGAATCGTTGGTCCGAAATAGCGTTCCCCTCTCAAAAGGGAATCGTGCTCGATGTAGTATGGAGATCCCGGGATATTGACTTCTTCTTCGCCAGCTTTGGCGATACCAGCGCCGCCGCCATTCCCGCAGAACCACGACCTGTCCTCTCCGGATTGCCTGGCCTCGGCCCACACGTTCCCGTGCTATCCACGATCGACGGCCTGCGCGGGCGAGATCGGTAGCTTTACCTCAGACTGCGGGCGTGCTTAGGAACGTCGGGACGTGCCTCACATTCATCTGCTTCGGTACGTGCGTGTGAAGTTCGCTTTTTGCCCAGCCTTACACCATTGCTCGCGCACTTGCCACGGCTTTGACCGCGCCATTATCGCCAGCGTATGCCACGCCAAGTTCTTTGCAGAGCATCCGCGACGCGATGTGCGCCGAGAGAAAAATCGTGGGCAAGCCGCTGCCAGGGTGGGTGCCGCCGCCGACGAGGTAGACGTTGTCAAAGCCCTTGAGCTTGTTCTGTGGACGCTTAAAAAGCATCTGATCCAGCGAGTGGGCGAGGTTGAAGGTCGCGCCAAACTGGATATTGCTCGCGCGCCAATCTTCCGGCGTGAGCTCGATGCTGGTTTCAATGCGCGAGGCGAAATTCTTCAGCCCAAAGCGCTTCTCAATCTGCTCCATCGTTCGGCCACGCAGCACGGGTGCGGCTTGCGACCAATCAATTGCCCCCGCCCTTGCTTTCGCGCCCACCTTCACCTTAGAACTCGCTTTCCTCTTTGAACCAGTACTTTCTAGGCCTTTGAGGTTTGGTGTAGGCACTAAAACATACAGCGCGCTCTTGCCCTTTGGCGCGAGGGTTGGGTCGAGGCGCGAGGGGTTGCATATGTAGACGCTGGGGTCGTTGCTCAGTATGCCACGTGTGGTGATGTCGGCGAGATTTTCTTCGTACGTCTCGCTCACATAAATCGTGTGGTGTGGCAGATCGACTTCGCCTGTCACGCCCAAGTACAGCATATACGTCGAGCAGGAATAGCGTTTTTTGTCGAAGGTTTCGTCGGCGTACGCGCTGCCGCCTGCGGCTTTGCGTGCGGCTTCAGGAACGAGATTGGACAACGCCCACGCCGCGTCGGCGTTCATGACCACGTGCGTGTGAGGCGTGACGCCTTGCTTGGTAACTACGCCTGTGGCGCGAACGCCGGTGAACTCGACGCGTTCGACAGGCGTGCCAAGCTTGATGTCAACGCCTAGCTCGCGAGCGACCGTGGCGAGCCCATCCATCAGCGCGTTGCAGCCGCCCTTGGGGTGCCAAACGCCATATTCGTACTCGATGAAGGGCAGGATCGTGAAAAGGCTCGGGCATTCAAAGGGGCTCATGCCCAGGTACTTGCTCTGAAAGCTCACCGAAAGGCGGACCAGCGGATCCTCGAAGTATTTGCTGAGCAAGCCATGCACCGAGAGGTGCGGGTTGAGCATCGGCGCGAACTTCAGCGTGTCCAGGCTGAAAAGGTCGAGCACCGAACGCTGTGGCGAGCGCAGGGTTGACTCCATCGCGTGAAGTTTCTTGCGGTTGTCGTCGATGAATCGCTTGAAGTTGTCGCCATCGCTTTGGTTGACCGCGGCCAAACGGCGCGACATCTCGGCGATATCTTGCGTCGCGTTGAGCGTAAGCGGATCTTTGCCTTTGCGACCCAGCAGCAGGCGATACATGGGGTCAAGCCGTGTGAGATCGACGTAATCACGCAGGCGCTTGCCCGCTGAGGCAAAGATCTCTTCAAGCACATAAGGCATCATGAAGAAGGTGGGGCCGCGGTCAAAATGAAACTGCTCGCCCGCAGCGTTGGTCGAGGTGATTCGTGCGGTGCGGCCGCCGATGGTCGGCTGAGATTCGTAAAGCGTGACTTTAAGGCCCGACGCCGCGAGCAGCACAGCGGCAGCCAGCCCGCCCGGCCCCGCGCCGATGATGGCCACAGAGTTTGGACCGCCTGTGTTTGAGTAAGATGAATTAGGCACATTCGCGCGGTTTGTCTCGCCATTGGCAGCAGGAACGCCAGCGGCGCGAGAAGAAACGACGGCGGGTGGATTTGGTGCGATAGTCGTCATGGCAAGGTGTATTCGAGCAAAGCGGAGTAATGGATGAAGCAATTGGTTGTAGACCGGTACAACCGTGCGACAAACAAAATCCGCGGCGATATTCACGTCCACAGTACGCAAACAAACCACTGGTTACACGAGCATTGGCGGTGCCGATATTTAGCATCGCAAGGGCCTTGCGAGCCACCGGTAAAGAAAAAATGTATAGTTGCGATTGTGTTAGTATGCGAATACGTGCCTTGGGTGGTCCTGTGGTCCCCACAGGATTTCTATTGCGTGGTTTGACTGTGGGCCAAAGGCAGGGTCAGTGTCAATCGAAGTAGTCGTCATTCCTTGCAGGCCAAAGGCTTGATCGTGAGTAGCCGGGTGTGGATGAGGCTTTGCGACGACACGGCCGGAGAGCGGTGTTCTCTCACTCTCTCTACGATCTCTGTTGAAGCAGTCTCAAGGACCGTACCCTTTCGTCCATAAAAAAAGGACGACTTCTTCAGATTCGAAATTTACTATGTAACCGAAAAAGGTGGATAGGTCGAAGACTCACAACCCCAGGCTGCCTGCGTCCAGTCTTTCGGACTGGAAAGCAGAGGAGAACGCAGCCCGAATCGTGATTCCCTCTTAAAACTCTGCCTGCTTTGGTGCACGAGGAAAGGGGATCACATCGCGGATGTTCTGCATGCCAGTTGCGAACATCATCATGCGCTCGAAGCCAAGCCCAAACCCCGCATGTGGCACTGTGCCATAGCGGCGAAGATCGCGGTACCACCAATATTCCTTGATAGGTAGCTTCATTTCTTCGATGCGAGCGTCGAGGTTGCTCAGGCGTTCTTCGCGCTGGCTGCCACCGATGATCTCGCCGATGCCTGGGACGAGTACGTCCATCGCGCTCACGGTCTCGCGGCCTGTCGCGCACCTGTCGTCCAAACGCATGTAGAATGCCTTGATGTTCTTGGGATAGTGCATGAGTACGACAGGCTGCTTGAAATGCTTCTCGGTCAAATAGCGCTCGTGCTCGCTTTGCAAATCGCGGCCCCAAGCCACAGGATAATCAAACTTTTCGCCATTGGCTATTGCCCTTTCAAGTATGTCTACGCCTTCGGTGTACGTCAGGCGGCGAAAGGGCGTGTCCATCACGTGGCCGAGCCTTGCGAGCAAGCCCTTTTCGATGCGCTCATCGAAAAACTTCATGTCGTCGGCACGCTCACGCAGCAGCGTCTGAATCAATTCCTTGATGAACTCTTCCGCCAGCGTTGCGTCATCGGCGAGGTTTGCAAATGCAATCTCTGGCTCGATCATCCAAAACTCGGCCAAGTGCCGGCTCGTGTTGCTGTTCTCAGCACGAAACGTCGGTCCAAAGGTGTACACGCGCGAGAGCGCACAGCAATAGGTCTCGACGTTGAGCTGTCCCGAGACGGTCAGGTGCGATTCCTTGCCAAAGAAATCTTGGCTGAAATCAATGGGGCCGGTGGTCGCGAGTGGAAGAGGCTTTGTGCCCGGAGCGGTGGGCTCTTGCACGCGCGGGGGGTTGACCGCGTCGAGCGTGCTCACGCGGAACATCTGGCCAGCGCCTTCGCAATCGCTGCCCGTGACGATCGGCGTGTGTACATAGAAAAACTTGCGTGCGTCAAAGAAGCGATGGACCGCCATGCTAAGCGTGTGGCGGACGCGTGCGACCGCGCCAAATGTATTGGTGCGAGCGCGAAGGTGAGCCATTTCACGCAGGTATTCAAAGCTGTGAGGCTTGGGTTGGATTGGGTATTGATCAGGATTTTCGACCCAGCCGATGACGCGAACCGCGCCGCCATTGGCGCCTTCGACCTGGATTTCCTTACCACCCTTTGGGTTGGTGACGATCACGCCATCAACTTCGACGGCACAGTGCGTTGTGATCTTGAGCACGTCGCTGGCGTAGTTGAGGATGTCGCCTTTGACCACGGCTTGGATCGCGTCAAAGCACGTTCCATCGTGGACAGCGAGAAACGAAAGCCCGCCTTCGGCCTTGCTGTCGCGGCGGGTGCGGACCCAGCCTTTCACAGTGACTTGGGCTCCGACGTCCGCCTTCATTGCTTCAACGACTTGCATCCACGCCATGCCCAAATCTCCTGGCTGAAAGAGTACATGACTGCTTCCAAAGTGAAGTGGCCTGAGTAAGTTGGCCGCGAACCAACGCACAAGGCGACCAATCCGCTAAGCAGTTTGAAGAGGCACGGTAGCGCGGCGAGAGTGAAAAAGAACCGGCCGACGCGGGTGCGCCGACCGGTACAAAATTACAATCGAAATGGCTATTTGAACCCAAGGGCTTGAACTCAAGGGCTACAGACCTAGAACCAGGATTTAGGCGCGACGGCGACGGGTCGCGACCAAGCCACCAATGGCCAAGAGCGCGATCGAGCCGGGGGTGGGAACGGCAGTGAAGTTGAAGTCCTCGATAGCGAGGCCAGCGTCGTTGCCGATGTCGTTGAAATCGTTCCAGCGAAGAAAGATGGACTGGCCAGGAGCAACCGAAAGGCCGCCGATGTCAAACTCAACTGTGCCAAGGAATGAAAACGCGATCAAGGCCGGGCCGGTGACGGTGTTTGCTGCGGGGGCGGTGCCAACAACATCGCCAGCAGCATCAGCGGTGAGAAGGTTGCTAGTAAGGAAGTTGGCCGCGGTGATGCCCGAGCCAGTGACGCCCCAAGAGAAGAGCAAACGGTTCACGGGCGCGTTGGGAGTGGCGGTCGAATCTGATGCGCGGCGCCATTCTTCGGCGTCAAGGCTGAAGCTGAAGGAAGTGAGAATGTCGGTGGTGGTATTGATGATCGCTACGCCAAAGCCGGGAGTATTGCTGCCCGAAGCAAGGCTACCCAAGGAACGGTCGGTGTTGCCGATGCTCGTGCCATAGGAGTGGATTGCGCCCGAGTTGCTCGCGCCATTGTTTACTGAGTAGGGGAGCGTGCCAGTGGCAGATCCACCAACGCGACCGGCGTACCACGTCGCGGCGCCGCCACCGATGCCTGGAATCGTGGCTTGGTTGCCCACGAGGGTGAAGGGCGTACCAGTACGAATATCGACGCCGATCCCTGTGCCATCGTTGGCCAAGCCGTTGAAGCTTTCAGTCACGATCAGGTTGGCGCTGGCGACCATGGCCAAGCCTGCTACCGCCGCGATAGCGGCAAACGTCGTCTTCATCTGTCTCTCCTGCAAAGTGCGGTTACTGCAAGCACGCACATGCTTCCTAGAGTGGAAACTTGAGGCAAACAGTGCCCCGCATGTGCTATTGTGTGCTCTCCAAAGCCCTTTCAGGCCAGGCCATAGCATACTCAATCGATATCCAAGAGTAAAATAGTTAAATGTGAAGTATGTGTGAATACAAGCGGTTCCCATTGGAATTGGGCTAAGAATTATCCCCCCGATTCATGCGAGAGACAATGGCTCACAGTTTGAATATCGTCCAAATAACAATTTACTGCGGTAAGTTTTCCTAGTCCCGTAACTATTGTGAACGAAATCCATACAATCCTTTGAGACACGACACTCATATTCGTCGGCGTATCCACAAATCGCACTCATCCACAGCCATCGGCTCTGGATCTTCAGCATTGATAAGGGGTTTTTAATGGGCATTGGCGTGCTTCTAGTTGGTGTCTTGCTCGCCGCGACGATCGCGATTGCGTCGCTCAAGGCTCCGGGGCAGATTCTCAAGGGCGCAAGCCTGATCTTCGCTGGTATCGTCTTGATATTAAGCGCCGCTTTGTCTTCGACGGCGTACGTCGGTCCAAATGAAGCTGGCGTCATTACCAAAAATACCTTTGGCCCGCCACTCAAAGACGGTCGAATTGTTGCGATCGATGGCGAACTGGGCATTCAGTCTTCGGTGCTCTCGCCAGGTTGGCACTTTGGCTATTGGCCCGTGGTATACAGCGTCAAGACGGT
>JBBRGG010000056.1:0-15688 GCA_038240875.1 Phycisphaerales bacterium | reverse complement strand
TACGCGTTATGCCGATTTACCTCGCATCATCGCCCACGCAAAGACGCTCGATCCCACCGCAAATGCAATTGCCAATAGCCATGTGATTGCAATCGGTGCCGCTGGCTGCGTGCCCGTGATTGCGTGCCGAAGCGCTTCATTGGGCCAAGTCAACGGATCGATCAACATCAAAGGCTTCAACCATCCCGAAGCGCCAGCAATCGGAAAGAGCGTCCCCGCAAGCAGCCACATCGGCATGAGCACCAGGTTCATCACGCCATGGAACCCTTGGACGGAGTTGATCCGCCACGCGAGCGCAAGCCCGATCCCAGTGACGCCAATTGACGCGCACGCCAGCGCGCCAACCGCCAAGAGCAACGCAACAGGTCCGGGGCTCGCGCCAAGCAAGTACATTCCTGGGAGCAGCAAGACGCCTTGCAACAACGCAAGCATCGATCCACCAATCAATTTCGATGCTACCAAAACCCACCTTGGCGTAGGGCTCACCAGCACGGCTTGCAAGAAGCCTTCGTTGCGGTCGTCTATTTGCTAATTGCTGCCTAAGTTCTATTAAAAAACGACCGTGAGCGCGAGCATGCCGGGGAGCAAGTGAAGTGCGTATGACTCGTTCGCCGAAGTCCCATTCGTGAATGCTGCACCAGTCGCCGCAGCCACACCAGCAACCGGTGGCGAGAAACTCTGCGCAAAACCGCTGGCTAAAAAGATCCAGATAAGCACGGACGTGCCAAGGCTCGCCAGCACACGCGAAGGCTGCCTTGCATACCGAATCAGCTCGCGCCAGATCAACGTTCGCAGCGCATCAAGCGCGTTGGTATGACCGATATTCATACGAGCAGGTGCGGACTCGATTGATCTAGAAGCACTGTTCATGCGCCCGCTCCTTGCCGAGCCCGTCTGCCCCGGCGCGTAGTTGGCGTGATCGCTCCCGCGTGTGCTGCGTCGTTCTTAAGAGCCTTGCCTGTGGCAGCAAGGAACGCATCAGCAAGCGAGGGTGGCCCGATCTCAAACGACGCGCCCTCGCGCATCAACATCACCGCGCCAGCTTCAAGCTTCTCCGGCGATTCACTAGGCGCGATAAACACAACCAATCCCGCGAGATCTGGCCTGCGCGTTAAACCCGCTTCGATCAGCGCTTTCTCATGCTTTTCACGCTGCGGATCGTTCAGCTGCAACCGGATCACCCGCGCTCCAAGGCTGTCGCGCAGATTACGCGGCGAATCATCCAGAACAATCTTTCCCTGATCCAGCATCACCACGCGATCCATCCGCTCGGCTTCATCCATCATGTGCGTGCACAAGATAATCGTCGTGCTGCCGTTTGCTGGCGCAACGGTGTCCAGCAACGACAAAAACGCCTGCCTGGCAACGATGTCGAGCCCGGTCGTAGGTTCATCGAGCAGCAGCAGCGCCGGGCTGTGGAGCATGGCTCGCGCAACATCGGTCCTGCGTATGAGCCCGCCAGAAAGCGTTCCCACCCGGGCGTTTAAACGAAAGGCGATTCCCAGCGCAACGGCGAGCACGCGGATTCGTTCCTGTGCCACAACGCGTGAGAGCCCGACCAGCGAACCCTGCGTGAGCAAATTCTCGCGCACCGTCAGCAACGTATCAAGCCCAGGCGATTGAAAGACCACGCCCAATTGTGAAAGATGCTGCCGAGAAAGCATTGGATTAAACAGGTCGCAACCAAATGCCAGCGCATGCGTGCGCTGCCCACTGCCGCCGTCGCCACCACCATCAGCACCGCTGGCTTCTTGGACATGGACACGATCAGGCGAAAGCGCCAGGCAAAGAATCTTGAGTAGCGTTGACTTACCCGAGCCATTTGGCCCAAGAAGCGCGACACGCTGACCAATAGGCACCCTGAGCGAAACGCCGTCGAGCGCCTTTCGCACAGTGCTTTCCTTGGCACGCGACGCCGCGGGGTAGGTTTTGTAGATGTTCGCGAGGTCCAAAGCGAGTTGCACGACTGGGTAACTCCTCGCAAAGGATGCCAAAGGTCTCGCTCGCTTCCGCTCACATCATCTGCTTAATACGCTTCACCAATTCATCCACTTCATCGCAACGCCGCACGAACCAGCGCCTCGATGACCAATGCTCCAAAGACCAAAGGCATGTGGATGATCGACGCAAAGAAGACTCGCTTGGCCGCTCCACGCGTTCGCTCGCGCACTTGACGCACCACGCACCACGCAAACGCGAGCCCCGAAACCACAGCGACAACAATATAAGGCAATGCCACCGACTCGGGCATCGCCAGCGGCGGCGTCAGCGTCAACGCCAACAATGCGACCGTCCACAACGCCGACACGACCGATGTCGTCGTGCCCGTCGGATCAACAACCGACAACACGCGATACCCACCCTTGGCGTAATCCTCTTTGTGCATCCACGCTATTGCAAGAAAGTGGGGGATCTGCCACGCAAACATGATCGCGAACAGCACGACACTCCCAGGCGACATCAAGGCTTCCCATTGGCCACTTATACCAATCTGCGACGAAGCCGCAGCCGCTGTCCAACCAATCATCGGTGGCAGCGCACCAGGGATCGCGCCAACATACGTCGCAAACGTTGTCACCGGTTTCAAAGGCGTGTACACCGCGAGGTACGACACCGCGCACACAAGCGCAACCAACGCGGGCACAATCCCGCTGAACGCCGCAAGCACGCCGCACCCAGCCACAATCATCAACGTACCAGCACCCAGAATCACGCCTGCAGAAGCCCGACCATCAGGAATCGGCCTGCGGCTAGTCCGGTGCATCGCCGCATCGCGTTCGCGTTCCATCCATTGATTGAGCGCGTTCGAGCCCGCTGCACTCAGCGCAGTGCCGACCGCGCAAGCAAGTAACGCGATCACAAGTTCTGACGCTCCCCACGTGCGCGTTGCCCCAGCGAGCACAAAGCCGCAGAGCGAAGTGATCGTGACCATCCTTGTGATGCCCGGCTTGCTCACTTCGACCAATGCCTTCGCAAGCTCGCGCCATTTCGGCATAGCCTGTGCAGATATCTGCACCGTTGGCTCTGGTGCAGCGATTCGCCCTGGAATGGTTTCAGTCTGGTTCATCGCTTCGGTCAAGCACGCTCATCGCGTGCTTTGTGAAACACTTTTCAAGCACTTAATAAGCAAATACTTTACTCACGGTCATCATAGCGCACACCCACGTTTTCATGCCTCGAATACTGTGCATCTGTCAATTCCAGCATGTACTCTCGCCCGTTTCAAGGCAGCACTGGTGCCGGCACGACCACGTCCAACCAAACCAAAAAGTGATCGCTCGGCCAAGCCGCCACGTTCTCTTGCCCCCGCTGGATCATTTTGTACGCCTTGGGCGGAGCCGCTCGCTCCACAGCTCCACCTTCAACTTCTAGTGTTTTCGAGGGCAGCACATAATCCACCCGCAGCCTGAACATCGCGGTATCGTCCGCATCGAGTTTGTCAATCGCGACATCACTTGCAGGCACAAATCCCCCATTGATTCGCGGGTGCGATACAAGCAGATTATCAATCGGATCTTTGTACGAAGAACCTTCGTCCGGATCGGCGTTTAAGTCTCCAAGGATCACAAAGTGCACGCCTTTTGCAAGCCCGCCTTGTACACGTGAATCATCGATCACATACGCCGCGTTGTCGAGGTAATCCGCCCAGAAGCGAATCTCGTCGTGGTTGCGCTTCTTGTTTCGCATTTCCACCGCGTCAAACCCTGGCGGCGTCGGGTGTGAACACAACATGTGCACCACGCTCCCATTAGGCATTCGCACTGGCACATCCCAATGACTCTTGGACGACATAGGCATCGTCTTGGTTTCTTCCGCGTCGTACCAAGGCGTGCCATCCGCTTTGCTCGGCATGAAGTTGCCGCTCATGTAATCCCAAGGTAGCAACTGAAACGTCCGCGCGTTTTCCGCATCTAAAACCAGCCGCTCATCAACCAATAGCGCCATCGCATATTGCCCCGGAAACGTGCCAAATCCCCAGCAATCGTTACCATACAAACGCCCTTCCGCAGTCTGCTCTCCTGGGTCGCCTTCCTTCGTCGATGGTGGGGGCTCTGGATACGTCGGCGTGACAACGCCATCGTTATCCAAATCAAATCCGCTGTGCACGCCCGTGTTGCTCGGCTCCATAAATGCCCGATACCGAATCGGCAACAATCCTTCGGCTTGTGCCACCGCAAGATACTTGTCCGCGAAGCGTTGCCCATTGAGCCCCAGTCGTGGCTTTTCCGCTACGCCTACGCCCGAGTAATCCAATCGATTAAAACCAGGCACGCCCGGCGTGTCATACGCAATTTCATTCAGCAAAATCACGTTGGGTCGCACGCGCTGGATGATTGACGCAAGCGACCTAAGCCTTGGTTGATTACCACTCACGAGGTCCTCTGTCCGCACGTCCTCCAGGTTAAACGTGGCCACGCGAATCTTGACCGATGTAGCCACGGCTACGGGTTGGGTCGCAGGATTGGCCTTTGGTTCAACAGCCGGCGCAATTACTAAAGCAGATCCAGGAAGTACCGCAGGCGCGCTCACAGCAGGCGCGCTCACAGCAGGCGCGCTCGCGTCTGGACTCGACACACTCGGCGCAGGCTTTGGCACTTCGGGCTTGGGCTGGTCCGCAGCCGCTTGACACGCAACCAGCAACCCCGCAGCACTTGCCACACCACACGCACAAACGCGCGCGAACCAACATAAAGCACTAGTTGTTTGTGTCATCTTCATGATAAACAATTGTAGTGGCCCAAGCGTCGCTCCCGCACACCAAGCCTTGTCACTACCTATTCGCCGTTGCGCCCAACCCCTGAATACCCTTTCGCATCGTTCCGGTAGCTCAGTTGGATAGAGCAGCCGCCTTCTAAGCGGCAGGTCGCGCGTTCGAGTCGCGCCCGGGACGCTTTCTTTGGTTCACTGCCCCTGTGCCAAGCTGAACCCGCGGATCCCATCAAAGTTCCGCAAAAGCTCATACGAGCACACCGTAAATCCTTCGGCGATTCGATCCAGCAGCGCAATCGTGCGGCTCTGCCCGATCGTTCCCGCTGAGATCCCATCCTTTAACTCGAACCTTACGCGATAGTAATCCACGCACTCGGTGTACACGCTCCCCGTCGGCCACACCTGCGTACCGCGATTGCTGATCAAGCTCAACTTAAATGGCGTGTCCTGGCACGCCCGCTTCATTTCTTCCGCCAACGCCACCGGCGAGTGTGGCGTATCCAAATACACATCGCACCCGACCACCGAAGTTACAATGTTTTTAAACGTCCGGATCATCCGCGGGCCGCTTGGCCTCGCCGGCCTTGTATAACACATGTCCCCATCTTGCTGTTCCGTGCTTGCCAACACTGCAGGCACGGTCTTGGGCGTCTGCCCCAATCGATCCGCAATTGCCTTGGCAAAGTCCATCGTCCCAACCGAAGGCTTGCTTGTATCGCCAAAGTCACCCGTGTGGATTCCCGACTCCAGCGTGACGAGCAAAGCGTTTTCGATGTGAGCCGCCTGCTGCTTCAAGCCCACATGCCGCAGGAGCATGAGCGACGACAACAGCAAGCTCGTCGGGTTTGCAATCCCCTTGCCTGCGATATCGGGCGCGGTCCCGTGCACCGCTTCAAAGATCGAGATTTCGTTGCCAATATTCGCGCTCGGTGCAAACCCAAGTCCGCCAACCAGCCCTGCGCACAAATCTGAAACAATGTCTCCCTGCAGATTCGGCAGCACCAGCATCTTGTATTGCTGCGGCTTCATCACCAGATTCATGCATAGCGCGTCAACGATCACATCGCCCGCTTCGATCTCAGGAAAGTCTCGTGCCGCGGCTCGAAACCGCTCCAGAAACAAACCATCGGTCATCTTCATAATATTTGCTTTATGCCCGCAGTACACCTTGTTTATGCCAAGAGCTCGCGCGGTCTTAAAGGCGTACCTACACAACTGATCTGATCCGGGCGCACTAATCAGCCGCTTGCACTGGATCATGTCGTTGCTAAGCCGATGCTCGACACCGCCATATGTATCTTCGATATTCTCGCGCACCACGGTCATGTCGATGTTGATGCCCGCTTTGCTGTACACAGTGTTGACGCCCGGAAGCGTGCGAAACGTGCGAAGATTCGCGTAGGCATTAAACAACTTGCGAAGCGTGACGTTGATGCTCTTGCCGCCACTGCCCTTGGGCGTCTCCATAGGCCCTTTCAAAAGCAAGCCACAGGACTCAATTGCAGTGAGCGCCGCATCGGTCACGCCACGCGTCTCACCCTTGGCGAAAACCGAAGCGCCCGCTTCGACGGGCTGAAAGCTCATGTACTTAGACACGCCAGCCTTGTCCAGAATAAACAACACCGCGTGCATGATCTCTGGCCCGATGCCATCGCCCGGGGCGAGCGCCACGGTCATGTACGAAGGATTAGTGTTCGCGGGGATGTCGGTCAAGCTTGATGCCTGAGAAATGGGGGTGATGGTAGAAATGGGGGTGGTGGACATCGTCAGGGCAACTCCTTCCACGGGTCTTCCTTCGCCGTGGATGTGGTGCGAACAAATTGAAGGCTCCAAACTAGGCGGCAAAGCAGGGGCAAACAATAGGGCCGAAAAAAACATTCTGCCTACACGCGCAACTACACCACCAGAAGCCGTCGCTTCATGCACGTACCAACTATATCGGCCCTTGGCATCGCCTAATTTGACCTAGTATTAGGCTAATTTAGCCTCAATTTTGCTCAAGTGGCTGGCAGTTAAACCTCAACCTCGCTCAATCGCCCTGATCGAGCACCGCCATAAACGCTTCCTGCGGAATCGTGACGCTCCCCACGTTCTTCATCCGCTTCTTGCCTTCCTTCTGCTTCTCCAACAGTTTGCGCTTTCGGCTAATGTCGCCGCCATAGCACTTGCTCAGCACGTCCTTGCGGAAGGCCTTGATCGTCTCGCGAGCAATGATCTTTCCACCAATGGCACACTGCAACGGAATCTCGAACTGATGCCTTGGAATCTGATCCTTCAGCCGCGCCAACAACCCGCGCCCGCGCTGCTCGGCCTTTTCCCGGTGCACGATCGTCGCGAGCGCCTCAACCGGATCGCCATTGATCAAGATGTCTAGCTTCACGAGTGTGTCATTGCGATACTCAATCACCTCATAGTCCATCGTGCCGTAGCCGCTGGTAAGACCCTTCATCTTGTCGAAGAAATCGTAGATGATTTCCGCGAGTGGAACCTCGAACGTCAAAATCTCGCGCGAAGTCGACACAAACGACTGGTTCTTGTAGATGCCACGCCGATCCATGCACAGCTTCATGATGTCGCCGATGTACTGCTTAGGAACCATCACGTCAACACGGCACACCGGCTCACGAATCTGATCAACAAACGACAAATTCGGCAAGTCCGCCGGGTTGTGCACTTCAAGCAGTTGCATTCCTTGAGGAATGTCCGTGTAAAATGGCGAAGTCGGCTCCACATTCTTCAGCGACTGCCCGTTCGATCCCGTTACCGTATCTAGCCCACGCACGAGCACATGATACGAAACCGTCGGAGCCGTCTGCACAATCTCGACGTTTCCTTCGCGCTCAAGCCGCTCTTGGATGATGTCCATGTGAAGTAGCCCAAGGAACCCGCAGCGAAAGCCAAAGCCCAGCGCCTCAGAGTGCACCGGCTGGAACGTGAACGACGAATCGTTCAAGCTCAATCGCTCGACTGCGTTGCGCAAATCTTCAAAGTCCGTACTCTCACCATTTTCCGAAGTAGACGGGTAAAAGTCACAGAAAACCATCTGCCGTGGCGGCATATATCCAGGTAAAGCCTCAGGCGCAGGATTCAAATCCAGCGTGATCGTGTCGCCAATGCGCACGTCCTTGAGCGAGCGAATCGCCGCGACGACATAGCACGTTTCGCCAGGCCCAACCTTCCCATCAGGCAAGCGAAACGGCTTGGGGTTCATCTTCCCAATCTCTGTCACCTGGAACGTCCTGCCCACGCCCATCATGCGGATCTTGTCTCCAACCTTCAACTCTCCATCAAACACTCGGCAGTAAATAATTACTCCGCGATAATCGTCGTACACCGCGTCGAAAATCAAGGCGCGAAGTTGTGGCATCACCTGTTTGCGAGGCGACGGGAACCGCTCACAAATCGCGGCCAGCAATTCTGGAATGCCTTGCCCCGTCTTCGCCGACACAAGAATGCAATCTTCCGCCGGGAACCCCAGCGTCTGCTCGATTTCTTCCGCCACCGCGTCCGGCTGCGCACCGGGCAAGTCGATCTTGTTGATGACGGGCACGATCGTTAAATTCTCATTCACCGCCAAGTACGCATTCACCAGCGTTTGCGCCTGCACACCCTGCGTTGAGTCCACGACCAAAATCGCTCCATCACACGCTTTCAAAGCCCTCGCTACTTCATAGTTGAAGTCAACGTGCCCAGGCGTATCGATGAAATTGAGCATGAACACTTCGCCATGCTCTTCAGGTTTCTCACCCTTCTTGGTCTTGTGCTTGGGAGCTTCGTCTTGCGCTACATCTTCCGCTGGTGCCTCAAATTGCGATTCAAGATCATCGGTCTTTGAGCCAAGCTTGTGCCGGTGAAACACCGTCACCGCCGACGCCTTGATCGTGATACCACGCTCACGCTCGATATCCATCGAGTCGAGGATCTGCTCTCGCGCCTCGCGCTGCGAGACAGCGTTTGTCGCTTGCAGCAACCTATCTGCGAGCGTGCTCTTGCCGTGATCGATATGGGCGATGATACTGAAATTACGAATATTGGTCGTTACGTCTGCCATGCGTTAAACTGTAGGTGCGATTGAAGGTCAACACACCAAAATGCAGGTAATCCATTCAACCGCCGCATACATCGTGTCAAGTTCAAGGCACGTTGTTCTTCAACGCACGTCTTTGCCTCATTCCCACACTCACTTAGCCTTTACCGGCACCTGAACCTCGCCCCAGTACCGCTTTGGATTATCTCCAGGCCCGCCGTTATACATCAGCACCCGAGGCCGGCCCATCGGTACAAAGCGGCCATCCTTGGCCATAAACGCCACCAGCTCGTCCATTTCAGCCATTAACCGTTCATCGCTGTAATTCCCCTGAAAACCGCGCGACGCCACCAGCATCGCTGGCGTATCAAACACGATCACCCGCCCATCGTTCTCATCCCGCCCCACTGGTCCCTGTTCTACCTTCCGATACAAGAACGACATCGTCCAAGGCGAAGGCGACTCCGCAGACTGCCCACCTGCCCCAACCTCATCACCAGCCCCACCCCCAACACCATTTTTCACCCCGCCAGCTTGCTTATCCAGCATGCTATATTCCATCTCCACCGGGCTCGTCATCGCAATCTGACGTCGCTGGATGTGATTGAATAAAGGCCAGAATCCAGCCGCTCCCTCGCGTCCTGAAATCTCTTCCTTCCCACGCACTTCCGCACGCCGGACAACAGGGTACATCTTCAAGTCCACAGCGCCCGGCGGCGTCGGAGCCGGATACCCCTCGGGCAAAGGCGTTGAAATCACAGCCGTCCCCGATTTCCACGTGCCGCCCTCAAGCGTCGCCGACAAGCCCAAATCTCCTCCAACTCGTTGTGACGCACCCTCAGCCAACGCAAACTTTGGCACGGCTACTTCCTTGACAGGTTCACTCGCGAACACTGGTTCATTCTTCGCATTCGTAGTCGCCGCTGCCTGCGTGCCTGGCTTCTGTGCACACCCCGGACCAAACACCGCCCACCCCGCACATAGCCCAACGACCGCGAGCGCAGCCATGAGTGACCGATCAGTCTTGCTCTCTTGAATTTCGGACTGCTGCCTGCGAATGGGCGTGTACATGGGACTAAACCTCGTGCATTGCCAGACAAAGCCACGAGGCTTTGGTCTAGTGTGCACTTCGGTTTCGCCCGCGTCCTACTCCCGGATGCAGTGCTTTCTCATGTGTCTACACACATGAGAAAAAGCCCCCGCGTCAGCCAGGGCTTGTGTTCATTCTCAAGTGTGTTAAAAACCAGATAAAGCTTCAGACACTTACTTCGAACCAGTTACTTCTTGACATCACTTCTTCGTAACTACCAACTCATACACCGGTGGCAATTGCACAAACGTCCCCGGATCATTCGACGCCGCCAACCACGTCGCATCAAATGCTTCGTGATCTGCCTTGGTCAAGAACCCGGTCTCTACCAACCGAGGAATAAACGTTTGCCAGAATGTCGTGGGCCAGTGCCAGAGCGTTGAGCCAGGCCTTGCTATCCGCTGCACGACATCCATGTGGTCCACGGTGAACCCAGCCGCTTGAAACATCGAGGGCAAATGGCTCATGACATCAGGATCCCCGCCACGCGAACGCCACGACGCACCAATTGCCGATATCACGCGTGAAAAGGCTTCTTTCCGCGGCGCAAGCGTGAATGCCCGCTCATAATTGAAGTAGTCCTGGATTGCAACCCGCCCGCCCGGCTTGAGCAAGCGCGCTATCCCCCGCACCACGTCCTCGGGCTTGGCAAGGAAGCAAAATACCCAGCGTGCATATGCAAAGTCGATGGTGCCTTGCGCATTTGGAAACGCGCCGTCCAGATCGTGCACATCGCCCAGAACCCGCTCGACATGCGTGAACCGCCGCGCGTGCGTTAGGTCGTGCAACTGCTTCAAGAACGTTGCCGACTCATCGATGGCAATCACGCTTCCACGCGGGCCGACGATTTCCGCCAGGTCCATCGTTGCATGACCAGGCCCACAACCGATATCCAAAACCGTCATGCCGGGCTGAATCCCCGCACGCTCCCAGAGTAGATGAGTGTGTGCCGACCAGAGTCGATGTTGCAGCCCAAGCCGAGCTGCTTCAAGTGCATCAGTGCCTAGTACATATTCAGCACTGGTAGAAGTTCGCGCGAGATTGGCAATTGAAGTGTTGGGCATTTCGTTAGACCATACGCCAGCGAAGGCTGTTTGGTTTCGTCTCCGTCGTCAACGTGCATACTTGAACACAGATTTCCACGCGATGGTTCGTCGAGTCCGCTTCAAAGATATGACAAATTGACCGATTTCCTCATCCTCAAGAAGCATTCCACACGTTCAATCATTCATCGGAAGGTTGCTCTTTCTTATTCCATTACAAACGTTGATTCGCAAACCTTCCCGCCTCCTTCGCCATGCAATCGTTATCCTTCATTCATCCCATTCGGTATGAGTTCGGCTCGTCTGCTTCACGCCTCGTTATAGTCATTTCTATAGGCACAGCAATGGTTTACGTCAGAAATAGTTTCAGGATGTAAAGCGATATAACTCATAATTGGACGCGGTACGTGTGCCGCCTATTCCAGCACGCATGAATGTCCAATTTGTCCCATGCCTAGGCTTGGTTCTTGAGGGTCTGTTCGCGTGTGGCGTGCCCAAACGTCCTGATTTACCACGCGTTCAAGGCTAGGAGTTCTCGCAACGCTTCAGCCACCCGAACCCAATTCCGAAACCTCACAACCGCGCACGACGAGCGGTCCGCACGCAAGTGCGCCGCCAGAGTTCGCGCCCCCAGCACACCCTGCTCCACCCGCAACGGTGATTCGATCTAGCGCCCTCCCCTTCATGGCGCGCCCATTCTTCCGCCTCGAGCTCCTCTCCACACTCACCTTCGCCGTCGCCCTCGCCATGATCGAAGGCGGCATTATCTCCGTCTTCACCAAAAAAACCTTCCATGGCGTAGTCTCCGAAGGCCAACTCAACTTCTTCGTCGCCTTCCTCGGCGCAACCCCCGAACTCGCCAACATCCTCTCCTTCATCTGGAGCTGGAAAGGCCAGGGCAAACGTAAAATTCCCTTCATCAACGCTCTCCAGGTCGCCACCATCTCCTTGATCGCGCTTCTCGCCATTGTCCCACACTCAATCTTCGGCCTTTGGCTCATTGTTTTTCTCGCCCTTACCGCGCGCATCTGCTGGTCGGGAATCATTACCATCCGCCCAACCGTCTGGCGCGCCAACTATTCTCGCGCATTTCGCGCTCGCGTCGTCGCTCGCCTCTCTACCGGCCAGATGCTGGTCGCCGCCACCTTGGGAATCGCGCTTGGAGCGATGCTGGACCGCAACCCCGATACCTACCACCTTATCGTTCCCGCCGCAGGTTTCATTGGTTTAATCGCGGTCTGGGCTACATCGCGCTTGCGTGTTCGCCGCGAATCACGCTTACTCGCGCTTGAGTGTTCTGGCTCGCGTGCGATGACACCTTGGGGCTCGCTCGCGGTCGTCGTGCGTGTGCTTCGCAACGATCCGTGGTACGCGCGCTTCATGCGCTGCATGTTTCTTTTGGGCGTGGGCAACCTCATGCTCACGCCGATCATGGTTATCACGCTCGCCGAGCAATTCAACGCTGGCTATCTCAAGAGCATCCTGATTAGTAGCGCAATCCCCGCGCTCACCATGCCCCTCGCGCTTCCGATCTGGACCCGCCTTCTTGATCGCGCGCACGTGGTCCGCTTTCGCGCGTTACATTCCTGGACCTTCGTCGCCGCGAGCATTGTCCTCACCATCGCAGTAGGCTTCAATATTCCCTGGCTTCTCTTTGTCGGCGCCGTCTTGCAAGGCATCGGCTTCGCCGGCGGCACTCTCGCCTGGAACCTAGGCCACGTCGATTTCGCTCCGCCCAGCCAAACTTCCCAATACATGGCCACCCATGTCACGCTTAACGGCGTTCGCGGCTTGATCGCGCCCTTCGTCGCCGTCTTCCTCTACGAAGCTGCCAAAAAAGCTGGCCTCGACGCTTCGCTCATCGTCCTGCTGATCGCCAGCTTCATGTCCATGCTCGGCGCATTAGGTTTCGTCCGCCTGCGTGCCGCCATGGGCCCGATGATTGATCAAGTCTCACGAACTACTTGATGCAAGACCTAGCCGCACTCGCAGATTCACGAAGTCGACAACCTAGTTACCAGCACAGCGCAAACCTTCTTATTTTGAAAGCTTCCCTACAAGCCCTGCAAACTCCTTGATATTGCTCGCGTCGCACACCCGCGCCACATCACTAGCCGAAACGCCAGCCTTTATCAGAAGGTCGCGCGCCCTGATCCATTTTTTCACCGAGTCCTTCGATCCAACTTCCGCGAGCGCAAGGTCCGAAACCAGTTCCTGCAAACCCGCGATCGTTCGCGTGTCTGCGTGCTCATAAAATCGGTTGATGACCTTCTTCTGATACGCGTTGTATTCCTGTCCACCTGCCATTGCTGCCTCCATGCATATTGATTGCCATCTGGCTGCCACACCGCCTGCTGTTTCATTCCCGTGTCGCTTCGGTTCACGTGTCCAAAGACTATCGGACTGCACATTGTATTTCCAGACTTTGCAATCAGCTGTATAACCCCGCATTGACGCGCAGAGTTTGCCCAGTCGGCATGAACCATGTTCAAGATAGGCAAGCGAGTACGAATGCGCAACCCGCCGCTCATTTCAATCCGATGATTGTCTGTCCGGGCCTCAAGCGTGGACTCCAGGCACGCTTCGCGTCATCTCTCGTTGACCCGAAGCAGGAAGGGAGCTGCAACATGTTCAAGCATCTTTTTACCCTCGCGGTTCTTGCGGGCATCGGCTACGGCTGTTACTTAGGCTATGAAAAATGGCAGGAATCACTCACCCCGCTCGATCGCGCCGAGTCCGCACTTACCGCCCGCAACTTCAGCGATGCCGTCATCCAACTCCAATATGCAAACAGCCAAGACCCGTCAAACATGCGCATCATGCTCATGCTCGCCGAGGCACACTATGGCAACAACCAAAAATCTGCCGCCGCCGCCCTCTATCGCAAAGCTGAATCATTGATCAACGACCCCGAACAATCCGTGAGCATGCGCCGCCACCGCGAACGCTTTGCAATCCTCCGTGGTTCGGGATATTGATCTCCGTTCACTCTAATATGCGTCTCGCCGACACCCCCTGCCTGCTAGAAGTTAGGCACCGACGTAAACACCATTCGCTCTCGCGTTACAGGATGCGTGAACGAAATCATGCTCGCATGAAGGCACAACGTTGACGCGCTCGTAGCATCGCCATACAACGGATCGCCAAGGATCGGCATCCCTAACCCCTGCACAAACGCCGCGTGCACTCGTAACTGGTGCGACCTGCCCGTCACCGGCAAAAACAAAATCCGTGTCCGATCAATCTCCCGCGACATCACCCGATACCGCGTCACCGAATCGCGCCCGTGTTCATTACACACGATCTGCTTGGGCCGATTGTCCCAGTCCACGCGGATGTTCATCCGTATCAAGCCTTCATCATTTGGTACGATCCCGCCCAACAGCGCCGCATACGCCTTATCAACCAATCGGTCCTCAAACTGCATCGATAGATTCACCTGCGACGCAGGCGTGAGCGCGACCACGATCAACCCTGTCGTCTCATAGTCCAATCGATGCACCACCATCGGCCCGGTGGCGTAGGCCAGTCGCTCTCGCACCCGCGCAATCACGCAATCTTTTTTGTGCTCGCCACGCCCAGGCACCGACAACAACCGCGTCGGCTTTTCAACCACCGCAATCGCCTCATCCGCATACACGATGCGGATGTCGTCTTGCGCCTTGTCCACCCTGTTCTCCCGCAGTTCAACTTCCATTACAACCGAAGATAGGGACTCTTGGCTCGACTCTTCACAAACCCACTCCAGATTCACAACCCGCCAACCTCCACAAATCCATGCCCACCTCCACACGCGTACTCCTATTAAGTGCGGTACCATGCCGCTTCCACTTCGCCTTGATCAAATACTGCTTCTGTTTCATGTGCCTCTCGTTCTATCCCCAAGCTTGCTTTGACCCTCTGGATTGGAGCCCCGCCTTGAAGATCCACGAATATCAGGCCCGCGACCTCCTCCGCTCCTACTCGATTCCCGTCCCCGAAGGTATCGCCATCGGCACCATCGAAGAAGCCTCCGCCGCCTTCAAAAACGCCACGAAATCCATGGCGACTCCTCTCGCCGTCGTCAAGGCCCAGGTTCACGCCGGTGGCCGCGGCAAAGCCGGTTTCGTCAAGCTCGTCAAAAACGCCGCTGACGCCGAAACCGCCGCTCGCTTCATGTTCTCCAATCGCATGAAGAGCCCGCAAACGCCACCCGAAGGCCTCGAAGTCCATAAGCTCCTCGTCGCCGCCGCCGCCGACATCGCCCCCCGCTCCACCGGCGGCACCGAAGAGTTCTATCTCGCCGTCACCACCGATCGCCGCTCGCGCCGCAACGTTCTCATCGCCAGCCGCGAAGGTGGCGTCGATATCGAAATCGTCGCCGAGAAAAACCCGCAAGCCATCCTCAAAATCTTCATCCACCCACTCGTCGGCTTGCAAGCATTTGAAGCACGCGAAGTCGCCTTCGCTCTAGGCTTCAAAGGCAAGCAAATCGCCCAAGCCGTCGGCATCATGATGAACCTCGCCAAGCTCTACGTCGATAAAGATTGCACCCTTGCAGAGATCAATCCCCTCATCATCACGCCCTCAACAACCGACTTCCCCGACGGCCAAGTCCTCGCCATCGACGCCAAGTTCTCCTTCGATGAAAGTGGCCTCGTCCGCCAGAAAGCAATCGCCGCTCTCGCCGACCCGACCGAAGAAAACCCCTTCGAAGAACGCGCCAAAAAGTTCGGCCTCTCGTACGTTGCACTCGATGGCAACATCGGTTGCCTCGTAAACGGTGCCGGCTTAGCCATGGCCACCATGGACATCGTCAAGCTTCATGGCGGTGAGCCC
>JBBRGG010000055.1:0-15695 GCA_038240875.1 Phycisphaerales bacterium | reverse complement strand
AGCATGCTTGGCCTTCTTGCCGAGTACGTCATGCCACGAACTTCAGCCTCGCGCAACCTGATCATGCGCCGAACGCGCACGAGTTTTGGCGGTGATCCGTATTACACGGTGCCCGCGTCGTGAATACGTGGGCAATCAGATTCGCCACGAGGCACGGCGGGTTTGGCGCGGTACGCTTACAACCGATGGCGAGTTCTGGAAAAGTAAAGGCTGCGGTGTCAATACTGGCAGCGTTCTTCACACTTCACCAGTAGTCAACTTCTCCACGTGAGACGGCGACGCAGCCACCCTCTTCCCTCGCACTCTCTTCACGATCCACACCACTTCGACGCCGCACCACGCCGCGAGCAAAGGCACGATCCACCACGCTTTGGGGTCTAGCCGTTCCACGGCTCGCGACAGCATATCGCCCAAAGTCCCCTTTACTATCCCTTTAGTAATTCCTACCAGTGCGTGCGGTTTCATCATCGCTCGTGCCGCCTTGCTTCTCAAAAAAGCACGACCTGCGGTCCCCTTGGTTGACGCCACCATCACCGCATCACTCGCTCGGCGAGCACTTACAACATTCTCACCCGTTCGCGATCCCGCCCGCGCCACAGTTCGCGCCGCCGCAGTACCGGCCTCGAACGTGCGCACAATTTGAGCACCTTCACGCCCTGTTGCATACAGCGCAAAGGACGCTCCTTCTCGCGAGCCTGCAAACTTGGCTAGAGCGGAGATATCTTCTGGCGAGTCGGCGTGCTTTAAGATCGCCATCGCGCTCACTGGGCCAGCGCGTTTGGCAAGATCATCAACATCCTCGAAGATCTTTGCCAGGTCGGCTTTACGTTCGCTTCGAATCATCTTGACTAGCGCTTCGGCGAGCCTTTCCGACATTGCTCCAGAGCGGCGAAGCGCTTTTAAGACTGCGGGTGCCCAGTCTGCCAATGGTGCCAAAGTCGTTACCAGGCCAGCAGTTGAGAGAAGCACGATCACTTCATCAGTCTGCTTTCCTGTGACGGCGTTGTAGCCTTGGATGGCAAGATCGCGGATGTCGCCGACGACAAAGAAGTCTGCAACTACTGCTCCTGCAAGGCCTTCGAGCGAGTCGCCTTTGCCTGTCACCGCGCCTGCCGCGATACTATTGAACATGCGCAGCGTGCTATCGCGATTTTTTTGAGCCAACTCGCGCTCATCGATAAGGGTCTTTGCGGTGTCGCCTGTGGTGTTGCGAAGGCCGGCGTCGGCGACCAGAAGTGCTTCATCGAAGAGACCTTGCGCTCGAAGCGTGCGAACTTCGGCGATATAATCAAAGCCAGGCAAATTCGCCAGCGCAAGGCGGCCAGCGCGCGCGGCGGTGTCTACACCCAGAGTCCAAAGGCAGAACGCTGCGGCGAAAAGTCGGATGAGATTCCAGCGGATTCGCCAGATCGCGAGAAGCATGACGGTGCCTTTCATGGCGAAACACGGACAGAAGTGGTGTATTTGGGCTTTGCATGAAAGCATTTACATGCGTGCAATAAGGGCAGGTGTATCAGAAATATCTGTAACATGTATATACATATTTGAGTTGCTCGATGGCTATCTGATATCGGCGTTCTGCCGAGCTGAGGCGTAGCCGTGGCGTAGGCGATTGGGGAAGAGCAACAGGCTGGGCGAAGAGCTTGGCAAGGTGTAGGCGGTATGGCGGAAGTGTGCGTGGTGCTGTGCTTGCTGCACTTTGTCTACGCTAGTTGTAACTCAAAGAACGGTTGGGCTCGACGCGCCATGCGCAGCCCTGAAGGGATCCAAAACGATGTCTGAATCACCTGAGCAAAATAGTGGCGGTTTCTGGGATTCTGCCAGTAAGAAGTCGACGGAAGAAGCCAAGCGAGCCAAGGCTATTGCTCAAGATCCCAAGGCGCACAAGGCGCGGCGACGAGGCAAGCGTCGCACGATTATTTTGAGCATGCTCGGCGTGCTTACGGCGGTGCTGGTAATTGTGGTTATTTTCCTGCCACAGATTGCGAGTGGGTTTGCACCGGGGATCATCGCGAGCCAGAGCAAGGCTGCAATTCCCGGCAGCGCGACGGTTCAAGATGTGAGCCTTTCCTGGGGCGGGCCACAACGCGTGGACTCACTTCGGCTGATGGATTCAGCGGGCAAGGAGGTTCTACGCGCGAACGTTGAGGTTGATCGCGGGTTGTTCTCGTTGATTCGATCGAATCTTGATTTGGGTACGGTGACAATTGCGGGGTTGCGTGCGAATGTTGTTCGTAACGCCGACGGCTCGACGAATATCCAGAGCGCGTTGATCAAGTCAAACCCAGCGGGAAAGCCTGTGCCTGCTGCTGGGCCTTTAGGGACTACGAATGAAACTACATTACCAAAGGGGCTTCGAGCGAATCTTGTGTTGACCAACGGGCAGATTTCGTACACGGACAATGGCACACCTGCAAACCCGGCTGATCGTGGCAAGCAAGTGTTCACGCCGCTGAAGGTTGCGGTGTCAGATATTGATATTGAAACGCAGGTGGAGTCTGGGAAGGCACTGGTTGCGAAGTTCGCTGCCCGAGCGGAGCAGGGGGAGCTGAAAGCCGATGCCAATGCAGAGGCCAAAGCCGATGCCAAGCCCGACGCGAAGGTCGCTGGCACGAACACCGGCAAGATCGTGATCGAAGCCCGGTTGGAGCCAGGTTGGCTGCGCGAGGATGGCTCGCTTCGGTTGAAGGATACTAAGGGCAAGGCGACGGTGAGCGCGACCAATGTTCCGGTCGCGTTGCTTGATGCGGTGCTGGGGCCGGTAATTGCGGGTACTACCTTGAAGGAGAGTTTGGGAAATGATCTCACTATTACGCTGAATGCGGACGGTGCGATCAATGACGCGACGGCGAACCTGTCGATTAACTCGAACGGTGTTCAAGCCGCAGCGGCGATTGGGTACAAGGAAGGCGTGGTGACTTCGACCTCGCCGATTACAGCACGGGTGACGAGCGATGCGTTGACCAGGCTCTTGCCTGATGTTGCTAAGAAGATGCGAGAAGACCCGACGGCACGGCTGGCGAGCTTGCCTGGGGTTGAAGTTGAAATCACGAACTTGAAACTTCGCGCGTCATCATCGACAGGCGCGATCAACCTAGCCAATGGCAGCGCGACGATTCGTATTTTGACAGATGCGATTTCGGGGCAGTTGATGTTGAAGCCGGGGCAGGCGTTCCAGCCGTTTGCGGCGACGCCTTTGGAAGTGCGGATCACGAGCGACAATTTATCGCAGGGAGTTCGCATCACGGCGAACACGAGCGCGACGATTTCGGACCGGCCTGCGGGAACGCTGTCCATCGACGCGACGGCGACAGGAATCTTGACCGACGCGGGGATGCCGATTGCCTCGGGATTGCCCAAGAGCCTTTCCGGACAGATTGCGGTGCGTGGGATGACGACCGCGTTGGTGCAACCTTTTGTTGGCGATATGGCGGACCTGACGCGAGATGTGGGCACGGCTATAGATATCAACATCACGGCAGCAACTGCAGCTGGCGATGCGCTGGTTGCGAGTTCGATCCCGCCAACGGATTTGGATATTGCGATCCGAGCCGAATCGTTGAGCATCGATGCGCCGCTGCGTCTGGAAGAAACGATGATCCGCGACCGAGGCAATCCGGTGCGCATTTCGCTCGCCCGTGGCGGCGCGCTAGCGAGCAAGTTTGTCAAGCCTGAGACCGGATGGGAACTTACGACGATCAATGGCGGCGGTCCGATCGCGATCGAAGCCAGTGATATCCGCATCGAGCGAACCAAAGGCACGGGCGTTATTGATCTTGGTGCTATCGGCGTGCGCGCGATCCTGACGGCTTCATCACTGCGTGCGACAGCTCTACACGCAACCGACGCGCCAGTTGATTTGGGCCAGACGCGAGTTGAACTGGTGATGAAGGCGGGAGTTACGCCCACGCTCGATGCGAGCGTGAGCGCGACGCACATGGGCAAGCCTTTCCGAGTTGCAATCAAGCAGGAAGCGACAGGGTTCTTTGCAAAGGATGCACAAGGCAAAACAACGATCGCGGCGATAAACGCAAGGCCAAAGGGCACAATTGAGTTGATCGACGCGCCAACGACGCTAGCGCGATTGATGCCGCCTGCGAAGGCTGGGGCTGCTTCAGTACCCGTAGCCAACGCAGATGGATCGGGAGCGGCGCCCGCTGTTTTAGCACCTTCAGCGCCGCCACTGGATCTAGCTGCGTTGGTGCAGAGCGTGCTTGGCCCGGTGCTTTCGTTGCAACTGACGACCGAGCCTACTCGGGTGGCAGAAGCCGGGGCCAATGCGTTGTCGGCGGTCGCGGTTGTCAATGCTTCCAATGTGTCGATGACGATCAAGGGAAGCGCGAGCGCGACCGCGATGCGGTTGACCGAAGGCACGATGCAAGCCAACGTCGCGCCAGCGACGGTGCGCACGCTGCTCAACGCGTTTGCGCCAGGTGTTACTGGAGCGCCGACGCTCAAGGGGCAGGCGACGATGTATCTGGCAATTGACCCGATTCTGATGCCCACTGATTCGCTTGGCGCGGTAGACCTGTCGCGCGTGGGCACGGTTAAGGCGACTCTTTCGATTCCAGGAAAGACGCTAGTCGAGGGCTTGCAATTTGGCGTGACGGCGAACGACCCCGCGACGGGCAGGGCTCGCCCAGCAAAGTTGTCAGCGGTGGGTGTTGAGGATTTACGATTGGTTGCGATGGTGCCGGTGGGCGCGATGGTGGCGGCAGCGATGGCGAATGAACGCGCAACGTCGATTGATATTCGTGCGGGGATTTTGGGATCGGCGCCGGGTGTTGGCTCGGGTGGTGCGTCTGGCGCTGCAGGCCGAATCGCAACGCTTATGGGTACGCTGAACGCGGAGGTTTCGCGTGGCCGTCCTGCAGGTCCACTGACGGCTCGGTTTGAGTTGACGGACATTGACGTGCGCACAATTGAGGCGTTGTTTGCTGAGGGAAGTGGGCTGTCGCAAGCGTTGGGCGAGCGAGCGAGCGTTGTGGTGGGCGGGAGTTTGACGCCGCCTGAGAAGGCTCTATCGGGGGCGGATTTTTCGCCACTGGAAGGCGTGATCAACGTTGAGGCAACGGTGACTGCGCCGCGGTTACAAACGCAAGGGCCGATCAAGGCGACGGTGGAAGGCGGGCTTGTTCGACTGACGCAGCCGATGCGGATCGCGTTGACCGTGCCACCTTCGCTTGCGAATATGTACATCGCGGCGCCAGGCCCGAATGGCCAACGTGATCCATCGCAGCTTGCGTTTCAAGAACCAGCGGATGTATCGCTGGTGATCGACGCTTTTAAGATGCCTGTTGGCAAGGTTGGTGAGCCGGGCGTGATTGATTCGCCTTCGCGCAGGCTTGATGCGTCTGTGGTGCTAGGCGTTGCACGAGCTTCGCTCGCGGATTCCAAGGGTCAGCGGATCGTGCTTTCGGGAACGGAGTTTTCGTTGCGCACGCCAAGGCAAGATGAGCCGCTGACGAATCCGATTCCGTTTACGCTGGCGATTCGTGAAGCGATAGTGAACGCGCAGCCGCCTGTGAATAATATGAGGCTGAGTGGCATCATCGAGAACCACTCGGACGCGCGCGGGAACTTGACGCTAGACGCGGCGACGCTGAATGCGTCGGGCAATCTGCCCGCGTTCCCGACCGCGCTGATCGACGCCTTTGCTAAGCAAGACGGGATGTTGAACGATCTGCTTGGGCCTGTTGTGACCGTGGAGAGGCTACGCGTCGAGCGGCTGCCTTTGACCAAGGCGGGCGAACTGTCGCAGCGAGGCAGCAGCGCTCGCGCGACCATCGACGTTGGACTCAAGACCGAGCGAGCCAGCGCGAGCATCAAGGGTGTGGTGGGCGATGCAGTATTCATGTCGCAAACTCCGGTTGAAGTTGGGCTCAATGAAGTGACCGACGCGCTCGCGGCGCGATTCTTAAAGAGCATGCCATTTATCGGCAAGATCACAAAGAACAAGGAAGATGCGCCCGCGTTACTTCGCGCGACGGGGCTGAGCGTGCCTTTGGGTAACGATTTTTCACGTCTCAATGGCGAAATCGTGCTTGATCCAGGCGAGGCGCGGTTTGCGGCGTCGGACGATTTCGCGGGGGTTCTGAGCGAACTTGCGATCAAGCAGCAGGGGACCGTGGGCAAGCGGCTCCAGCCTTTGAATGTGTCGATCAAGAATGGCGTAGCAACATATCAGAAGTGGCCGATTCCGTTGGGCGAATTCAACGTCGAAACCATGGGGACGGTTGACCTGGTGCAACGCAAGATCGACGTGATTACGTGGATTCCCTTTGGACAATTGAGCGGCGACACGGCTCGCGCCTTTGGAATTGCAGGCGGGTTGGGGAAGATTGCGCCGGTGATCCAAGCGGTGGACATGATGCCGTTTCGTACGCGCGGATCGCTGGATAACCCGAGCACATCTCCAGATCTTGAGCTCTTTGCCAAGACGTTTATTGAGAAATTGTCGCCCGAGAAATTGATACAGGACGTGCTTGGTGACTTGTTCAAGCCCAAGCCGGCGAACCCGGTTTCGCCCAAGTAACGCACGATGCGCGGAAAGCGAGATGCGTTGAAGTAGAAGCGCGTGATGGCGGCGGAGAGATGGCCAGAAGGAATTGTAATCGATACTTCTTGAAACAAGGGATGGATCATTGGCGGCGGCCGCCGAATACTGAAGCATGGCAATTTCATCCGGCAACCCGGCTATGGATCGATCGCTGCATCAGGCACAGGACCGCTTCGTTGAGGTCTGGGGTCAGATGGCTGGTGCGTGGGGCATCTCACGCACGATGGCTCAGGTTCACGCGATCCTCTTTATATCTGGCGAGCCTTTGTGCTCCGACGACATCATGGAACGGCTGGAGATCTCGCGTGGCAACGCGTCGATGTCGCTGCGAGCACTGGTGGATTGGGGCATTATCGAGCGCATCCATCGCCGGGGCGATCGCAAAGAATATTACAAAGCCGAGCAGGATGTATGGGCGATGTTTCGCGCGATAGTCCGTGAGCGGACGAAGCGAGAGGTCGATCCGTTGCTCGCGTCGTTGTACGAGATCCGCGACATTACGGGTTCGCCAGTCGTGATAAAGAACGCGGAGGCGGCGGCGCAGGTACCGGATGATGCGCGGGCTTCGGTCGATACGCGAGCTTCGGAGAATGCGCCCACGCCAAAGTCAGATGCAGATTTGAAGAAGCTTTTGAATTCGCACCATCAACGCATCGATGATCTGGTGGCATTCTTCCAAACTGTTGAGAAGGTAGGCGGCGCGTTCGTGAGCCCTGCAGGCCGTGGGTTGCAGCTTGCGGCTTCGCTCTTAACGCGTGCATCTGATGGCAGGATCAAGCCGCCGACGACAAAGATCAAAACTATTGAGATAAGCGACGAATTCAGCACGGATACTCAAGTCGACGGCACGCCATCGAATAACACGCAAGCCAATCTCGACGAGATCAAGCGCGATGAGAACTGAAGGCACGAAGCGCACGCGCTGGAAATGGGTTCGTCATGGAATTGCAGCGGCGTACGCAATTGCGCTCATTGCGTCGTGGACGTGGCAAGGGTTTGAGCCATTGGTCGAGATGTTTACAGCGTCGATCGCGGAGCAAACTTCTTCCCACGTTCGCACGAGCAACGAGCAGCGGCGCATCAACGATCGCGTGTCGGTGCTTGCGGACTCTTTGGCGTCGGCACCATGCGTTGAAAGTGATCTTGGTGAAGATGTGCTTGGGTCTCAACCTCGGCCGCAATTTCAGCCCCAATTCCTGCCCCAATTTCAGCCCATATTGAGCATGACTCAGCTGAGGCCTTACGCGAGTTCGACGGCCAACGAGTTTAGAGACATCGAAGTGATAATCGCGTACCGCCATTGGGCCGTTTCAGAGATTAAAGCGCACGAGCCAATCATCAATGACCCAATTGCCAATGAAGCTGGCACGAGTGCCGAGCATGAAGCTGGCAAGAGAGTTGCTAATGGTATTCCGATTATCCTGATCCACGGCGCGCCGGGTGGCTCGGATGATTGGATGCGGCTTGCGCCATTGCTCGTGCAAGATGATCGCGGCGACCCATTTGCAGATGGTGCCGATGCGCAACAGCAGCACGCAATCACGCGCGATGTCTACGCCATTGACCTGCCTGGGTTTGGATATTCGACGATGGTTGTGCCCGATCACTCGATCAAGGCTAAGGCGGGCGTGCTTCGTGCGTGGATGGACGCCAAAGGCATCGCGCGGGCGCATCTGCTTGGCTGGTCCAACGGCGGCGGAGTGGCGTTGTACTTGGCGCACGATGCGCGCGACAAGGTCGAGAGCTTGACGATGCTCGCGTCCATCGGCGAGCAGCGTTTCGAGAGCTCGGGGAGCTACACGTTTGAGCACGCGCGGTACGCACTGGGTCTTGGGCTGCTTGGGCCTGGGATTGATTTCCTGCCGCATTTTGGCTATTTGTCTACGCGCGAGAAGCGAACAGGATGGCTTAAGAGTTTCGCGGAGAGCGATCAAAGGCCAATCACTGGCGTGATGAAGGCTGTTGGCGCAAACAAGACACCGACGTTGATCGTGCATGGGCGCGATGACATGTTGGTCAACTTGCCCAGCGCGAAGAGCGGGCATAAAAGAATCGCCGGGAGCACGCTGGTGGTGCTTGAGGCGAACCATTTCATTCCGGTGATGCAGGCGGACCAAGCCGCAGTTGTGCTGAATGCGTTTTACGCGCACGTAGAACAGGGAAATAAGGCTCCTGCTAAAGACCCAAACGCGTCGTCGCTGCCGCGTGAAATCGGCCCAAACATGCTCTTTGATGGCGGAGAATACGACACTGCTCCACAAATTCTAACGGGCTTGGCGAGGATCGTTGATGTACCCCGCGCCTCTGTTAAACAGATCAGCGTGTGGCTTGTGATCGCGGGGCTTGCAGTATTGGTCGTGCGATGGCCAGCAGGGGCTACGGCTATGGCGGTCATGCTGGTCCTCGGACTCAATCTTGACTATGGCGTAGCGGTTGTAAGCGTGATGCTTGGACTTATTATGCATGGGATAATCGCGGCTGTGTGGGTGCGGCGTCAGATGCGTCGCGAGACAGGACGCGTTACGTTGCGTCAAGGACGTGCAGAACCCGAGGGGCGCAGTGGGCATGTTTACCAGCCGCGGTTCGTGCGAAAGCTTGGGCTTGTGCAACCTTCGATGATCGATTGGGCGCGAAGGCTTGATCGTTCGCCGTTCGCTGAAGCGTTTCGTGCTTGCTTCGTGCGCGAGATGCGCACCAAAGCCGCGGCAGGCTTAGCGTGTGCGCCTGCGAGCGCAACCAACCGCGCCTGGGCGATTGCCGGGTATGCGTTTGGATGCGTGGTCGTCGGCGCAGTAATGGTCTTGGGCACGCTCGTCGCTGGCGTGCTGCTGAATATAAATCTGCGAGGCGTGGCAACTGATCTTGCCGCGTGGCTCGATGTTGATCACTCGTGGACGTGGCCGATTGTGTGGTACGCGCTGGTGATTGTCGCGCGTGTGCTGCCGATGTTGCTTACACGAAGCGGGCGCATTCGCGTGTACGCGGCGCTACGGCGCGTGCGGCATCATGAGTTCTGGCCAGGATTTCCATTTTACTTCATTCTCGGCCCCATTCACACTCTTCTCGGCTTCAAGTATGGCGGCGTGCTCGTCTGGTCCGCGTGCAACCCCGGCATCAGTGCGGGCGGCGGCGTTCTCGGTGAGAGTAAGTCCGACACGTTCGACAAGCTCGTTCGCGACGGCGGCACGCCAAATGCTTTCGCTGAATTTAATCAACCCGACTTCAATCCTGGTACGCACGTGGGCATCTGGCCTTATGCACTGATCGACTCGACTGGTTCGGCGATGGAGCGTGCGAGTCGCGCACTTGCACGCATCGAGCATGAGCCACTATTCGGCGGCTTTCCTGTAATATTGAAGCCCGACGCTGGCTATCGAGGCCTAGGTGTTAAGCTCGCGAGATCGCCTCACGATGTGCGCGCGTACTTCGATGATGTTGCTTCACCAGTAATCCTGCAGCGGTTTCACAAGGGGCCAGTTGAGTGTTCGGTGTTGTGGATTCGCAAAGTGCCTGAGACCAACTTGAATGTGAATCAAACCGAGAGCTCGGACACGCATCATGCACCCAGCGCGTACAGTGCGACGAACGCGCAGCAAGCAACGAGCGGCTCCAATCACGCTAATCACTACCTTGTCGGCGAGCTCTACTCGATCACGGACAAGGCCTTTCACACGCTCACTGGCGATGGCAAGCGAACGCTGGAACGCTTGCTCGAAAGGCATCCACGCACGCGGTTGCAACTTGGCGTAATCCACGAAAGGCACGCCGACCAGTTGTCGCGCATTCTGGAAAAAGGCGAGCGGCTCGCGTTAAACGTAGCGGGAAATCACTGCCAGGGAACGGTCTTTCTCGATGGCGAACATTTGCGCACACTCGCGCTCGAGCAAGCAATCGATGGCGTGTGTGCGGCGTACGCGGGCGATGGGATCGATTCGGTTCGGCTTGACCTGCGCGCAGCGGATGTCGAATCGATTCGCCTTGGCGTTGGGCTTGCGATTGTGGATGTCAACGGCACGATGGGCGAGAGCGTGAACGCCTACGACCCGAGGCGTTCGTATTTCTGGGCCGTGGGCGTGATGTGGGGGCACTGGTCGCGGATGTTCGCGCTGGGTGCATGGCGGATCCGCAACGGGCACAAGCCTTTGACGCTGCGGACGCTTTGGGCGCTGCGCTCGTACTACAAGACGTACAACGGCAGCAAGGTTTCGGATTGATGTGGTGTTGTGCGACGAGCCGTTGCAAGCGTTCTCACCAATAGTACCTTCGCACTATCCGCGCACTAACCGCGCATTCACGCCGCCATGCGACGAAGATACTCGGCGATCACGGGTGTGTCGTCGCCATTCTCCGGCTTGATGCCCAAAGCAAGCAAGAGTGCATCGATGGTCACGCTGCGAAATTCAAAGCGGTGCACCATGAGCCGCTGGCCCTTTGAGTCAAAGAGGAAGGCGACGGCGTCGGCATCGCTTTCGCGCGCGACTTCGACCGCTTGCCCGCCGACTAGGAATCGTTCGGGCAAACGCGACGACTCGACACGAACGTTTTCTTCGACGGCGGAATCCAGGGCATTCACAAGGCCAACGCCGACACGTTCGAGAAGCTGTTCGGGATTGCCGATGTTCCCAGCGATCGACTCGAAGAGGTCGATGGCGGCTGCATATTCGTTGATGGATCGCTGCACGACCGCGTCGACCTCTTGTTGCTGGAGGCCGATTACGCGAGCCGCAGTTGATACGCCGGGCGACGAAGTGGTAAGCACCGGTGCAGCAGAGCTATCAGCTTTGGGCGGCGCGAGCTCGATGAGGCCAGCGACGTACGCGATGCGATGAAGGCGGAACAATGGTTCGTCGCGTTTGATCTCGGACGGCTTGCTGTGATGCAGCTCAATAGGACGCGCGAGCAGGTCGGGCAATCGCCATTTGCGAGCCAGCGCCGACACGACGTCAACGTGCGTCATACTGAGGGTTTCAAACTCGCTACGGTAGAGACGGCCGGGCGTGTTTGCACCGGCGTAGAGAGGCATGTACTCCTCGCCGATCATTCGCGCCAGGAGCGGGATTCCAGCGTCGATCATAAGCCCGATGACGAAGGCTTCGGAAGTAAATTGCGGCGCACTATGGCGAGCGAGCTCAGCGGCGATGCACGCTCGCATCACGCTCTGCCCCCAGACTTCGCGCGATATGGATCGCGTGCCGCCACTGCTTCCGCCCATCGCTGCAGCTCGACTGAGATGAAAGCCCAGTGAGATACTCTTGAGCCGTTCAACACCTAGAAGCAAGCACGCGCGATCGATGCTGGTTACCGGGCGACGCTGTGCAAACAAGGCCGAGTTCGAGAGCTTCAGCAGGCGGCCAGAAAGGCCTGGATCTGTCTTGATAAGTTTGGCATAATCCTGAAGCTGGGCCTGAGGCATGCTTGTGAGTTCGAGTATCTTGATAGCAAGCTCGGGCTGAGATTCGACGCCGATGCGATCAAGCTTCCCCACGATTGTTTCGTGAAGCTCGGCAACTTCGGTGGCGGATAGCAGAGCTCGTATCTTCATTGATGGCCTAATCTGAATACTTCGATCCGGTTCCGCCAATATACGATTGTCGAGTGTTGAGCCTGCTCGCGTTCTGCCAGAACTTCGACATCTTTAAGAGGTCAATCGAGCGAAGTTTCACGTGCGAAGCGGCGCGTACGTCTATTGATTCGGTTGTGCCGACGAGACACGAAGAGAGCCGCAAAGGCGTCCGATAATGTCCGTTACTTTAGAAAAAAGCAACTGGCAGCTTGTGCGGGCGGAATGCCAGAGATCATGCAGATCATGCAGGTCATGCGGGTCATGCAGGTCATGCAGGTCATGCAGGTCATGCGGGCGCAATCAACAAGAGCCAACCTGTAATAGATTGGCTCTTGGTAGTGTTCAAAATTCCTGGTTCGAAACCTGATGACATTCCAAAGCGAAGCCTGTGCCGTTTGGAGTGAGAGTCACCCATAGGAAGAGACCATTGGCACGTGTGCTTGGTGTCGGTATATACGAGCAATCAACGTGCGTTGATTTGGCTTATCCCTTCGAATTGAAATAGTCGAGATTGATCTGGATGTAGTTCTTCCATTCCGAAGGAATATCTTCCTGCGGAAAAATAGCCTTCACCGGACACTCGTCCACGCACAAGCCACAATCAATACACGTATCCGGGTCGATGAAGAGTTGCTTTGCTGTGGAAAAGTCGGCTTCGTTTTTGGTCGGATGGATGCAGTCAACAGGGCACACCTGAACGCACGAAGTATCCTTGGTTCCGATGCACGGTTCGGCGATCACATGAGTCATGGCGTTCCTCAAACGAAAGTGCCAGCAAAAGAGCAGGCAAATCAGCGAGCAAGTAAGTGGCGAAAGAACAATGCTTTGCGTCGTAGCAAGGGCGCATCGATAATATGATACGCAGCAACCAAAACAGTAAGCACCCAACGATCTCGCGTTCGGCCAACCTGAAAGTCACAAAGCCAACGCCCGACAAACCCATGCCATTACTGGTATGCAGCGTCAATTGTCTTCGGTCTTCCCGATGAGCCATTCTTCGATTTCGATCGGGGCTTGACGGCCAAAGATCGTGACCAAGACTCGAACCTTGCCCTTGTCGGGAAGAACTTCGTCAACCGTACCTTCGTACCCCTGGAATGGACCTTCTTTGATCGTGACGTTCTCACCCTTGGAAAAGACAAGCTTGATCGAGGGTTCATCCTCGGGCTTACGCGAATCGCGAAGCATCTTCTCGACTTCGTGATCCTTCATCGGCGTCGGGCGGCCTGCGGTGCCGACGAAGTCGCCTACGCCCGTGGTTTCCTTCACGAGGAAGAAGACGTCCTGCGGGATTCGTCCATCACCCTCCAGAGCCATCTCAACAAAGACGTACCCGGGGTAGAGCTTTGATTCGACGATTTTTTGCTGGCCGTTTTTGACGACCTTTGTCTTCTCGGTTGGGACCAGAATTCGGCCAACAAAGTGCTTCATCCCCTCGATCTGCACCTTACGCAAGAGCGTCGTCTGAACGCTGGATTCCTTGTTGGAAGCCACGCGAAGCACGCACCATTGCATGCCCTCTTGACGAAGCACATCGTCGGCGGCGATCAGATTCGAGCGGATCAGAGTGTCTTTAGTCGCTTTCTCGGTCATCGCGGGCCTCGTTGGTTGACGCTTTATTAAGCGGTGTGTTGCAGCAGAATTGTGTTGTAAACGAGTGGACAAAGGCAGGCTCAAGCCCAATCAGGCTCAAGCCCAATCAGGCTCAAGCCCATTCACGCTCGAATCACGTCGATCACTTTGAAGAAGTTGGAGATGAGAATGTCAGAAACAAAGATGAACCCGGCGATTATGACGGCGGCGATGATGACGATGTAGGTCGAATCGACCACGATTTTCTTGGTTGACCAGTTCACCTTGCGCATCTCGCCATCGGTCGCGATGAGATACTCAACAGCGTTGGCGTTTCGTCCCACGTAGAAGAAGACGACGATGCCACCAAGCACCATGATGACCAAGGCGACCGCCGCCTGGATATAGATGAGCTGGAACGCCGGGATGCCTTCCATGCCAACAACCTTAACGCCCCAACCACCCGCACTACTTAGACTTGCACCGGTCGCATCAGCGGATGGACCTTTGATGCTGTTGGTGCCTAAAATTTCGGCTTTGGTGCCATTTGAAAGCATGGTAAGATCGATCGATCCTACGACCAATCGACCCTTGCCGAGTTCGCCTGGTTCATACGCAAGTACAGTTGCCGCAGCCAGCAGTTCGGGTGGGGATATATTGGAATCTTGGAGCGTGACGCGTTCACCGACCTTGGCCAACAGAGCCGAGCCATCAAAGGACTCGATCTTGAAGCTCCAAGTAGGCGTGGGCGGGCGAATGGCTGCGAGGCTATTCCAGGCCCACCCTATGGTCGCCACGAAGAGAATGCCTAGGCACAACGCCGTCATCATACGAACCCAGTACCCTTGGCCATACTTGTAGATGCCATAGGTTTGGTGAGACTTTTCAGCCGTCGGTGCTAGAGTCGAAGAAACACGCCGGGAGGGAATCGAACCCGCAACCTGCGGATTTGGAATCCGCTGCTCTACCAATTGAGCTACCGGCGTAGCGCGAGCGCCATTGGAGCCAGATGAACCAGCGCCATTGGAGCCAGATGAACCAGCCCCGTTGGAGCCAGAAGACGAAGGATTGTTCCCGTTCTGCGGAGCCAAAGGGCCCTCATTTCAAAAAACGCACTTGCGCATCAAATTACATGGCATGAACAATTGCGAACAGCAACCTACGAGCCCACTCCCAGCCAATTGACCCCGCCAATTGACCCCGCCAGTTGAGTCTGACCAGTCAAACAGCCAAGCTTTGAATGGCCAAACGCAAGAGCAGCATCGATCCACTGTACAAACCCAAACTCCGCAAAATACAAAGCTAATTACTTGCGCTTGATCTTGTGCAGCGTGTGCTTGCGAAGGCGTGGAGAATACTTGGAAAAGCCTTCCTTGAGCTTCTCAGGCATGCCACCCTTGGTGTTGACACTGGTGCGGTAGTTGAGGTCGCCACACTCCGTGCACTGAAGCCACACATATTCACGAGCCATTGACTTCTTCTTCGCCATACCAACTACTCGCTTTCATCACCCGAAGTTCACAACACGGGAGAAACTGCTCCAGAGAACAAGGCCTATCACACTATGGATGGCCCGCAAATCACCAACTCAAACCCCACAAAGACGTTACGCACCTAGCCAAGGCAGGTACGTACAAGCGGCCTTCGGTTGAACTTCCGAAAGCCGCGGGAAGAATGCTAGGCCTCCATACAGCGGACGGCAACCGCAATCACTGCGGATGAGCCCCGACACTCAATACCTGTTGCGCTATCAAAAACCGAATTAACACCACAACACCAGATTACGGGCTTGGCGTTGGTCCTTGATTGAAGTTGGAATCGGAGTCGGGATTGAAGTTGGGATTAGCATTTGGATTGGAATTGGGATTGAGATTCGGCCCATTCAGTGGCCCCTGATTTGGACCGCCCTGATTTGGACCGCCCTGATTTGGACCAGACTTGCCTCTGCCTTGGTTGCGCTGCCCACCACCCCCCCCACCCCCAGTACCTCCGCCGCCACTT
>JBBRGG010000054.1:0-16315 GCA_038240875.1 Phycisphaerales bacterium | reverse complement strand
GTTGGTACCGTTCGGGAGCAGGGGGGAAGAGGCCTATGCCCGCGCGTTCAGCACAAAATCGGCTTATCGCTATCGAGACCCAACTTGGGCCCGATGTAGTTTTGCTCAAAGGTCTTCAGATGACCGAGGAGCTTGGTCGGCCTTTTTCCTGCGAGCTTGACCTGCGCAGTGAAGAGTCCGAGATAGCCTTCAGCGACATCATCGGGACCAATGCCACGATTCGTATCGAGCGCACCGATGGCAAGACGCGCTACGTCAATGGCATCATCTCGCGCTTCGTGCAAGAGGGCGTGCCGAGCCAAGGCCGGGCTAATCGCTATCGCGCGACGCTTGTACCCTGGCTGTGGCTGCTGACGCGCACGAGCGATTGCCGAATCTTCCAGGACATGACTGTCCCCGAGATCGTCCAGTTAGTCTTCAAAGACCTAGGCTTTTCAGGTGAGGCGTACATTCGCTTGTCGCTCACGGCAACCTACCAGAAGAAAGAATTCGTCGTTCAATATCGCGAGACGGCTTTCAATTTTGTCAGCCGTCTGTTGGAAGAAGAAGGTATCTATTACTTCTTCGAGCACGACAACGGCAAGCACGTTCTGGTGCTCGCGGATTCGCCTTCGGCACATGTCGTGACCGAGGGATACGAAGAGGTGCCCTTTGTTCAGCAAGAGCGAGCAAGCGCGGGGCGCGAGCGAGTTTGGGAATGGGTTCTTGAAAAACAGCTTCAACCCAGCGCGTTCGTCCAGCGTGACTTTGACTTTAAGGTGCCTGGCAAGAGCCTTCATTCATCGGCGGAGCACGCGTGGGATGCCACCAAGCCCGCGATTGTCGGCGAAGCCCCGGCGCTCTTTGAGCTCTTTGATTATCCTGGTTGGTATACCGAGCTCGCTGAGGGAGATCGCGTCTCCAAAGCTCGTGTCGAAGAACAACATGCCCAGCACGAACTTGCGCGCGCCCGTGGCGATGTGCGAGGGTTGACGGTCGGTGCACGCTTTAAGCTGGTTGAATTTCCACGTGCCGATCAAGAACGCGAATATGTAGTGGTATCGGCATATTACCACGCGGAAACCGATGAGTTTGGCTCGGGCCAGGGCTCGGGCGAGCAGTTGTATCAGTGCGGGTTTACGGTGATGCCAGCGACAGTGCCATATCGCACGCCGCGGACGACAGCGAAGCCACTGATCTCCGGGCCACAGACTGCGGTGGTGGTGGGCGCTGATGGCGAAGAAATTGATACCGATGAGTTTGGCCGTGTGCGCGTTCACTTTCACTGGGATCGCTGGTCGGGCGTAGATGAGCACGAGAAGTGTTCGTGCTGGATCCGCGTTTCGCAGGTGTGGGCGGGGAAGAAGTGGGGCACCATGTTCATCCCGCGCGTGGGCCAGGAAGTCATTGTTGAGTTCTTGGAAGGGGATCCGGATCGCCCGATTGTCACCGGTCGCGTGTACAACGGTGAGTGCCAAGTGCCTTACGCGCTGCCCGACAACAAAACCGTTACATCGTTTAAGTCCAACTCGTCAAAGGGTGGCGAAGGATTCAACGAGATCCGCTTCGAGGACAAGAAAGACTCGGAGATGTTCTTCCTTCATGCTCAAAAGGACATGGATGTTCGCGTTAAACACGATCGCAAACGGTTCATCGGTAACGACGACCACCTCATTATTGCCAACGACCAACACGAGCATATCAAGCACGACAGCAGCCTGATCGTTGATAACGACTACAAGTCGCTCATCAAAAACGATTACAACCTGAAGGTCGAAGGCAAGCACGCCGAGCACATCGTCAAAAGCATGTCGCAAACCGTCGAAGACGACGTGATCCAGGTCTACAAAAAGAACGCATCGACGACGGTGACCAAGGACCTCTACCTGAAGGCCGACAACATCATCATCGAGGCGGCGACGAATATCACCCTGAAAGTTGGCGGTTCGTGGATCGCAATCGACGCAGGATCGATTAGCGCGAGCTCCGGTGATATTGATCTCACGGCAAGTTCTGGCTTCAAAGCCAAAGGCGACTCGACGGTTGATATCGAGAGCGCTAGCACGACGGTCAAAGGCAGCGGCACACTTGTTCTCAAGGGCGGTTCGACCACGATTAATTAAGAACGGTTAATTTAGAACAATTAACTAAGCACAAACACATATGCGAGAAGCCACCTCACACCACGCATTTCCTTTGCTTCGTGCCTCATTCTGAATGCAGCCTTGGCCGGTCCTGTGCCTGTATACAACGGGCCTTGGACCGGATCATGGCTTAGGTTCGAGCGAATGCGTCTGGTGATTGGCGTGCACCTGCTCGCGCGAACAATCGTTCGTGCGTACGGCAATACAGGACAACATTCGCCTTGGTAGAGTTGTGTCGTGCTCGCGTTCGTCGTGGTTTAGGGATGGAGAATACTCATGGCTAGTCCAAAGAGTGGTAGCGCCGGATCAGCCGTCGCGCCCGCAGATCCTGTTGCAGCTGCTGAAGCTATAGACGACGCGCCGGGTCAGGTTTCTACCGCTACGTTTGAGAAACAAGAACGCGTCATTCCCAACTGGACTCCTGATGAGTCCAAGTCGAGCTGGATCGAGGTCGAGCTCGTCGATGAAAATGGTAAAGGAATCGCTGGCGAACCCTTCGAGATCGAAACGTCCGATGGCCGTCTGTGCGCGGGCACCCTTGACCACAAGGGCTTCAAACGCGTCGAGCACATCGAGCCCGGCTCATGCAAGATCACGTTCCCGCGGCTTGATAAAGAGGCGTGGGAACCGGTCTAAGCCAAGCTTATTTCTCGCGCGAATCGCAGGATCTGTCGAGACAATCGATAAAGGATATTTGCCATGCCTGAAAGCACAGGACCTGCAGCTCCTTCCGAAACCATCATCGCGCAGCGCGGTGACAGCGTCACTTCCTTGAGCGAAGATCGTGGCTTCTTCTGGGAAACTATTTGGAACCATGGTGATAACGCCGAACTCAAAGAAAAACGTAAAGACCCAAATATCATCGCGCCCAGCGACAGCGTTTACTTCCCCGAACGCATCTTAAAGTGGGAATCACGCGCGACCGAAGCCAAGCACACGTTCAAGAAAAAGGGTGTGCCCGCGACGCTCAAAATCAAGGTTATGCGATTAGGCAAGCCTCGTGAGAGCGAGCCATACGTTCTCGAAGTAGATGGCACGCTCATCAGTGGCACGACATCTTCAACAGGCCTTGTTGAGTGCGATATCCCGCCAAACGCTCGCTCCGGCACGCTCAAGTTTAACGGCGGCAAGGAACGCTACGCCATTTCCATAGGCGGGCTCGACCCCATCGAAACCGATGCTGGCGTTCGCCAACGACTTAAAAACCTTGGTTATCAAATCCTATCGATTGATAGCCCTCTCACGGATAACGACGCGAAAGACGCGATCAAACGATTCCAATATCGCGCCAACCTCGATGTCACCGGCGACGCCGACGACGCAACACGATCAGCAATCAAGGACGCACACTCGTAATGTAAGGATGCGTACCCACGCACATTGAGACTACTCAAGAGCTACGCATCAACAAAGATCTATGCATCAATCAAGACCTAACCAACAACCCTGATACATCGCATCGGCTCACGGTAAGGAAGCAACGCCATGATGGACGCAGTAGGTGGATTGATTGACAAAGCCGCGGGCGTGATGGGTGGCAACAACGCTGCCGGGGCCGACGCGCCGTGCAAGTTCCACATCGGGCCGGACATAGACGCGCGCACGCCACCAGATCGGCCGATCTCGTCTGCGCCCACAGCAAATGGTTCTACTCAACCCGAAAACGTTATTGACAACACCTTCATCGAGTTCGTTCACTATGGGCTTACACATGGCTCGGAAACGTTGAAGTTCTCCCACCCCGCCGACCTTGTTGGCCGAGGTGTTCGTTTCCGCGACGCGCTCGAACGCGAAACAGTGTTGCTCGATGCCTTCATTGATTCGGCGAAGCACGCGTTTGAGGCCAAAGAAGCCGCGGCGGGTCCGCTCGGCGATGTGATGGCGGTCGCCGACATGGCCTTTGGCTCGGGCTCGACCGGCCCGACTGCTGACGATCTCACTGCGATCCAAGACAAGACGCGCCAAGCTGGTGGTAAGGTCAACAAAGATAAAGCCAAGTACACAGAGATCCACAAAGCTGGCATGGACCTGCATCAGGCTCGTGCGAATTACGCCGCGAAAGTCGCCGAACTTGGAGGCAAGGCACTAGGCGGCTCAGACTCATCAAACCCTCTCGATGCCGTGGCTGGTGCGGCCGGCGCGGTTGTCACAAGTTTACCTGGAGTTGGCAAAGTCCTTGGGGTGATCCAGTCGGTCTTATTCTTGCCGATGGATGTGTCGCTGGGCATGTTCCTCGCGGTGCGCGACGAATACGAAGAAGGCATCGAACGCATCTGCCACGCGCGAAGTATCGAGTCAATCAAGAGCGATCAGATGCCGACGTATGACATCTGGTGCACACAGCCGCCACCGCCGCCGCCGGCGCCAGTGGTTGAAGAAGAAGAGACGGCGCCTCCGCCTTCAAATTGGTTCGAGGAACAAGAGCAAAAAGCCAAGAAAGCTATCGAGGACGCGAAGAAGAAGGCACAAGATGCCAAGGACGCCGTTGACGAGAAGGTTGATAAAGTCAAAGACTTTTTGAACCCTACCGAGCCGCTGGAACCAAGCCCGGGCGACGCGCACCTCGCCGAAATCTTCGCGCTCTTTGCCGGTAAAAAGAATGATCGAAGACTGCCTGATGGTTCGATCGTGAACCGCAAGAAGTACCTTGATGTCTGCGTCGAAGGCATGAACAAAGCACTTGCCAACGCGCCCGGCGGCCCGAGCTTGCCTGGCGTCATGGTCAAGGTGCTGGAAAAAATGGCCGAGTGGACGATCAACTTCATGAAAGAGGTGTACATCGCCGCGGCTCGCTCGCGCCTTGCAGATTTCTCGATGGTGAGCTTGCAGGAAATGGGCCGTCGCGTTCTTATAAACAAGATGATCGACCTCTTGTGCGAAAAAGTAACCTGGTTGCGCGAGCCCCTCTCGGTCGGGGGCATGCAGAGTTTCCAAGGCGTCGATTGGTCAAAATCCAAAGAAGCCGCGATGGAAGAGCTTCGTGAAATGCTCGTTAAAGTCACCGAAAAACCCTTGTCCTATCTCCTCGATATGGCGATGCTCAACTTCGGCGACCGCCTAGGCACGTTCATCGCCGAAGCACGCGTGGGCAAGCACGAGACCATGGAAGTGCTTATCGGCCGCATCCCTGAACTCGCGACCACACTCACGCGCGATATGTTCTTCCCGCTCTGGCACTTGCTCTTTGAGACGCTCTGGCAAAAGGGTGTCGCGCCGCTCAACGCGATGGCCATGCCGATCTACGCGTACAAAGACAAGGCCAAGGAGTTCGCCGACGATGCGAAAAATATGAAAGACTACGGCATAGACAACAAGATCAAAGAAACTAAGAACAAGGCGCGCGACGCTGCTCGCGAACAAACCCAGAAAGCCGACAAGGCGATCACCGACGCACAAAAAGCCGCGAAAGCTGGCGGAATGGATCTCGCTCTGGGTGACGGCGGCAATCAGGTCACTGATGCAGCTAGCGGCGTGCTTGGCGAAAACGAAGAACTCTTTGATCCCAACGCCGGCCAGGAAGAACCCGCTGGCCCATTCCCTGGTACAGAGCGCGTCGTGCCTTGCGAAGGCATCAATCTCGAAGATGGCGAAGATGAAAAGGTCGAAGAAGAACAGCCCACGGATGCGACGGCGTGGCCCGATCCGCCTGGTACAGAAGACAATAATGATTCGGACGAGGCAGATGCCGGAAGTGAATCAGAATCAACCAATGACGCTGACGTTCCTGCGGGCGTGTGATAATCTGTGCAGGTAAACTTCAACGATGTATGGATCAAAGCAGCATTCAAATCCTTGACAGGAGCAGCAACCATGGCAAGTCCAAAGAGCGGTAGTGCAGGAAGCGCGGTCGCTCCAGCCGAGCCCGTAGCGGCTGCTGAAGCACTCGACGAAGCATCTGGAGCAAAGGCCGCCGCCGAAGCCGCCAAGCTCGAACGTGCTAGCAATACCTACAAGAAAAAAGATATCAAACCTTACAAACCGCCGGTAACCCCCGAAGAAGCTGCTATCAAAACAAGCTGGATCGAGATCGAACTTGTTGACTTGGCCGACAAACCAGTCGCTGGTGAAGGGTACGAAATCGAACTTCCCGATGGCACCGTCGCATCTGGTACGCTTGATCCAAAGGGCTTCGCGCGCGTCGAAGGCATCGAGCCGGGTACTTGTAAAATCCGATTCCCGCGATTGGACCGCCGTGCGTGGGAAAGGATCTAACGCAATCACAAGGCTAACGAACTGGCAAAAGATTCGCGTCGTGGAGTTACACGCATGGAGTACATAGTTAAACAAGGCGATTATCTCGCAAAGATCGCCGACGATCATGGGCTTCATTCTCTCGACGTCATCTGGAACCATGCCGACAATGCCGACCTCAAGTCGTTGCGCGTGAACCCCAACGTTTTATTCCCGGGCGACAAAGTTGTCATTCCCGAACTCGAAGTTCGCGAAGAAAGCGGCGCGACCGAAAAACGGCATCGCTTCCGCCTTAACGCCTCGGCTCTTAAACTTCGCGTGAAAGTGCTCGACTACGCTCGCATGCCCGTGAAAGACGCCGAAGCGATCGTGTGGCTCGACGCCGACTTTGAGACTACGACCACCGACGCCAGTGGTATGCTCGAACGCGAGGTCTCGCCTGTCGTGCAATCTGGACGGCTGCGAATCACTACCGACCAACTCCCCATCGCGCTCGAAGTTGACCTCAACATCGGTCATCTTGATCCGGTCAACACTGTCCAAGGTCAGATCGGCCGCCTAAACAACCTTGGGTACGACGCCGGACCAGTTCGCGTGCCCCTGATCGCCGACGACAAAGACCAAGTTAAATCCGCGATCGAAGAGTTTCAGTGTGATTACAAACTCTCTGTCGATGGCATCGCCGGCCCCAACACCCAGTCCAAGCTGAAAGAGATCCATGGCTGCTAACCCGGCACATTCTCCCAACGCCGACACGTCATCAAGCGAGCACGCCGATAGCGACGCCTCAAACGCGCAGTCCGCTTTAGCGCCCGCGTCCGCGCCAAACCCAAGGACCATGGGAGTGATTCGCGCGTCGCGTGGTGGCTCTCTCGCGGGCGATCATCCGCCCCGCGATATTGGTTTGCGCATGCTCGCAGGCCCTACTACCGAAACACACTTCAACACTATCCGCCCAGGCCTCTTTCCTATCGCCTGCTGGCGCGCCGAAGACTTAAACTTTGATTTTGGCTCGTCCTTCCCCGTGCCTGATCTCGGCGCAGGGATGGTCGCCTTCCGCGAGATCTTCGACGTTCACACCGAAGTTGATACGGATCAACCTCAAGAATCGCAACAGCCACAAGAACCTCAAGAACCACAAAAGCCAGAGCCCGCAGAATCACCCGAAGCCACGAACGCATCTACTTCTTCATCTTCATCTTCATCTTCTCCCCCCGCCTGCGTCACTCTTCGCGTCGGCAAGCATCCCCCCATCTCACTCTTCGGCCACGCCGATCCCGTCGGCGACGACGCGTATAACAAAACCCTCAGCGGCCAGCGAGCTCGCGCCATCTACGCCCTGCTCATTCGTGATGTCGACGCCTGGAAATCTCTTTACTCCGACAACAACTGGGGCGACCGCTCCAGCCAACTCATTATTGAGACTCTCGGCTATCCCTGTGGCCGCGTCGATGGCACCATCGATCAAACCACCAAAGACGCCACCAAAGCCTTTCAACGCGCCAATAGCCTCAGCCAATCCGGCTCCTTCGACACCAACACCCGCACCAAAATGTACCAGCTTTACATGGATCGACTTTGCGCCGACGCCTCAGGCATTCCTTACAAGCTCACCAAACAACACTTCCTCGGTCAAGGCAAAGACTCCGGCTTCAAAGCCGACTATCAAGGCTGTGGCGAGTTCAACCCCGTCATGCTCTTCTCGAGCGACGAAAAATCTCACTTCAACGAAACCGAACATCGTGGCGAACGCAACAACGAAAATGCAATCAACCGCCGCGTCATCGCGCTGCTCTTCCGTCCTCACACCAAAATCGACGTTGCATCCTGGCCTTGCCCTCGCGCCACCGAAGGCACCAGTGGCTGCGCCAAACGCCAATGGTCCGACCGCACCAATCGACTTCGCAATGGCGATACTCGCCGTGAATTCTCAAAGAACGACCGTACGTTTTCCTGCCGTTTCTATGACCGCATGAGCGTCGGCTCGCCTTGCGAGCGCGGTGTTGAGGCATACACCGCCGTCCTCTCGGTCAAGCTCGTCTCCGAAGTTGAGATCAACACCTGGAGCGATCGCGAAATCCGCATCCGAGGTCACGGCCTCGATATCTCAACAACCACCGACGCCAATGGCTGCTACTTTCGCGCGCCCGTTCCCTCCGGCGATTACACCCTCGAAGTCGGCGACGCCGTCTGCACACTTCCCGCTCTTCCCTTCGGCAGCGATCCTCACATCCTTCATGTGCACTATTCCCTCTTGCCTGATACCTGGGGCCCCGGCTTCTTCCGCAGTGATTCAACTGAACTGCCGGAGGCACGCCCATGACAGGACAACCCGGACAACCGACCGCTACGCCAACTACAACTCCAACCACCCCCGCCTCCGGACGCTTCTTCAACACCACGCTCAACGCGCCTACGCCTCGCATCGAGCGCAACCCAATCACCGTCCGCTTCTCACAAGTCACAGGCAATGGCGTCGCCGCCCCGCGTACCAGCGACCCAATCGAACCCATTCCTCTGGCCGACGTCACCGAATCTACGCCCGCAAACTGCTTCCTGCAACTCTGGGAGATGGACGAATATCGCGTTGGCACATACTTCAACGACGAAGAAACTGATCGCCGTGCCATGCAAAGCAACTCGCTCATCACAGCGATCCCAGGCTTCTTGGTTCGCCGCGCAACTACCGTCTTTGAGTTCCAATTGCCACAGACCTTCACGCGACCAACCTTTGACCGCGCTCTCGCCAGCTCCAATGGCTTCATCCGCGTCAAGCTTCGCGACGCAGGCGATGACTTCCGCATCCTCAACATCCACATGCCCGAGTTCGAGAACTTTTTCGAACTTGGCGCGTGCTTGCGCCTTGATGCCGCCGACCTTTCCTACGCGAGCCTGCGCTCGCAGCCTCCCTTTCAAGTCCGCAATGAAATCGCTTCGATGCGCCGCCAGGTCGCCCAACGCAACGGCATCACCGTTGGCATCTCCGGCAACTGGCGCACTGGCACCGCCACCAACGGCAACCCAACCTTCACCAACGGCAACGACGCCGAATTCGAACGCCAAGCCGAAGACAATCTCGACGTCCTGCCTGCCTTTGTCCCCGACACTGATCGCCAAGCCAAGATCGGCTACCACCTCTTCGAACAAACCGGCAACGGCGATCTCGCCGAAATCGCTGGCTTCATCCGCAAGACTCGTGAAGCCGTCGGCCTCGCTCTCGCCCAAAACGACCTCTTCCTCGACGCTGCCGCACAAGCCCTCGAAGTAGAAGATTCTTCCGCTGCCCAGCCTCCACTCGTCCAGTGCCCACGCATGGCGACCCTCTTCTTCTACTGCCATGGCTGGCGCAATGGCATGACCATCGCAGGCGACGGCGCAGCCTCACGCCAAACCAGAGTCGCCAACATCGCAACTTGGGTTACCGCAATCGCCCCGCACTGCGCACGCAATCTCGTCGTCGCGCTCTTCGCCTGCAACTGTGGCCGCGGACTTCTTCCCGCAGGCACCGGTAGCGGCTCCGACCCCACCATGGGCATGATGTGGCCCGCCGAAATGCTCGGCGCCGACTCCTTCGGCTGGACCTTGTTCCGCACCCTTCGTGCCAATGGCGTGGCCAACCCTTGCATCTGGGCCCACACCACCGCCGCCCACGCCTGCCGAAATCCATTCTTGCGAGTCTTCTGCCCACAAGGCACTGCCGACGGCGTGAGCCTCATCCTTGAAACCCCTCGCATCAACCGCTTCCGCCCCTTCATCAACCGCTTCACCGTCGGCGATGGCTGGGTTCACCGTGGCAACATGCTTCGCGAACTCTGCACCATCCACGCTGGCTACCTGCCTTGGGCTTGGAACGGCGGCACCACCATCACCCACACCACGCCCTGGTTCAACGCCGCTCTCGCAGCCGATGTCAACCTCATGTTCCAATCAATCGTCGCCGCTGCCCAAAGCGATACCGTCGCAGTCGCTGAAGAAGTTCTCTTCGAAGACAATACTCGTCAATACATCTTCGCCTCATTAGCCCCAAGCCCAAGCCTGCCTCCCGGTCCAAACACACCCGTCTTCGATCCCAATGTAACCCGCTCCTTCAAAGTCAGCCATCTCTCCTTCGACGCCGAACCCTTCCGCATCTCCGTGCGACTGCTCCAAGCAATGCAACTCATCTGCGACCGCGTCGCCATAAACAACGCCGCGACAGCGACCCCCCTCATCACCATCGATTCAATCACCGACGATGGCAACACCGCAGTTATCAAAGGCAAAAACGCCTCTCAACGCTCGCGACTGGCAACACAAGCCAACACCGCAATCACCGAGCAATTTCTCACCTTTGCAACAAGCCTCTCCGGCAATCGCCTCCTGGTCTCAGTCAACCCAACCTCGCCCACACTCCCCGAAACCTCGACGACGCCGGCAGTGCATTAAGCGCGCCCTTTTTTTAGGCACGTTTACTTTGGGCGCGTTTTTTTCGGACGCCTTGAGCTTGGGTAGTCCGGCCGTCCCGGCGAGTTATTATATTTCTGTGCCATCATGACAATGTATTATCACTCAGTAAAAGCCACAATGCTTTCGCAATCTCGATATAGATACTCTCCATTATCTCTGCCTTGCTAGCCGTTAAAAGTTGCCTTGCTCCAATAGTTATCCTCTTTGTGCGAACATACAAAGCACTCCTTCCTCATCAACACTTAATAAATCTTCACAGCGAACCCGAAACACCTTCACGCGTCTTACAGAATTAGAATGCTCTCAAGCACTCGACTTGTGCATGTCTCTCATCCTCTCTATCTTCGCTCGAATTTGGTAATTGAGGAGTTCCGACGCATGACCATTTCCAATCGAAACACTTTCAAGTCTGTCGCCTTCAAGTCCTTCCTCGGCGCTACCGTCGGCGTCGGCACAACCGCAGTCTTCGTATACGCATTAAGCCATGCCGTCGGCTTCGCCAACGACCTGAACACAAAGCCTACTTCTCCACAACTCGCCCCCGGCACGCTCGCCCCCGGCACGTTCGCCCCGGGAATGTTGGCCTCTATCACTTCAGTCGCCGAATTAACCGAATTCGCCAATCCCACCGACTTATCTGGTCGAGTCCCCGCTCGCGCCACTATCGACATCCTTCCAGGCTCGCTAGTCACCATGACCGGCGCGAACCTGCGTGAGGCTGATTCGCTTCGCCTAGGCATCCTGCCATCTTCTCGCGCCAACGACCCCGCGATCCTTGGCGTCGTCGTCCCCGAATCTCTCCACGCCTTTGATCGCGCCGCCGACCCTCAATTAACCCGTGGCACCGCCGCCCGCATTCCATCTCCCAATAACCAACCCGCCAATCCCAACGACGCCGATCGCGCCTGGGGCTGGGATGGCCCAGGCCTATCTCACGATGTTGCAATTTCTGGTATGGCCCGCCTATGGATCGTCGAAGATAAAGAGCGTCCCAACCGCGACCTTGCCCCAGGCGACCTTCTCATCAGCGCCGACGCCGATGGCTGCGCCATGCTCGACGATATAGCTCGCTTCGAGGTCGGCTACATCGTCGCTCGCGTCGCCGAACGCGTTCGCTGGGACGATCCAAATCGTGCGAAAAACGGCACCCTCGAAGTCGGCCGCGATGGCCGCCGTCGAACTCTCGTCGCCGTTCTTGTCGAGCGCGCCATCCGCCCGCCACTCCTAAGCCTGTCTCGCCAAGGCTCAACAACCACCGCCAACTCTCTCACAGGCATCACCCGCGAAGAAGCCATCCGCCTCCAACGCGACGAGCAAGAACGTTGGCAGCGCCAATGGGAAGCCGACGCACAACGCCGCTGGAAGTGGGACGACATGAACCGCACTTGGGACGAATTTGACCGCTGGAAGCGCGACATGGGCGACGCCCAAGGCATCCGCGAATCCAGCCGCAAAGTCCGCGAGCATCAACAAGAAATCGACCGCCTACGCGACACCGTGCGCGATCTTGATCGCAAACTGGACGACGTAAAACGCGAGAGCGACCGCCGTGAGAGCGAACGCCGAAATAATCCGGGCAAAAATAACGCAGACCCAGGCGGCCGCGACACCACGACCCGAGGTACCTCCGGCGGCATCAAGCCGTCGTAAAACAAATCGTGATTAATCTTCGGCCTGCCTTGGAAGCCGTCTCTCACTGATCGTCTGTCGCGTGCCGCCAATAGTCCAGAAGGGCTTGGACCTCTAGGCTTTCTGCATCCACCAATGTGATGCACGATATCGCCCTCAACACGATTTCGCTCTAAACACGATCTCGCCTTCAACGCGATTTCACCCTAATTTCATGCAGTACATAGAGAGCCACGCGAGCCTTTTACCGCACTTGCCGCTTACCGCAGCACTGTCAGCGACAGCCGCTTCTCTAATTCCGCCACAGGCCTTGCAATCAGGTCGTACCCATCCCAATCGACGATCACGCACCGAACCACTTCACCTGACGCGAGCTCGTTCTTGCTGTGCACAAACGTCATGCCATCGATCTGCGGCGCCTGCGACGTAGTTCGGCCTTGATACAAACGCCCCGCCTCCACCACGCCCGTAGTCCTGCGCCCTCGCGTCTGTAACCCTGCATCGATGATCACATCTCGCACCACGCCAGAAATCTTCCCCGCGCCATCCAAAGGCCGCTTCTCATCAAACTTCGCGGCAACCGCTTTGTTTCGATCAAACACGATCCGCTGCTGCAGCGCCATCACTTCGCCACGCCGCCGCGCCTTAACCTCCGGCGCAACCGCGAGCGACGGATCTTCTTCCATCGTTCCCGCAACCGTCCCAGCCTCGTGCGAGTACTCGAAAATACCAACGTTCTCAAAGTTCATCTCTTCGACGAAATCAAGCAACTCGTTGTGATCCGCTTCGGTCTCGCCAGGGAACCCAGAGATAAACGTCGTACGAATCGCCATCCCAGGGACCTGCTTCTGCAAGCCGCGAATGACCGCTCCTTGCTGGGCTCGCGTGACGTTCCGCCGCATGAGCGACAAGACGCGATCGCTGCCGTGCTGCAACGGAATATCGAGGTACGGAATCAAGAATCCCTTGGCACACAACGCCGCGAACGCATCGATAATCGGCTGCGTGAAGTTGGTCGGGTACGCGTACATCAACCGCAACCATCCCGATCCTGAAACCTCGCCCACCGTGTCTGACAAGCTCTTAAGCAGCGAAGGCAACCCGCCCATATCAGCCAAGCCCGAGCCCGATACGTTCGCGACGCTCGCATTCGCCCGCAAACCCGAACTCAAACCAGTTCCAATATCGTCGCCATAGCTCGTGGTGTCCTGCCCGATCATGAGCAATTCATGCGCGCCATCAAGCAAAAGCTCGCGTGCTTCCGCGACGATGCGTTCCGCTGGCTTGCTTCGCATCTTGCCTCGGATCGAAGGAATCGTGCAGAAGGCACAATTCTGGTTGCACCCTTCCGAAATCCGCAAGTACGCATAATGCCTGGGCGTCAGCCGAAGCCGCGACGAATCATCCTCGAAATACCCGATGCCCTTGCCATCCTTCCCATTGACCGTAAGGCCCGTGGTCTTCATCCCGCGTTGGTCCGCCGCAACCAGCGCGTTGGCCGCGATCCAGTAATTGGGGCGATCGCTCGCGTCAAGTGCCGACGCGTGCTTGCTTCCTTTTGCAGGCGTCGCCACGCCCACGCCCGCCGGCGCGACCGCTTCCACAATCTTGTCGCGATCAAACACACCCACCATCGCGTCGATCCCAGGGGCCCATTCCAGCATCTTTGCACGATGCCGCTGCACCAAGCAACCCGCGACCACCACGCGCTGGATCAAGCCTTTGTTCTTCGCTTCAATCGCTTCCTTGATGACCGACAGCGACTCTTCTTTGCTCGCTTCCAAAAATCCGCAGGTGTTCACTACCACCGCGTCCGCGCCGCCAAACCCCTCGGCCTGGCTCGACACGGGCGTCAACCCCGACTCTGCAAGCAACCCCAGCATCTTTTCTGAGTCCACCAGATTCTTCGGGCATCCAAGGCTGACCAGCGACACGGTCAAAATCGGCCTAGGTGCCTTGGCTTCATGCCGCTTGGCAGCGCGAGGTATCGAGTTTGGCTTACTAGTACCAGCAGCTTTCTTCGCGCTAGAAATCTTCTTCGCGGCAGAAGCCGTCTTACCAACGACTTTCTTTCCAGCAACCTTCTTAGGCGCGACCTTCTTACCCGCAACTTTCTTCGCAGCAACTTTGTTGCCTGCAACCAAAGCCCCAGCTTGCTTCCCGGCGTTTGCAGCCGAACGTGCAGAACTAGAACGTACCGAACGCGCGACAGAACCTCTTGCTGGAGACGACTTTGTCATTGTATCAAAGGGTAGCGCGCCCACCCTGCCCAGCACGCCAAATGCAAGCCCAAAGCAAGTCAAAACCACCCTCAAAACCTGCCCAAACCTGCGCCGCCGCCTCGGTGCACCGCCCTTTCGCGCCAATAGAAGCCCTCGGCATGACCAAGCACACAGGCCGCTCGCCGATAACTTCCAAACAGCCCAAGAAAGATGGTGCACCAAGGCGTGGCAAGTAGTAGGGTCTGATCCTGTTTCCCACAACCACCTCACAAAGCGTCGCACGTAAACCATCCTGGCATCAATCTCTCCACACCAATCAGCCCTCCCTGACTATCAACCAAATCCACTACGCCGGAATCCGTTCCAGCACGTTCTGCGCCGACATCCCCGCGAGTGGATAATGCCTTTCGAGCGCCTCGCCAAGCTGCAAAGGCTCCGCAAGCACAAATTGGCACGCGTGCCCCAACCGCCAACCCACAAATCGCAGCGCCCGTACCAGCGAATCGCGCGTCGTACACGCGAGCAAATCGTTCCCCTGGAACGTCAAAGGCATCACATGAAACTGCCACGCCTGCCGCCGCGTGATCACCTCAAGAGCCCGAGGCATCACGTTGTACGTCCGCGGATCAACATGCGCCGCAAACATCGAATACTGCTCGGCCCACGCCTTCTCCACTGTCAACGGGCTAATCCCAAACATTTCCTCGGCGACCGCGCCAAACGGTCCGCCTCGCATCCGCTGCGCTTCCAATACCTGATCCCGCTGGCTCGCGGAAATCACGCCCGACTTCACCAACAACTCGCCCAAGTGCGGAATCGTCGACATGATCCAAGCTCCTTCCAAATAGCTCGCGCTGCGAGCGGTTGTGCTTGGGAGCTGGCCAAAGGCAGGCTCCACGCGTGCACTGCTTCATCGTCGCCAAAGGCTCTTTACACTCGCGTGTTGTCGCGCAATTGCGCTCGCGCCATACGCATCATGCCAGATGCCACGCGTGTCGCGCCCATGCCGACAACGCCGCGCGACCAGGCACGTAGCAACACTTTCGTTCGCAACTTTGTTTGCAAAATCAAGCGCTGAATCACATACTGTCGCGTTCGCCCGCGCCTGATTTGTGCGCACGTTCCGGGTACTTTTTCAAGGACCTACGAACCACGCAACGTCCGACACCTCGCGCAGCTTCACGTAGTGAGCCTGTAAGTACCACGTTTGTGCGCACATTTGCGGACCATCTCCAGCACCGATAGCACGCGTTCCTTTGCCTCAAACTTCCCTCATACGCTTACGCACGCATGAACTCATCCCTATCCAATAGAGCCTCTCCCGCCAACTCTCCAGCACCCGCCGTCGCGTCGCGTCGCTATGACCTGATCGCCATCGACCTCGATGGCACCCTCCTAAACCGCGTCGGCGAACCTTCCCTCGCCAACATCGCCGCTCTTCACGCCGCTCGCGCCCAAGGCCTTCGCGTCATCATCTGCACCGGCCGTGGCTTGGTCGAATGCGTCCATGTTCTTCGCGCAATTGACCAGCGCGATCCTGTCGTCGTCGCAGGCGGCTCGATCGTCGCCTGCCCAACCACCAGCCGCACCCTCCACCGCGCATCCATCGACCAGACAATCGTCTCTGAAACCGTTGACGCACTTCTCGCCCATGATCACGCAGCCCTGGTTCTCAAAGATCCGGTCGAAGCCGGGTACGACTAC
>JBBRGG010000053.1:0-16572 GCA_038240875.1 Phycisphaerales bacterium | reverse complement strand
TTTGTCGCACTGGCTCTCCAAGGCGCAAGATTTGAGTCAACGCGATTGATGCCTTTCTTTCCGCCTTTGGCCCGCGTTTTGCGTTCTCACGTTCGGAAGCGCTTGGCTTCAGAAGTATTGAGGAGGTTTCCAGTGCTCATCGGTGATATAGGAAGATCAGGCTCCGGGCCCGTTCTTGAACGCATGTTCCAGTTTGCTGGTGCGCGCCAACGACTGTTGGTGAACAACATCGCCAATATGGACACGCCGGACTTTCGGGCGATGGACGTTAACCCCAAGGACTTTCAGAATGCGCTGGCAAAGGCCGTGAAAGAACGCCGAGCGAATACGGGCGGCGAACGTGGCGAGCTTCGCCTTGGTTCCTCGCGAGAAATCGTGCCTGGAATTGGTTCATTGAAACTCATCCCCAAAACTTCAGGCAACGGCGTCCTCGCCCACAATCGCAACAACACCGACATGGAAAGCATGATGCGCGACCTTGGCGAAAACTCCATGGTCTATCGCACCGTAACCGATTTCATGCGTCGGAACACCGACATCCTCCGCACAGCTATTTCGCAGCGAGTCTGATCGTGATCGACTCTTTCGGATGGCTTTGATTGACCGGCTTCAATTCGAGATTAGGAACACATGTACGGCGCACTTGATATTTCGACCAGTGGCATGATCGCACAGCGTGTGCGCATGACTGCTATCTCTGCAAATATCGCAGGTCGAAATAGTGTCATGCCCGATGGCACGCCATACCGTGCCAAAAGCGTCTTCTTTGAGCCGGGCAATCCATCTGTACGTTCGCCCGAAGGCAAGAAACTTGGCGTGCACGTTGCCACCATCGAAGACGACATGCAGCCGTTCAACATTCGTTACGATCCTACCAATACCCGGGCGATCAAAGACGGAAGGCTTCAAGGATACGTTCTGGAATCCAATGTAAACCCCGTAACAGAACAGATTAACGCACTACAGGCGGCCCGGGCATACGAAGCCAATGCTGTTGCCGCAGAAACTACCAAGTCGATGTTTGGTCAGGCATTGCGTTTGCTTGGATAAGTGTACCGAATCTCTCTATGCTCGCAGGTTGACAAAGCGATATACTGCGCAGAGTAAAATTGAAGGCGGAATTTGACACGCAGATTGGCACGTTTCTAGCGGTTAAGATCACCCGATTATTACGAATAGCACGCTTCTGGGCCATTCGCCCACGCGAGCGTACGAACGATAAGCAACCACCATGGCGGACCCATTGGGCTTCATTTCCGGATCGGCGCGCGGAGCGCAATCAATTGGCGCAGCCAACGGCGGTTTGGGCGCTGCCTCACGATCGCACAACGCTGGCGAAGCAAGTGGCTTTAAAGACGTGCTACTGAAGAGCTTGAACGAAGTAAACAAAGCCCAGCAAGAAGCCACTCGCGCAGTCGAAGACCTACAGACCGGCCAGCGCAACGATCTCGAAGGGGTGATCCTCGCTACCCAGAAAGCCGATAACGCCTTTCGTATGTTGCAGGCACTGCGAAACCGCATGGTTGAAGCCTATGACGAGGTCAAGCAAATTCGCGTGTAATGCGGGTTAAGCCGAAGTTACTCTCTGAACTCATCGCACAATGGCTTCGAGAGTTGCTCTATATCTTGCATAGCGTGTCGGACGAATGCGCATGATTGGCGGGGATTGGCGCACCTTCGGCGCGTTCATTCTCGTATCGCGCAATTTCAAAAACCGAGTTTCAAGGTTTGGACATGGTTGGGCCGAAAGGTACCTTCGGCGCGGTCCTTGCGCGTCCGCTGCGCACGGAGTGCGCTACGCAGTAAGGCATGGAGGCCATCGGGATGGACCGGCTTCGTCTGATCCTCGCGGGGATCGGCAAAAATCTCGGCGGTTTGAACAAGACGCAGATGCTCCTCATGGGCTCGCTCGTCTTGATCGTTGTGCTTGCACTAGTCTTGGTCGCGCAATTTAGTAGCAAAGCCATGTATTCCCCCATCTTGCCCGGTGTGGCCCTTGTCGAGCAACAAAAGGCTCAGTTGTTTCTCGAGCGCGTCGGGATCAAGACCACGATGGTTGGGTCAAATGTTTCGGTGTCGGCCTCCGACGCCTCACGTGCACAATTGCTCCTCGCCGAATCAAATCAACTACCGGCCGACAAGGTGTTGCTCTTTGAGACGTTGATCGAGAAGCAGAGTGTCTTCAACAGCCGCCAGCAGAACGAGCAGCAATACCGCATCGCGCTGATGAACGAGTTGGCCAAGATGATCTCGGGCTTTGGTGGCGTGAAGACGGCAAGTGTCAAGATCGACGTTCCCGAAGCCTCTGGCCTTGGTCGCCAGGTTCGCCAGCCCACTGCCAGCGTCGCGGTTTTGACCAGCACGGGTCAACCCATGACACAAGGCTTGGTCGATGCTGTTGGCGCGCTGGTTTCGGGTAGCCTTGCGGGCCTTGAGCGTAAAAACGTACAGATCCTTGATCTAGCAGCGGGACGTGCTCGACGTCCTCAGAGCGATGAGGACATGTCCGCGACGACCTATCTCGAGCACGCAACACGAATCGAGAATGAAACACAACGAAAGATTGAGGATCTTCTTCGGTACATTCCTGGTGTAATCGTCGCCGTGACGGCACAGGTCGACGTCACCCGTGTGACCGCGCAAGTCAACACGAACATGCCCGACAAAAAGGGTTCGGTTTCGATGATCTCGAAAGAAACCGAAGAAACAAGCACGAGCCAGGAAAGCAGCCCCGGAGCCGAGCCTGGGCCGATGTCGAATCAGACTGCGGATATCAGCAGAGCTGGTGGATCGGGCGCGGGGAGCAAGACCGAAACGTCGACTTCAACGCGTGAATTCGTGAACCAGATCGGCAACCGCACCGAGACGATCTTTGATCCAAAGGGATATCCCACGCGCATCGCCGTTTCGGTAAACGTGCCCACGGGATACGTGACAAACCTGCTGAATGCCAACTCTGCTGCGACCACGGGCGCAAATGTCACTCCTTCAGCAGCCAACGCCGCTGGCCCAACCGAAGATCAGATCAAGGCGAAGTTCGATGGCGAGCTCAAGCCCGCGATCATCGCGGCCCTCATTCCGCACATCCGCACATTGATGAACACCAGCGGGGCAAGCCTCACCGAAGAGCAAATCCGCGTGATCGCAACAGATTCTGTTGGCGTCTCGTTGATTCCACTCGATATTGGTAGCGGCGGCGGTAGTGGTGGCAGCGGGTCATTTGCGATGATTGGTGGCGCAGGGGCAAGTAGCGGAGCGACCGCTTCCTCAGGAGGCATCGGCTCGATCATCGGCGCGGGTGGCGGTATCGTGCAAACCGCTGTATTGGGCACGCTCGCCGTGGTCGCGCTCGGAATGATGCTCACGATGGTTCGCAAAGTCGGCAAGCAAGCCACGATGCAAACCGCTGAAGAACTCGTAGGTTTGCCCCCCGCAATCGAGCTTGAGTCCCAGAGCGATCTGATCGGCGAAGCTGGCGAGTCCGATACTGCGATGGCGGGCATCGAAGTCAACGAATCCGAACTTCAGTCCCAAAAGGTGTTGGAACAAGTCGAAGAACTGGTATCAAAGAACCCCGAGGCCACTGCTCGGATCCTAAATCGTTGGCTTTCGCCCGAAGAGACCTGATAGTTAGCTAGTGTCGTGACGATTGGTAGTAGCCACGCGTGCGTGGAGATTGGAGCCCATCATCGCTACAGCCCGCAAGCCCTTTGACAAACTGCCGACGACTTCTTCAGAGCTGCAAGGCTTGACCAAGGCCGCAGTGCTCTTGCTCGCGGTCGGCGCCGATAAGGCAGCCGCGGTGCTAAAGCTGATGCCTCAGGATTCAGTTGAAGAAGTGACGCGCGAGCTTGCCAGCCTTGGCCGGGTTCCATCCTCACTCCAGAACGAGGTCATCAGCGAGTTCTACGGCATCACGATCGCGAGCCAATACGCCAACGAAGGCAGTCTTGAATTCGCTCGCAAGATCCTCTCTCAATCACTCGATGCCAAGTCCGCCGAGCGAATGTTGGGTCAAATCCAGACGCAGGTCCAGAAAAAACCCTTCTCTTTCCTTCAACGTGCCGAGAGCGAGAACCTGCTGACGTTCATTCAGGAAGAGCATCCGCAGACCATCGCGCTGATCCTGTGCCACTTGCCTCACCATAAAGCCGCCGAGATCATGGGCGGTTTACCAATGCAGAAACAAGTCGAGGTAATCAAGCGTGTTGCCAACATGGAGCAGACTAACCCCGAAGTAATCCGTGAGGTCGAGCGTGGTTTGGAAAGCCGCTTGTCGAGCATGCTGGTGCAGAGCATGGAAAAAGCCGGAGGTGTGCCGACCGTCGCCGAGATCTTGAACCTCGCTGATCGCGCAACTGAAAAGGCGATCCTCGAAGGGCTTGAAGCCGAAGACCCTGATCTTGTCGAGCAGATCCGCCGCCTTATGTTTGTCTTCGAGGACGTGGGCAAGGTCAACGACAAGGGCATTCAGGCGGTACTCAAGGAAGTCGACAATAGCGAGCTTGCTCTCGCCCTCAAGACCGCATCGGAAGATCTCAAAAACAAGATCTTCCGCAATATGTCCGAGCGTGCCGCCTCGATGGTCAAGGAAGACATGCAGTACATGGGACCGGTCAAAGTCAGCGACGTGGAATCGTCCCAGCAACGCATCGTCGACATCGTGCGCCGACTCGAAGAAGCGGGCGAAGTCGTCATCGAAGGCCGTGGCGGCGACACCGAGCAATTAGTCTAAACACGCACGCGTTCTCGTTCGCATCGCGTGTATGAATGGAGGCAGGTAAAGAGCGATGGCCTTAATCCGCAGAGCCGACGCCGATCTCATGGCCCGCGAAGCAATGGTCGTGGACCTGGGTGATCTCGTACGCCAAGGCGACCGGATCCGCATAAAGGCCAAAGCGGATGCCGAGGCCTTGGTTGTCGCTGCTCACGCCGAGCGCGAACGCCTCATCACCGGCGCACGCGAAGAAGGCTTTGCACGCGGGCTTGCCGAGGGGCGCGACAAAGGCCATGAAGAAGGCCTTGAACAAGCCCTGGCACAAGCCTTGAACGAACGCAAGGCCGCATTGCAAACCATCGAACGAACCTGGACCGACGCGCTTGCCTCATTCACACAAGAACGGCAAGCAATGCTACGTGAAGCACGCCGCGAAGTGCTGATGCTCGCCCTCGATATCGCTCGGCGTGTGGTCCGCAAGCACATCGAAACAGACCCGACAATCGCCGAAGCACAACTTGAAGCAATCCTCGCGTGCGCGTCCCGGCCAACGCGATTGGTCATTCGCGTCTCTCCGCTCGATGCCGAGATGCTCACAAAGGCGCTCCCCGAGTTACTCGCGCGGTTTCCCTTTGCTGAGCACGCCGAATTGGTGAAAGATCCAACCATGCCCCAAGGCGGTTGCATCGCGCGAAGCGCCGCTGGTGGCTGGTTTGATACTCGAATTGATACACAGCTCGACCGCATCTGCGACGCGATCATGCCCGGACAAACGCAATCAATCACGCCGGTAGTATCGAGCCCCGCTACTCCTACTACATCTCCCACAACAACTCCCACAATAACTCACGTCACTACAACTCCCGCTAAGCGGAGTACGCCAGAATGAGCCTGCTCGCCCACGCATTTGAGGCTTCGGCGCAGTGCCTCTCGATGCGCGTCGTTGGCGTGGTCGCCGAGCTTCGTGGCCTCATGGTCTTGGTTGATGAACTGCCGCTTCCCGCTGGCGCACTGGTCTCTATCCGCGCCTCTGGCCGTGCCCTCAGCAAACACGTCGAACGCGAGCCCGCCTGCTTTGGCGAGGTCGTCGGCTTTACCCGCGAGCACGCACTGGTCATGCTCCTAGGTCACACCCATGGCATCAAGCCAGGCGACGCAGTACTCGGCGAAGAAGTCCACCAAACTGCGCTCGTCGGCGAAGGCCTCTTGGGCCGCGTAGTCGATGGCTTGGGCAGGCCCATCGATGGCAAAGGTCCGATCCCCGAACCCATCCGCGCACCCATCAACCCATTGCCCATCGCCCCCCTCTCGCGCCGCCGAATCACCCAACCACTCTTCACCGGAATCCGCAGCGTTGACCTCATGAACACCATGGGGCGTGGCCAGCGACTAGGCCTCTTTGCCGGCCCAGGTGTAGGCAAAAGCACGCTTTTAGGCTCCATTGCTCGACGAAGCGACGCCGACGTCAACGTTATCGCTCTCATCGGCGAACGTGGCCGCGAAGTCAAGGACTTCATCGAACACGCGCTAGGCACCGAAGGCCTCAAGCGCAGCGTCGTCGTCGTTGCAACCGGCGATGAGTCGCCCGTCTTGCGCATTCGTGCCGCCAAATTTGCGTGTTCCGCTGGCGAATGTTTCCGCTCCCAAGGCCGCGATGTCCTTCTCATGATGGACTCGGTCACACGCTTCGCTCACGCCCAGCGCCAGATCGGCCTCTCCGTTGGTGAACCCCCTGCAAACAAAGGCTACACACCCAGCGTTTTCTCGCAGCTCGCCCTACTCCTTGAGCGCGCTGGCGCAATTGAACCAACCACTGCGCTCGCAACTTCGACCGCTTATCCGCGTGGCTCCATCACCGGCCTCTACACCATCCTCGTCGAAGGCGACGACATGACCGAACCTATCGCCGACGCCGCCCGAGGCATCTTGGATGGGCACATCGTCCTCTCGCGTCGCCTCGCGCAGCGTGGCCATTTTCCCGCGGTTGATGTGCTTGATTCGGTTAGTCGCGTCATGGACGACATAACCGATTTAGACCATCAGGCTTCCCGTCGCCAGATCATCCGCATGCTCGCGAAGTACACCGAAATCGAAGACCTCGTGCAGATCGGCGCGTATGCCCGTGGCAGCGATCCCGAAGCCGATGTCGCGATTGATTGCTTTCCACGCATCGAATCACTCCTTCGCCAGGGGCGCGACGATGTCGACCAATTTACGACCGCACGCCAAACCCTCATGAAGCTCGCGCGAGAGACTACCGATGCAATCGCGCGTCTGAAAGCCAACAAGGCCGCTCGTGTCTGATCTCTCTCCGCCTCGCCACCGCACCTAAATCAAAGTTGATTCGTACAAGTATCAAAGTCGTATATTCTGTATCGCTGGAGTTCTTCCGATGGCAAGCTTTATCTTCACACTCGAACCCGTCCTCGAGCATCGCATTGCAATCGAGCGAGAGAAGCAGCGAGCCGTCGCCGATTTAGAGCGCGAGCGAGCACGCTACGAAGAACGCTTGGCAGAAATTCGCGCGACCGCCAACATCGAACGCGACGACCTGCGTGAAGCGCTGAGTGCCAACGAATACACAATCGGCGGCGCACCAATAGCAGTCGATCTGACCCGCGTCAAACTCCAGGCCCATGCTGGCTTTCGCTGCGCAACCGAAGAGCGCAGGCTCATCCTCGCGCTTGCGGGAGTTCTCGAACGGCTGTCACGTTCCCGCAAAGTTCTATTGGACGCCACCACCCGTCGCAAGGGGGTTGAGCTCCTGAAGACAAAGCAACGGGCGGCGTACCTCAAACAAGAATCGCGGAAGCAGGACGCATTGCTCGATGAAATTGCCGTGATGCGTGTTCGGACGCGTGGGAGCATGCCATGAAAACCTTATGGACCGCCATCTCGATCTTTGCCGTCGCCAATCTTCTAGCGCTCGGCGGCCTCCTGGGCTGGTTGCACACCAGCGACCGCCTAAACGTTGACCGCATGCGTGAACTCCGCATGATGATGTCCAAAACCCTCTCGAGTGAGAAGGCCGAAGCCGACTCCAAAGTTAGCGAAGCCGCCGCCGCGAAAGTAAAGGCTGAAGCCGAAGCCAAGGCGTCTCAGCCGCCGCTTTCCGCACAAGAACGCCTCGACGCGCGACTCGAAGCAACCGAACTTGATCGCCAGCGTGCCCAGCGACTTCGCCGCGAAATCGAAGATCTGCGAAACCAACTCGACCGCCAACGTGCCGAGATCGATACGGCTCGCATAGACTTGACTCAACGCGAAAAAGCCTTTGCGCAGCTTGTCAATCGCCAGAAAGAAGCCGTGGAAGGCGAACAATTCCAGCGCGCCTTAGGCGTACTTTCCGCGCTCAAGCCCGTCGAAGCAACCGCGGTCCTGATGCAAATCATGCAGCGTGGACAGCCCGCGCCAACTGGCGCAGCGGGCCAAGCAGGCACACAACCCGCTTCGACTCTCCCCGCCGCGAATGCTCCAGCGTCGATAGCAAACCAAGCCGCCGCCGCGTCCGGCGTCGCCGAACTCTCCGGCGTCGATACCGCCGTGACTTATCTCAACGCGATGGACGAACGCCCTCGTGGTCGGATCATGACCGAGCTCGCCAAGGCCGATCCCGCATTGGCAGCGGATTTGCTTGAACGCGTCAGAGCCCTTGGGCAATTCGCCCAAGTGCCTGGCGCACAACCTTGACCACCGTACAAACCACACCTCGTCATAACTCGTTGCTCGCAAGCCACACTCCTTCTGGAGCGCTTGCTTCACGCGCGCCCAACCCAACAACAAACCCTCCTAACAATCCGTTCCAGAGCGAATCAAGTTCGAATCGCTCGCAAATTACTGCCCACTCAGCCGATCAAGCCGACTCTCAGCGTCCAAACGTCGCTGCAAACGAAACCAATTCTGACGCGCCATCTTTTGACGAAACCCTCGCTGCGTGGTTCTCTTCTTCAACGCTCAACGCAGCTGCAAGCAATTCCGCTAGCGACCGAGCCGCGCAAGAATTGAACGCGCGCCTCGGCACAAACAACGCCAACAACGCCAATCCTGCGCGTCGTTCCTCAAAGAGCACATCTAAAGCCGACGGCGCCGCACGATCCAATACTGACGCGAATTCGCCCTCGGCAGCCACAATAAATCCTGTTGCCCAAGTGAACGACCGTCGCCCCGTGCTCGATGCACAACGAACTCTCGCTGGCGAAGTTGACATCGCCGATCGTGCCGCCGCCGAACTACGTGGTGAATCCGATCAAGATGCAGCGAATAAAAACGCATACAACAGCGCGAATGAATCAAGCACTGATGAGCGAGCACGAAACGCCAACGACGCACGCTCAGCCCAAGCTCGCGAAGCTTCGACCAACGCGTCGGCAACCGCTACCGCAAATTCAAGTTCACTTGATGCCGCGTCCGCACGAGGTTCTTCGGATCCATCTGCAAAGTCGTTTCTCGCAAACTCTGCAGGCACTTCCGCGTATACAGCAGCCTCGGCGAACGACGATAATTCGACTTCAAATCAAGGCAATAACCCCAACTTCAACTCAAACTCCAACCCCAACTCGCGCACGAACACAATTGCAGCTACTGGCTCAACCTCGAACCAAAATTCAAACCCAACTACAAACTCTTCCACCTCAGCATCCGCGAACTTCAAGCCTGCTCCCGCAGCAAACGCGCCCCCAGCACCAACCGCACCCGGCCTCCTTGGTGGCCAGCGCGATCCGCTTCGCATGTGGAGCACCGCGTCGTCGCGCACGAACACATCGAAAAACGCAAACGCAGCCACGAACACCCAGCAACCACTCCCAACCGATGATCCCGCAGCGTTCACCTCGCAAGTTGCTCGAGGCCTCGCAGCCGCAGTTCGTCAACGCGAAGGCACGTTAACCTTGCGGATCTCGCCTGATTCCCTGGGCCCTCTCAAGATCGAGGTTCGAGTTCAAGACGGGCGTGTTTCTGCCCGAATCGACGCTGATTCGCCTCAGGCACGCCAATTGCTTAACTCAACCCACTACGGCCTTCGTTCTGCGCTGGAAGCGCAAGGCCTCATCGTTGATCGGATCACCGTCGTCGGCGCGGAGCGCACGGCGTCATCCAAACCCAATGTCTCGCGCGACCGATCTACCGATCCCTTGCGTGACTCATTTGGTGCCTCAAATGGTAACTCGCTTCGTGTTCAAGAACCAGATCCTCGTGCTCAGGGCGGAGCCCAAGAGCCCACTCTCACCGCTTCACGCGATGGAACTCGCGATAGCGAAAACGTACCAGGCTTTACCGGCGATTCAGCACCAGGCTCACATCAACACGCGCATGACAACGCACGCAACGACTCAAATCACGATAACCAACTTACAGTCTCGGCGTTCGCTTCCAGCGACGCAATCGACCAGCCTTCGCCTCAATCCTTCAGCCGATTTGAGCACTTGAGCGACGATCTCGGTAATTGGCACCTGCGTGTTGACGTTCTCATTTAGTCTTCTCGCGCTTCGTACAGCACGCTGAACTAATTGCGCCCCAATCACACCCTCAAGCACAGCTTCATCGGAGTTCCACCTATGGATGCAGCCTCCATTATCGCCAGCGGCAACAACACCACCACGACCACCAAAGCCAAAGAGTCCGGCTTTTCCGCCATGACCAGCGAAGATTTCACCAAGCTCATCTTTGAAGAGCTGACCAACCAAGATCCTCTTGCGCCTAACGACACCAACGCGCTCATCCAACAGATCGCCAACATCCGCAACATCCAGAGCGACCTCGATCTTTCCACAAACCTTGGAAGCCTCGTTGATCAGCAGTCTTTCGCTGCCGCCACCAGCGTTATAGGCAAGTTCGTCAGCGGCATCAGCGACGAATCAGGCCGCGTCTCAGGCATCGTTAAGAGCGTCGTCCGCACCACCGAGGGCACAGTCGTCTCCCTGAAAAACGGTGAGATCATCAGCTTCGATAAGGTCGACGCCATCCGCGAGCCCGACGCCGCACCAACCACCGCCGCCGCAACATCCGCCGCTACAGCACCCCAAGCCGCAACGCAATCAAAGATTGAAACGCAATCTACGCCTGTGGCCGCCGCTCAAGCCTTTGCTCGTGCGCTCGCCGGGAGCGCGATGTGAGCGCCTTCGATCTCTCATCACTTACCGCTTCATCAGCGAATGGCCGTCGTCCAGCAAGCGACTCAACCGCACAAGGTGCATCGCTGCTCACGCGCCTAGGCTCAGGCGTTTTACCTCCAGGCATCGACCACGCCAGCACAAACCCAGCAGAAGCTACCAGCTTCGCCTCACTCCTTAACCGCGCACGCAAAGGTGGCGTATCAAGTGGACGCGAAGTCTCCCTCGCCTACAGCCTTCGCGATAATCCAAACGTCAAGCTCTCCGCAGAAGACATCGGCAAGCTCTCCGCAGCAGCCGACATCCTCGAAGCCGCAGGCTCCATTCGCGCCATGGTCGTGCTCAACGGCACTCCATACGAGCTTGATGTCGGTGGCCGAACCATCACCAGCATCCTCGACACCAACAATTCCCAAATCATCTCCGGCATCGACGCCTTCATCGATCTCGATAACGCCGGCTTCGGCGCCTCGTCAAACACCGTTTCAATCACTTCTACACACAACGGTGCTGCCGCCCCACCCTCCACCAACCTCAAAGCAACCGCAACCACACAGCCACCGGGCACACAGTCGCTCGCAAGCCTTCCCGCCACCTTTGCCATCCGCAATTCAAACGACCTGCTTCGCACGCTCGGCGCAGCCACAGTCAACCTCACTCCTACCACATCCTTGGCTGACGCGCACCAGATCGCCCTAGACGAACTTCTCAACCAATCCTCCCACAACCAATCCGCTCTCAACCAACCCAACAACGACCCTTCCTCTCTACTCCATCCCGATAGCGCAGCCCGTAGAGCAAGTTAACCCAATCACTCATCGCGTGGCACGAAGGCCTCGCTTCGTTCATCAAAGGGCATGGATGCCCATCACTCACCCACGGCTCGCTTCGGCACCAACGCCTTCGCGCACCGATCTTTATTTGGAGGCATCATGGCCTCGACCACCGCGATGTTCACCGCCCTCACGGGCCTCAACGCCAACGCGCGTAACCTTGACGTTATTGGCAACAATATTGCCAACGTCAACACCACCGCCTTCAAGTCCAGCCGAATGCTCTTCTCAACACAGTTCAGCCTTACCAACAACGTCGGCACGCCCCCAGGCGACGTCAATGGCGGCACCAACCCCTTCCAAATCGGCCTCGGCGTTAATACCGCTGGCACCCAACGCAACTTCAATCCAGGCACCATCCAACCAACTGGCCAACCCCGCGACCTCGCCATCGATGGCGATGGTTTCTTCGTCGTTCGCGTCGGCGATCGCACCACCTACACCCGCAACGGCGCATTCAACCGAAGCGCACAAGGCGATCTCACCACCGTCAACGGCGGCCGCCTCTTGGGCTTCGGGGTAAACGAACAATTCAACATCAACCGCGGCTCTCTCGTACCTATCAATATCCCCCTCGGCTCTCTCACTATCGCCGAAGCCACCACGCAAATTTCCTTCCGTGGCAACCTCAACGCCGACGGCCCAATCGCCACCCAGGGTTCTCGCGTCTCACTCGGCGGCTCTCCATCCCGAGGCCTCCGCGCCATCGCTACCGCAGTCCCTTCGCCCGCACTCGGCAACATCATCGAAGACACCACGCTCCTGGTTGAAATCGAAGATCCACTCCTCGTCGGTTCCAACACACCCCTTTACACCGCGGGCCAACGCCTCCAGCTTCGCGCCGCAGAAAAAGGCGGCAAAACCATCCCAACCATCGAGCTCCCCATCACCGCGACCACAACCGTCGCCGACCTCCGCGCTTTCCTCACCCAATCCATCGGCATCAACACCACCAATACCACGCCCAACCCCGATGGCCTAACCCCAGGCGTCACCCTCGATCCCGCAACCGGCTTTCTCTCCATCGTCGGCAACGTCGGCACAGCCAACGATCTCCGCATCGACTCGACCGACCTTCGTCTCTTAAGCGCGTCGGGCCAGTTCATCCGACACCCAAACACCACCGAAAAATTCAACGCCGCCAACGGCGAGAGCATCCGCACCACCTTCGTCGTCTACGACTCTCTTGGCACGCCTGTCGAAGTTGATATCTCCGCCGTCCTCGAATCACGCAGCACCGCAGGCACATCCTGGCGTTATTTCGTCGAAAGCGCCGACGACTCCGATACCAATCTCGCCATCGCCACTGGCCTGCTCACCTTCGATACCGATGGCCGCCTCTCGACAACCAGTGTGCCACCCGTCTCACTCGATCGCGCTGGCACCGGCGCTGCAACGCCACTCATCTTCACCATCGGCTTCGGTGGGGGAGCCGAAAACGTCACATCCCTCGCCGACGACACCAGCGAACTCGCCGCTACGTTCCGCGATGGCTCACCCATCGGCACTCTCTCCGGTTTCGCTGTCGGCGCCGACGGCACCGTCATCGGCGCCTTCTCTAACGGCCTCACCCGCCCCTTAGGCCAAGTCGCTCTCGCTACGTTCTCCAACCCCGAAGGCCTTGTCGAAATCGGCGACTCACTCTTCGGCCCTGGTGCCAACAGCGGATCCGCCGTCGTCGCACAACCCGGCGTCCTCGGTGCCGGCCAAGTCGTCGGCGGCGCACTCGAGCTCGCCAACGTCGACATCGGTGAAGAGTTCATCAAAATGATCTCCGCCTCCACCGGCTACTCGGCTTCCTCACGCGTGATCCGCTCCGTCGATGAACTCATGCAACAGTTGCTTGTTCTCGGTAGGTAAGCCAAGCCCGATTCGTCGCTCAAACTCTGCTATCACACGAGTCTCCGCCCACTCCAACAAGTGCTTTCGTGCCACCATGATTGCTCCAATCGTGGTGCTGTCTTTGCTTCTGCCTTCTGCCTTCCCGAATGCCGAGCAAGAATCCAAAATGCCGTCTGTCTTCTGCCTTCCCCGTTTATCCAACGTCCAAGAACTCTTCATCAAGTCCCATACCTATTTCGCCGATGTTGAGAAGCTCGCCACGTATTTCGCGTGGCGTTAAGGAATCACGCATGGACGCGCTCCTCGCAATCGGCTTGCTTTTGGCTTCTGGCACCGTCGTTGCCGCCACTCTCGCAGTTACGCGATTTATGCGCATCGATTCGGCCCTAGCCAAAGCCGCGACCCACGCCCCCGAATCTATCGGAAAGAGACTTGCCATGATCGGTTGGTTCATGCTGGCCGTCGTTACCGTTTCAATCCTCGGCATCATCCCTACCGCGTGGCTTACCACGCCTATGGGTGCAAGCTGGCTCGCATTGGGGTTGTTCGGCTCCTTCTCCATCATCGCCTGGTCGCGCTCGATCCAAGATGTCAAGTCCGCGAGCAGTTTCTCGATTGCCGACTTTGAACAGCCAGCAGCCGAAACCACCAATCGCTCAACCTCGACGCGTAAAGCCGCCTGAGATGCTCCGAGCAGGTCCGAAAACCTCCCACATACTGCCTACCCACCAATTTCTTCGGCTTTCTCGCTAGCTCGATAGGCCAGCTTTGTGCGCACGCTTTGAGTAGATTTCAGTAGCCCCGCGATCGCGTCGATGCTTCTCGTGGGTGCACGTCGCGCCCGCGTGGAGCCAGAACCGATGTCAAGCGAAGAGGCTAAGCCAGCAGCAGAGTCCGCCGAGCCAGCACCCAAGAAGAAGCCGACGAAAGTCATCGGCATCGTCGCGGTCCTAATGATCATACAGGGGATCGCAGTTTTCATGGTCGCCAAGATGACCGGCCCAAAGGCTGCTGCCGCCGCAGAAACCGAGCTTCATGGCGAGCAAAAAAATGACCACGAAGCTACCGTCGAAATCGCCTTGATCGAAGAGAAATTTCAGAACCTCCAGACCGGCCGAGCCTGGATCTGGGACGTCTCCATCATCCTTCAAGTTCCGGCGAAGAACCAAGAGTTTATCGAAAAGCAGCTCGAACAACGCAACGGTGAGCTCTCCGAAGGCGTCGCCCAGATCTTCCGCCGCGCACAGAACAGCCAACTCAGAGAGCCAGGCCTCGAATCGCTCAACCGCCAACTCTTCTCCTTCGTCAATCAGGTCTTTGGCAAAGATGGCGAGAACAAAGACCGCGTCAAACGCATTCTTATTCCCAAGTGCAAGGGATTCCCGGCTGAATAAACGTATTCAGCGTTCGGCGCACAGTTAAAATCGCGATCTGTGTAGTGGTGCGGCTTACGTCTACACAATCTGTTGTGGGTCAACGGGTAGATTCGCGAGAGGCAACAAGCACACGCGCAGGAACTACGCAAGCAGTGCGCACAGAATGAGGTAATTCTGACGTATTGCGATGTTGGCTGCCGATAAGCCCTCGCTTAGTGGTGCACGTGCACACACAAGCCGTCGCGATGGATCGCGGCGAACCAACCGGTTTCCGCCGGGGAGGGCCAGGATGGCCGACGAACTACCGAATCAAAATCTCGACGCCGCCACACCCACAGGCGATGGCACTTCGCCCGCAAGTCCAAGTGCTAGTGACCTCTACGCGCAAGAAGTACTCAAAGCCGCGCAAGATGCAATCGCTGGTTTGGGTGACATCACCAACGATCTCAATAGTGCCGGGGCAAACGCAGCAAGCGCAATGAACTCCATGTCAATGGGCCGCGGTGATCCCAACGATGCAATTGCCGAAGCGATGGCGCAGGCGATGCTTGAATCTGGTGCCGCGGCGTCCGCGAGCGCACGAGGCACGCACGCCGTAGGTCCTGGTGCTGCACACGTTACGAACGCTGACATGGGCAATTCGGGTAACCGCTTTGAACTTCCGGCATTTGATGTCTCTCTTTCGCCAGCGCAGCAGCGGGCTATTTCGCTGTTGTCGGATGTAAACCTCAACGTCAAGATCGAGCTGGGCCGAACTCGGATGCTCGTGGAAGATGTACTGAAACTGAGCGAGGGAGCCGTAGTCGAACTCGACAAACTCGCGGGGGATCCGGTTGACGTATACGTCAACGATCGGCACGTTGCCCGCGGCGAAGTGCTCGTACTCAACGATAACTTCTGCGTTCGCATCAATGAAATTATTACACCTGTCGATGGCAAAAACGGAGTTAAAGAAGGTTCGCCCGCTGCGTAAGTGTTGTTGAGACAGGAGCATGCGTGGAACGCGTGCTGGAAAGCGTGCTCGATCAAAGTGTTGCACGCCAATTTGAGGACCAGGATGGTCATGGATCGCGAGACTAACCGGCGCAGCTCATCGCGTTCGCGCGGCGTGATGGTGACATTGGCGACGTTGCTTGCTTTGAGTACGTGCGTGTTTGCGCCAGAGGTTGTGGTTGGTCAAACTGGGCCTGTACCCCAGCCGGAAATAGACTCAAATGGATCTAATGAAAGCGTTTCCACAACTGGTCAAGCGAGTGGTCAAGCGAGTGGCCAACCGAGTGGCCAAGCGAATGGCCAAGCGAATGGCCAGGCGAATGGCCAGGCAAATGGATCGGCCACAGGTGTGCGCACAAACCAGGTATCTGTTCATCAGCCATTAGCAAGCCAACTACCTGTAGTCAAAGCACCAGTAGGAAATCAGCTCGAATCTACGCCACTCGGCGTGAGTCCAAATGGTCAGGGATCGAGTCAAACGTTCACACTAAACAAGTTCACAAGGCCAGCGAGCCAAGGTTCAGGACAGGTTGATTCAGCGAACGAGAAAGCTGGGATTGCGAGCACTGATTCGCGTGGTAGAGTTGACAACGGGACTGGAAGTCTGGCCTCGAATGTGCGCACGATCCTGTCTCTTTTGGGCGTAATTGCGATCATTCTCGTGCTGGGATATGTCTTTCGGAAAGCCGTTCGGGGCTCGGGTG
>JBBRGG010000052.1:0-16582 GCA_038240875.1 Phycisphaerales bacterium | reverse complement strand
AGCCGGTTGCGATTGCCTCGTATGTGCCGGTCCCAGTGGCGCTGAGTGGGGCAACTGGCACCCCATGAACGCGGTGCACGCAACTCTTGCTACGCAGGCACTTGCGCCCATTTACGTTGGGCACTTCACCCGCGGGTACATCAGGCATCTATTCATGGTCGGAGAAATGTTGGGGCCGATGCTGGTCACGATCCACAACCTGCGTCACTTCCAGCGGTTCATGGCTGATATTCGCGCAACAATCAACACCGACGACTGGACGAGCCTGGTTGCCCGCTGGCCAATAGCCGCTGCAGGGATGACGTAAGCAAACTTTGAAGCACAAGCCGAAAAATCTAGGTTCATGCGTCGCAAGACTTGGGTAATAACGCACTTTGCCTCTCTCCCCTCCTACCCTATACCAACTCTGTTGCACGCCGATGAATCGGCGGGTGGCACGGTTGACCACGCATTCGCTCTCGATATACCTCTTCGGTATTCGCCCGGCTGTACCTGTTCAGGTAATTGTGGAGCGAGTTTCGATTGGGTTGTGGTCCGTACGACTTGAATCAAAGGCTTAGGTGCGGTCGCCAAACGGCGCAACAGCAACTAGGCCGCAGGTAGGAAAGCAATCTCCATGGATACCGGCTCGGCAACTTCCAACGTTCAGTTCTTCTTTTCGACTCTTGCCCAGGCAGACGCCCCAGTAGTGTCGGCACCAGTTCAGGCTGTTGGCGTTCCCTCGAGCGCGACGGCACCAATCATGGCGCCATCAGGTGTCGGCACGCCGACTGCAAGCTCTGAATCAGCTCCGATCATCGGCGGCAACGGTGCTCCGATGAACGTCGCGCCCGCTGCGAGTGGTGGTTTGGGTCCGATCATCTGGCTCTTGCCCGTTATGTTAATCGTGATGATTCTGGTGAGCACGACCTCAGGTCGCAAAGAAAAGAAGCGTCGCGCCGCACTGCTGGGCAGCATAAAGCGCAACGACAAAGTTCAGACCCTTGGCGGGATCATTGGCACAGTCATTGAAATGAACGACGACGAGGTCGTCATTCGCATCGAAGAAGGCAAGATCCGCGTTTCCAAGTCCTCTGTGCAAACCGTCTTGCGCGAAGCTAAGTCTCCTGCTGCTTCGACTGCCTCAGTGTAAACTCTGGGCGGAAAAACCAGTGGCCTGAATCCAAAGTGAACGAGACCTTCCCCGACCATTTGGTCGGTTTACGCGAGCAAGAAGCCCCGTATGCGTCAGATTTTCAAGTACGCCGTCATCATCGTCGCTGTTCTCACGCTCTTTGGCTGGGCCGTGATTCCGCCAGAGAAGAACCTGCGCCTAGGCAAGGACTTGCGAGGTGGCGTAAGCCTCATCTATACCATCCAAATCGGCGATAACGAACGCGCTGACGAGGTCATTCCAAAGACCATCGACGCTATCAAAAAGCGACTAGACCCCGACGGCGTCAAGGACATCACCATCGTCGCGCAAGGCAGCGACCGCATCGAGCTCACGCTTCCTTTGCCCAACGAAGAGACCAAAGCCCTACGCCAGAGCTTTGACGACGCGCTCGCTGATCTTGGTCGAAACGCGATCAATGAATCGCGCCTCGAACAAGCCATGCGTCTTCCTATCGAAGACCGCACCAAGGCTTTTGAAGCGATGTCGCTTGGTTCAACAAACAAGCTCGCGCTCCTCAACGACGCGGCTGGCATCACCGACGATGTCGCTGCAAAGCGTCGGGCATTCACGCTAGCTCAGACTGATCCTGCCGCGACTCAAGAGTCCAAGGACGCGCTCCTTACCGAGTTAGCCGCTGCGGAAATCGCATACGATGGCGCTCGCGTCAACATCCTCTCAACCGTGATCACCGCAGACGAAATCCGCGTCGTGGTCCAGTCGTCAAAGATTCGTGCAAGCATCAAGGACAAGGAAGGGCGCATCGAGCTTCCCAGCCCGCGTGAAGAAGCCGAGCGGCGATTGCGTGAGGCGCACCCTGATTCGGATTCCATCGCAAAGATCGACGAGATTCTGGCCAAGCACGCCGCGTACCAAGCTAGAAGCACAGGTTTCGATGATCCGCAGGAAGTCATCCGCATGCTTCGCGGCGCAGGCGTTCTGAGCTTTCGCATAGCAATCAACAGCGGCCAGATTGATCCGACTCGTGAATCCTTGCTCCGCCGCGAGCTCGCCGAACTTGGTCCAAAGTCTACGAGCGACGCCGAGGCACGCTGGTACAAAGTCAACAAGATCGAGAACTGGATCGACAACAAAGCCGAAGCCGAGTTCTTGAAGCTTTCTCCCGATAACGCAGCGATCCTATTTGGTCAACGCGGGTACGTCGCGGCGGAGCACAAAGGCTCGTACTACATGCTCTGCTGGGACACGCGCAACACGCGATTGGTCCTGGGCGAAAGCACCGGTGCCGTTTCTCGCGCGTTCATGACCACCGACGAGATCGGCCGCAATGCTATCGGCTTTGACATGAACGCACGTGGTGGTGTCCTGCTCGGTCAATTGACCAACGCCCATGTTCAACGCCAAATGGCAGTGCTCCTTGATGACGAAATCTACACCGCCCCAACCCTTCAATCGGCGATTTCTGACTCCGGCCGTATCACCGGCACCTTCTCAGTCCTGGAAATCAACTACATCATTCGCGTCCTTGGTGGCGGCTCGCTCCAGGCAAAGCTCTCGCGCGACCCAATCTCCATCTCCTCGGTCGGCCCCGAACTTGGCATCGATAATCTCAAAAAGGGAATGCTCTCCGCAGTCTACTCAATCATCATCGTTGCCGGATTCATGATCGTCTACTACTTCGGCAACGGGGTCGTCGCTGTAATCGCGCTCCTGTGCAACGCGCTGCTCATCATGGGCGCGATGTCTCTTTCGCAAGCCGCCTTCACCATGCCCGGTATCGCTGGTATGATCCTCACCTTCGGCATGGCCGTCGACAGCAACGTGCTCGTCTACGAACGAATGCGCGAAGAAATGAATAAGGGTGCCGATCTCAAACGCGCTGTGCGGCTTGGTTATGAAAAAGCTCTCTCTGCAATCGTCGACGGCAACATCACCAACCTTATCGTCTGCTTCGTCCTCTACTACACGGGCAGCCCCGAAATCCGCGGCTTTGCCATCACCATGGGCATCGGCGTCGTCTCGACCCTATTTGCCTGTCTTGTTATCTCGCGTTTCATCTTTGACCTGCTCTTAGTGGCTGGCGTCAAAAAGGCAAGCATGCTCCCCATGGCGTTCCCAGCCGTGCAACGCATCTTGACCCCAAACGTTAATTGGTTACGCCTTCGCTTTGGCTTCTTTGCCATTTCCCTCGTCTACGTTTCCATGGGCTTGGGCTTCGTCTTCTACCAAGGTTCCAAGATGCTCGACAACGAGTTTCTTGGCGGCACCCAGATCACCCTCCAATTTAAGCCCGATCCCGCAGCCCTCGTCGGTAGCGGCACTCGCGTCACCATGGCCCGACCCGAAGTTGCCGCGCAGATCGCCGATATCGCGAGCCAGGCCCCCGAAGGTTCGCAGCTTCGCATGCTCAACACCGCGGAAGTCTTCCCAATCAACCCCGCCAGCGACGGCGTCACCAGTGATCGCTTCAGCATCAAAACGCTCGCCGTCGACGCCGACGTCATCACCCAGGCAATCGTCCAACGCTTCGCCGACAAGCTCGAAAATAAGCCTCCACTGACATTTACTGGCTCGCAAATCACCGACTTCAAGCGAGCGCCGGTCTACGAGGTTGATCGTGCCGTTTTGGGCGACAACATCGACGCGCCAAACGTTCGCAACGATATCGCCGAATATGTCGGCGGCGTCGCGGTAGTCATTCGCAACATCACTCCCACGCAAACTCTTGACAGCCTTATCCGCCGTCTTGACATGACGCGCGAGACCCAAGACTACTCGGGCACCTTGGGCCGCAAGCGTGATCTAATCGTCCTCGAAGGCAATGAAAACGCAGTCAAATCCGCGGTGTTGGTCGTCATCGATCCCGAAGTAAACCGCGCTCGCCGCGCCGATGCACTTTCCGCCGTCGAATGGAAGCTCGTTAATGAAGCCCTGACTGAAGCGAGCACGCCTGCAAGCGTCCACAACTTCAGCCCAGCAATCGCCGCCACGTTCCAGGCTAACGCGATTACCGCTACGGTCCTGAGCTTCCTCCTGATCGGCATTTACATCTGGATCCGCTTCAAGACGCCCCGCTATGCAATCGCCGCGATCGTCGCGCTGGTGCACGACGTCGTAACAGTCCTGGGCTTCATCGCGCTCGCCGAGTTCTTGTACGAAAATCCTGCGACCCACGACTTCGCCGCGTCTATCGGCCTACTTCCATTCAAGATTGACCTCAACCTCATCGCCGCTCTGCTCACAATCGCTGGCTACTCATTGAACGACACCGTCGTCATCATGGACCGCATCCGTGAGAACCGTGGCAGGAACCCATACGCCTCTGCCAAGATCATCAACGCCAGCATCAACCAGACCTTCTCGCGTACCCTCATCACCGGCGGCACAACACTCTTCTCCTGCCTAATCCTCTACATTTATGGCGGCGAAGGCATGCGTGCGTTCGCCTTCGCACTCTTCGTCGGCCTCGTCATCGGCACCTACTCCTCGGTCGCGGTCGCCGCTCCGATCGTCTGGTCGCGCAAACAGCAAAAGGCCTTCGAGGCCGTCGAAGCTGAACCCGCCGCGATGTAATATACTTGCCTTAATTGAATTCGTCTTTGTCGTCATCTTCATCATCTATTTCAGCTTCATACCGTCTTTATCGTTCTATATACTAATCTGAACTGTTGTCCCATTACACATACGGAGATGCCGGCATGGATGCTGGAATTGGAAGGATCGCCGGTGCTCTGCTGCTCTTGGCATCGCTATGGATCGCTACGTATTGGCTATACAAAGGCGAAAGCAAAATCTCACGGTCATCAGAAGCCGATATCCGCGAGTGGGATCAACGCTTGCCTTCGGGCTCTGGTGTAGCTCGTACTCCCAGCGTGCGTGAACCCGATATTGGTTCTATCCTTCCAACTCAGCCGCGCAACTCCAACAGCTCATCGTCCTCACGCTCGCCCGACCTGCTTCGCCCGCCCCCATTGGTTGATCCGCTCATCCCATCATCAAATCCCTCGGCCAACTTTCCATCACAGCCACTAAGGCCAATTGCCGTCGTTCCGCCTGAGTTCATCAGCCACATAATTAAGCAAGGCGAAACCTTCTCTTCAATCGCCAATCAGTACTATGGCGACTCTCGCCTTGCCTGGGCTGTCGCCGAAGCCAACCCGCTTATGTCACCAACCTCGCTTCGCGTGGGTCGCACGATCCGCATCGCGAAAGACTGGAAGAATATCCAAGGCTTGCCTGTTGTTCAGCCCAATACTCCTACTCCCAACCCCGGCACAATTCCAGGCACTACCCCCGCTTCTCCATCAACCATCACGCCTCGCGAATACACCATCGCCCGCGGCGACACCCTCAGTGTCATCGCCAAACGCCTCTTGGGCGACATCAAATATGCCGACGCGATCTACGAAGCCAATAAAGACCGCTTAGCCAGCCCCGACGATTTGCGGGTAGGTCAATTGATTCGTATTCCTGCCCGCCCTTGACCCCTGAAGTTCAGTTGAACCTGACGTGACCATTCCTATCCCGTCCGCACGCGAGCACAGGTTATGAGCAAGCGACCCCCACGCCGCCACCTTCGTCGCAAGCCAGGCACTCGCGCCGCCGCTGATACATTCATCGTGACTGGCGGTGCAGGTTTCGTCGGCTCTAATCTCGTCGCCACACTTCTTGCCCGTTCGCCTCGTCCCCGCATCATCATCGTTGATTCTTTCCGCACTGGCGCGTCGGCCAACATCATCGAAGCGTGCGCCCGCCACAACGTCGGCCCGTTCGATGGCGGCATCATCCCTGAATCATCCTGCGATATCGATTGGCACGCGCTGCTCAACCTGCACAAGCCTCGCGCTCTATTTCATCTAGGCGCAATCACCGACACCACCATTATGGACGAAGGGCTCATGTTCCGAGAGAACGTTGGCGGGTTTCGGGGCATGATCCACGCCGCAAAAGAATCACGTGTCCCTTTGGTTTACGCATCCTCCGCCGCGACCTATGGCACGCCTTCCCACGCCGCTCGCCGCGAAGCATTCCCCATCGATGCCGCCGGCAACCCCAGCAACCCCTACGGCTTTAGCAAGTGGATGATGGAAGTCGAGCACCACGCGATGACTTCTGGCGCAGGTACGCCACAGCATGTCGTGGGCCTGCGCTATTTCAACGTCTTTGGTCCGGGCGAATCGCGCAAGGGAAAGATGGCGTCGATGGTCTATCAACTCGCGCGCAGGTTAATCGAAGGACAATCCCCACGCTTGTTTGCCGATGGCTCGCAGTCGCGCGATCAGGTCTACATCGACGACGTAGTTATGTGCACGATCGCAGCCTCGGGCATCGATGGTGGCCGAGTAATCCCAGGCGTTTACAACGTTGGCTCTGGTGTTGCCACCAGCTTCAACGACGTCATCGTCGCGATCCGTGCCGCGCTTGATTTGCCCGTTTCGCACCTCGCAACCGAATACTTCGAGATGCCCGTCGAAGTCCGTGCGTTCTACCAGGACTTCACGCAGGCCGATATGCGTGCGACAGCTACGGGCCTCAAGTGGAAGCCTTCGTGGGTAGTCGCCGAGGCAATCGGTCGGTACACGCTCGAGCTCACCGCGAAGCCTTAAAGCCTGAGCGGATTTCAATCGCGCGGTGTTGCGATACATCACGTTTTATTCGCCAAATTATTGACGACGACGAAGCAGGTATACTCGCTCCAGATGCGAATTCTTCTGATCAACTGGGCCTGGATTGCCGACGGCGCAGCAGTAGGTGGCGGCGCCAACGGCTATTGCCAAGGCCTCGCACTCGAACTCGCGCGTAGAGGGCACCAAGTTACCTACTTGTCCTCCGGCATGACCTACACACGCGCTCGTGATGGTGCGCAGAACCAATGGGCTCCGCCACGTATCCACAAACGGCCCGACTTTCGCCCGTTGGCCACGTCCGCGATTGCCGTGTACGAAGTTGAAGACAGCCCGGTGATCGCGCCCTCGATCTTCCAATTTAATGAGCCAAACTTCGAGGCCAGCGCGCCAGATCTCGAACGTGTTGTGACCGAGTTTGTGCGCACGCTCCAGCCCGATGTCGTTCACTTTCACAACATCGAAGGCTTCAGCGCTGGCTGCATCGACGCTGCTCGCGCAACCCCAACTCTGCAAAATCCGCGCACGAACCAACGTGTTGGCGTCCCTCGAGTGGTCTACAGCCTGCACAACTACCACACCGTGTGCCCGCAGGTGTACTTGATGAAAGAGTTTACAGACGTGGGCGCGAGATCTGCAACTGGTTCGCGGCGCGAGCCGTGCGCGTCGTTTGAAAATGGGCACGCGTGCGTTTCCTGTGTTCGCACACACTCTCCGGATGAAGAAATTCGGAGGCGATTGAAGTTGCCCATCGAGCCCGCGCGCGCGAGTGTGAGTAACCAGATTCGTGCGCTCAACCCTGGTACATCGCGCGTGCAGCTCACGATCGATAACACGATTGCACCCGAGCCCAAAAGTGCCTATGCACCAAATCAATACGCCACACGAAGAGCAGCGATGATCGCGGCTCTTTCACGCTGCGATGCGGTCCTCGGCGTTTCGTCATTTGTCCGTGCTAAGTTTGAAGCACTCGGCGTCAAGCTCGATGTGTTGCGCGAGATGCCAATTGGTACGCGGATGATCGAGCTTGCTGGAGAAGTGGCACAAGTGCTTGCTGCGCAGGGTGTTGAGGTGGCGCCGCCGAGCTTTGCGAGTGCGCCCACGCGCCCGATTCGTTTAGTATTTTTAGGATACCACAACGAGTACAAGGGTTTGCACGTTTTGGTCGAAGCGCTCGAACAACTGGAACCCAAGGCCGCAGCTAGGTTTGCGCTGCACGTACACGCGAAAGATGTCGAGACCATCGAGCCGCGATTGCTTGCGCTTGGAAAGAGGCTTGCAGATGTTTCGGTGGAGCGTGGGTATGCGTACGAGCGCGTGCCTTGGATTTTGGCGGGCAAAGACTTAGGCGTGGTACCCAGCGTGTGGTGGGACAATGGGCCACAGACGGTGATGGAATATCTCGCATGTTGCGTGCCGGTGCTTGGGGCGGCGGTCGGCGGGATTCCGGATTTGGTGAAGTCGGGCCAGAATGGCATGCTCTTTCGAGGGAACGACGTGGCGGATTTGGGGGCAAAGCTTGCCGAAGTTGCCGCGGCACCGGAAAAAATTGATGCAATGCGGCGGAATATTCAATTGGACGATTCGCCACTTAGAACGATGGAAGGGCACGGGGTTGCAATTGAGGCGTTGTACATGCAGTTGCTCGGAGCGCGCGCATGAAACAAGACGATGCAACGGGTGTGTCGCCACGGGTGAGGGCGATGCTTACGCGCACGGGTTGGGACGATGCTGGTGTGGTGAGGATGATGCAACTGTCGTGGGCGCCGATCTATGCGCAAGAGCGGGTGGGTTCGGGGTTGAACCTGGTAGCCAGCGTTCTGGCAGCGCGGCTGCGGACGCGCGGGTTTCGCGTTGCGGCGATTGCGTCGGGGCTGACGTATCGCGCGTTTGAGGGGATGGGGCTGGTGGAGGATCGGGTTTGGCGGGGGTGCGCGTGCCTGGACTTTGTGAATAGCCCGAACTTGGCGACGGGGAATATCAACTTTCGCAATGTTGCAGGGCAAATTTCTGCGCCTGAGCAAACGCGGATGTTGGTTAAGTTTGCCAAGGCGGCGCGGATAGAGGTTGCGCACGTGCATTCGCTGGAGGGGTATTCGTTTGAGTTGATTCCGGCGCTCGCGGCGGCTGGAGTTCGGGTGGTGTACACGACACATAATTACTATGGCGTGTGCCCGCAGGTGGATCTGAATCAGTGTGAATCGCGGGTATGCGACGACTTTGATGGCGGGCGCGCGTGCGAAGGGTGCTTGCGTGGACCGGATCCAAAGGCCGAGCGAGCGAGGCGTCGGCGGCAGCAAAGCGTTGATGGCATGCTTGGTGTTGGCGTGTATACGCATGTGGTTACCGGTGCGCGATTGGGCAAGGCGTGGGTGAAGCGTGCGTTCAAGTCCGACGCGTTGGATGCCACGTTGGATGATGCGAACGCTGTCGTGGAAACATTTGGCGATAAACGAGTTGCATGTACCAGGGCTGATGCGGCATTGCCTCTGTACATTAAAGAAGCTGAGCCACATGTACCCGGGCGGGTAAAGAAGTTGCTCAGAGGGGACCATCACCTGCGCGTACTCAACGACTACGGCACGCGGCGTGTGAAAGCGGTTGAAGCGATGAACGCGGCGGCGAAGATTTTGTGCCCGAGTAGGTTCGTGATGGACGTGCACGCGGCGATGGGCGTGGATCAATTGAGATTGGTGCTCGTGCCACTGGGATTGCCACATGTGGATCGGCTACGTTTGATGGCGCGAGAGGATGCGGGTGCGGACCAAATGCCTTGGAGTGTTGGCGACGCGCGGCCTTTGCGATTGGCGTTCTTTGGAACGGTGCATCCAAACAAAGGGTTGGTGACGTTGCTGCGAGCTTTGTTGATACTAGAGCCACATGAGCGGGCGCGATTGCATGTGCTGGTGCATGCAAGTGGTGGGGATGAGCCGCTGCGAGAGTGGATGAAGGGTGTGCCTGAGATTGCGTTTTTAGGGGCGTACTCACTCGGGCGGATCGAGTCGGCGTGGCGTGAGTACGACGTTGGAGTGTTTCCAAATGCCGGGCTGGACAACTCGCCTTTGGTGGTGATGGAGCATTTGAACGCGGGAAAGTTCACGCTGGTGAGCGATCTTGGCGGGCCTGGTGAGTTGATACGAGAGGGTGAGAATGGGATGTTGGTGGAGGCGTCGAACCCGGCGAGTTGGGCCAAGGCTTTGCGAGCGTTGATCGGTGGAGAAGTTGTTGTGCCTTCGCCAAATTCGGTGCGAGCGGCGTCGGCGCTTCGCGGGTTTGAAGCCTTCGCGCATGATGTAGAGGTGTGGTTGAGAAGAGGGGAGTCGTGATGTGATGAGTCGAGAGCTCGTGTTGAATTCTTTTTGTCACTGCTGATAATCGCATCAGGATCGAACCGATCCTGATGGCACGAAGAAGAAATCTGGTCGGGACGACCGGACCACCCTAGGCCAAGGCAAATGCCGGGCAATGTACGGACGAGGTGCGTTAGTCGTTGGGGTTGCGCTGGAGTTTGTTTAGGAGTGGTGAGAGGGCGAGGATGACAAGGCTAGCGACGATGCTGGTAACGACGAAGAGGAAGAAGAAGTCGGCTTGGCCGCCGAAGTTCCATGGCATTTTGATTTGGCCGGATTCGATGGCTTTGACCTTTGTAGCGATGAGCCCGCCGCCGAGGTTGGCGAGGAAGCTGGAGATAAACCAGATGCCCATGAGAAGGCTGATGAGGCGGACTGGTGCGGTGCGGGTGACATAGGCAAGGCCGGTGGGAGAGAGGCAAAGCTCGCCAACGGTGTGCCAGAAGTAGGCGGCGATGACAAAGAACATGTAGGTTTTGGCGACGGTGGCGGCGGTTCCTAGTGCTGCGTTTTGGGCGATGCTGGTGATGTTCTCGCCATAGACGAGGAAGATGTAAGAGGCCGAGGAAGAGAAGGCCCAGAGCGATTTTGACAGGTTGAGATGGGTTGCGTTTGCGCCTGCCTAGGAAGGTCCAGATGAAGGCGAAGAGGAGTGCCATGATGATGACGAAGGCGGCATTGACAGATTGGAACCAGCTCGTGGCTTGCATGGGTGCAAATCAGTTCGACGGCGACGGGTTCTGGTGAAGATTTTGAACTTGATTCTGTGGGATGCGAATTGGAGTGTGCTCTGATCAATGTGGAGAGGCGTGGCGATGTGAAGCAGAAAGGCAACTCGCCCGGCTGTTATATAGTGCGCGCGAGCGTTGTGCACGAACAAACGAGTCGCTTGTAAATTTGGGACACTGGAGGCGGCGTGACGCAGGCGAAGCATGGAAATAGTGAAGACGAACAACCTGGCGAAGGCAAGCATGGTGGTAAGCGTGTCAATCGAGGTGAAGGCAATCCCTCGCCGACTGGTGATGTGGGGATGGATATGAACTTGCCCGCGCGAGCGGCGGAGTTAATCGCGAAGTTTGAACGTCGCGAGGCACGTGTGGGCGTAGTTGGGCTGGGGTATGTTGGCCTGCCTTTGGTTCGCGCGATGCACGCGGCGGGGTTTGAGGTTGTTGGGTATGACGTTGATGCGAAGAAGATCGAGGACTTGAAGGCGGGACGAGCGTATTTGAAGCACTTGGGAGAGCAGTTGGTGCGAGACTTGGCGGCGTCGCCACGGTTTATGCCGACGGCGGACCCGAAGGAACTGGGAACGTGCGATGCGGTGGTGTTGTGCGTGCCTACGCCTTTGGACGCGCATGAGCAGCCAGACTTGTCGTACGTGATTGCGTCGACGAAGATGGTGGCGTCGGTGATCACGCCGGGGACGCTTGTGTCGCTGGAATCGACGAGCTATCCGGGGACGACGCGGGAAGTGTGTGGAGAGATTTTGACGCGAGCAGGCTTTGTTGGCGATACGAGCGTGTATTTGGTATTTAGCCCTGAGCGTGAAGATCCTGGGCGAGAAGGGATCGACACGAGCACGATTCCGCGCGTTGTGGGCGGGGTTGATCCGGTCAGCACGCGAGTTGGAGTTGCGTTGTATTCGGCGGCGGTGGCGAAGGTGATCGCGGTAGAGAGCGCGGAGGTCGCGGAGGCGGCGAAGTTACTGGAGAATATTTATCGCGCGGTGAATATCGCGTTGGTGAATGAATTAAAGCCTGTGTTTGCGGATATGGGGATTGATATTTGGAGTGTGATAAAGGCGGCGGCGACGAAGCCGTTTGGATTCCAGCCGTTTTATCCGGGGCCGGGGTTGGGTGGGCACTGCATCCCGATTGATCCGTTTTACTTGACGTATAAGGCGCGAGAGTTTGGGCATCGGACACGGTTTATTGAGTTGGCGGGAGAGATCAACTCGACGATGCCGAGGTTGGTGGTAGAGAAGGTTGGGCTTGCGCTGAATGACGAAGAAAAGTCGTTGCGTGGGGCGCGAGTGTTGGTAATGGGTATCGCGTACAAGAAGGACATTGATGATGTTCGCGAGACGCCGGCTGCGGAGATCGCGACGCGATTGATTGAGCTTGGGGCGCGGGTGAGCTATCACGATCCGCATGTGCCGACGTTTCCGTCGATGCGAAAGTACCGGCTTGGGCTTGAGAGTGTGGAGCTTGACGAGGCGAGGGTGCGCGAGGCGGATTGCGTGCTGATCGTGACGGACCACACGCGGGTAGATTATGAGATGATTGGGCGGTGCGCGAAGTTGGTGGTAGATACGCGGGACGCGATGGCGCGGGTGCGTGGGCCGATGATTGCGCGGGTTGTGAAAGCGTAATGAATATGGATGGGAGGGGGCATGGGATCACAGGGAATGAATGAAGAGTTTGTGTTTCCCGCCGGGAGCTTGATCGGCATGGTGCACGTTGGGCCTACGCCTGGTGGGGCGCGAGTGGGACCGGACATTCGCGCGATGGCGCAGGCTGCGGCGGCGGAGGCAAAGGTGTTAGTTGATGCGGGGTTTGATTGCGTACTGGTTGAGAACATGCACGATGCGCCGTATGTGAATGGGCCACATTTGCCCACGACGACGGCTGCGATGACGGCGGTCGCAATTGCGGTGCGTGAGGCAATTGGGAGCATGCCTTTGGGTGTGCAGATATTGTCGCGTGGTGAGCGCGAGGCGCTGGCGGTTGCGCTTGCTGTTGGTGGGGGAGGTTTCGGGCCAGTCTTTATCCGGTGCGAGAACTTTGTGCATGCGCATGTTGCGGATGAAGGGTTGATGGCCGAGGCGTCGGCGGGGCCTTTGCTGCGGTATCGCAGGGCAATTAGCGCGGAGCATGTCGCGATTTGTGCGGACATCCAGAAAAAGCACGCGTCGCATGCGCTAACGAGCGATTTGACGTTGGCGGATGAGGCGCACGCCGCGGAATTTTTCGGAGCGGACGCGCTGATCGTGACTGGAAAGTTTACCGGTTCGGCGACGAGTTTGGCGGATCTTGAAGCGGTGGGGGCGGCGACGAAGCTGCCGATTATCGTGGGGTCGGGGGCGACGCCGGAGCAGGTTCCGATGTTGTTGGAGCGAGCGCACGCGATCATCGTGGGGTCGTGGATAAAGAAGGATGGGAATTGGAAGAACGCGGTGGATGCGGAGCGAGCGAAGAAGTTTGTGGCTGGGAAGAAGTAAAGACAAAAAAGACCCCCTCGTGAAAGTTGGGGGTCTCGAAGGCAACTATAAAGGCAAGTGCATCGGTACAGGCTACGAAAATAGGCTGATTTCAGCCGGGGAATGCGGCTTTGTAATCTTTGAGGAAGCGCTCGAGGCCGATGTCGGTGAGTGGGTGCTTCATCGTGTCTTTGATGACGCTGAGTGGGCAGGTGGCGACGTCGGCGCCGGCGAGGGCACAGTGGAGCAAGTGATTGGTGTGGCGGACGGAGGCGGCGAGGATTTGAGTTTTGATGCCATAGTTGTCGTAGACGGCGCGAATGGTGCGGATGAGTTCCATGCCATCTTCGCCTATGTCATCGAGGCGGCCGATGAAGGGGCTGACGAGGAACGCGCCGGCCTTGGCGACCATGAGTGCTTGGAGGGATTGGAAGCAGAGGGTCATGTTGGTTTTGGTGCCTTCGTCGGAGAAGGCTTTGCACGCCTTGAGGCCTTCGATAGTGCAGGGGAGCTTAACGACGATGTTGGGGGCAATTTTCGCGCGTTCGCGGCCTTCGATGAGCATCGCTTTGGCTTCGGTGGCGATGACTTCGGCGGAGACTGGGCCTTTGACGATCTGGCAGATGTCGGCGAGGCGCTTGCCGTAATCCACGCGTTCTTTGGCGATGAGGGTTGGGTTGGTGGTTACGCCATCGAGGACACCAAGGTCCGCGGCGGCTTTGACGTCATCGAGGTTGGCACTGTCGAGGTAGATGAGCATGGCCGCAGGATAGGTGGGTGGGTGTTGAGGCGGCGCGCCATCTCGGCCTTTGCGCTGGAGTCCAAAGCGGATGAATCACTCCTTATTCTACTTTCTTGGGGTGGGTCGGCGCATCCGACGCAGCCGGTGGATGAAATCTCTTTGGAATCTATCTCAGCGTTGACGCGCGCGATCCAAAATACTGGTGCCACCATTGTTCAGCTCAACGCAGTTCGTAAGCACGTTAAACAACTCAAAGGCGGCCAACTGGCCGCCGCAGCGATGCATGCCAGATACGTCCATTCGTTAATCCTGAGCGATGTCGTCGGTGATCGGTTTGATGTGATCGCTTCTGGACCTACTGCTTCGGATACGACAACGTCCACCGACGCGCTGAACGTGCTCGAAGAACTTGGATTGAAAGAGCTTCCGTTGGAGGCAACCGCGTATCTGGAGCGGTGCGTCGCGCAAGGAACTTGTCGAACAAAGCCACCAGGCGACCCATGCTGTGCCCGAGTTGCCAATCGGACGATTGCGAGTTAGTTCGATCACTGACGGCAGCTCTTTATGATAGCGTTTTTAACTCGCAAAAGTGTCAGATTGTCTACCAAAATAGCTTTACGGCTGACTTGCAGAGAGCGATCCAACGGCCTGCGAAAAAAGAACCACTTGCATGTTTTCAGGTGGACCATCACGACCGTGGAAGGCCTCAATATCGGCGAAGAGTGGCAGATCTTCAGGGCCAATTTCGTAGATCCTTGTAACGGCAAGTTGTGGATCATCACCCCAAATTTCTGGAATGCGCATAAGTTCTCTTGGGCCGTAGCGATAACTCGTACCGGTAAATGGACCTTGCGTGTCATCGGCGGGGCAGACAAATGGCGGCCCTGTGCGGACACCGCTTGCTGTCGCCGCAGGTGGTTGTATGCGCAGTTCCTCAGCTAGAATATCAAGCGGGGCCAACTGACCGTCGCGTACATCGATAAGTCTTGTGGCGAATGGCAATCGGTCGCGGTTATTCTGCGAGTACGAAGCTACTGCGAATCCGAGCGTGCGAAGGTTCGAGTAACAGTCCACACGGCGGGCACTTGCGCGGGCAGTTCCAAGGGCAGTGAGAACCAAAGCGATAAGGAGAGCGACAATCACCATCACAACCAGAAGTTCGATGAGAGAGAAGCCTTGGACATGTCTGCGCTTGCGAGGGCCACAATATTTGTAGTGAACAATTATCATCGAACGCCCCTGAGTCGATTGTACCGGTTTTCGACCTGAGTCTTTACAACGCTACTGAGATACGTGTCCTGGTCATTTGACAGAGCCTCCACTTGGGCCTGCAACTTGGCGTCGCCCAAGTAGTCTGACTCTGCCAGTGCGACAACGGCGGCGGCACGAACGTATGAAACACGACTATCGAGACTTGCTATGAGAATCGCCTTAATCTCTGCAAGTCTAGAATTGTCAATCTCGCCGCCGATGAGCAGGTGCTCAGAAAAAATAACAGATGCATTCATTAATTTTTGAACGCGTTCATTCTCGATGAGATTCGCAGATGTCCAATCGCTTCCTGTAAATGTCGGTTGGTCAGAGAGGCAATAGGCTATGAAGTTGCCTTCATCTGCGCCCCAGATTCGTTGAAGTCGAACTTCGTTCCAGAGCCGAGACATGTCTTGATTGTGAGTTTCAGAATTGCCGGCTTTATGGACCCAAGAAGTTTCCGGTTTATTCCACGTAGATAAATTTCCCTTTATTTCCGCTATTCTACCCGGCAACCGGAATGTCGAGGTGGGCACAGGGTTGCGAGGTTGGTACGCCCACCATACAAAAGCTCCACCAAGTAAGAGCATTGGTATAAGTATAAGATGTTGTACTTTCATGAATTGCTGCAGCAAGGCTGCCCCATCTGAAAGCAGAATGCAAGGCAATGAGTAACCTGTCCCGGGTTAAGCGGTCGGGTAGGGATAACCGCAGCGTTACAACATTTATTGCAGTCGGCAGTCGTCCACGTACAAGCATTTCCGAGACATCCGCAGTTGTACCCGCCGTACTTCCAACCAGGCGTTCCCGGTTGAGCGATGGCCTGCATAGTCAAGACGAATCCGATTGCGGCGATATAGTGCATGTCTGCCTCCTTTGATGGGGCTTTCTGTACAACAAATCGACATTTTTTCAGTGTACCTATTCACACGTGTAAATGCAAGTGATTGATTCAGTTATCTCTTGCCACTTATACACAAATTAATCACCGAATACTTGCGTAGCACATGTGCAGCAAGCGTTTGAGCCAGAATCACGGCAGTGCAATTGTGTACAAATACTGGGTTGACTGCGGTTTTTTACTCATTAACACCGGCTCCACCGGCACGAATCTCAAATCATGTTGGTGAAGCAGTTGTGATTTATGCGTATATCAAACACCTGTTACGCGCTTGTATATGGTTGGTCTTTACTCGCATTGTCCGGTGAGCAGCAATAATCACAGATACATTTGAGTGAAATATATATTGGATTCTTGAATGATAAGGAATCGATCGCCGAAGGTGCAGATGGCGTGTGATT
>JBBRGG010000051.1:0-16655 GCA_038240875.1 Phycisphaerales bacterium | reverse complement strand
GGATCGTGATTTCAACGAAGTCATTCGCGTGGCATATTGGATCAACGCGGACAACCCCATCGGTGCCGTCGCGAATGTGGTGCCGGATTTGTTTTATACGGCGAGCGTGGGCTATGGCTCTTCGAGCAATGGGCTGACGATTCGGCAGACGAAGCTCAGCGCGTTCTCCCGGCCTGCGCAGTTGATTTCGGTCGCCGACGGGTTGTACGCAGGGCGGCAGCGCGACAACCGCATCGGTTCGACCAATTCGCGGATCGGATATCGGCATGTTGGTTCGGAAGGTGGCTCGGCGAACGCGGTCTTTGCCGATGGACACGTTTCGCCCATGGCGGGAAGGACGTTTCCCCGCGGGCTCGGCGGCAAGAATGATCCGACGCAAGTGCGGGAAGAAAACGCGAATGCAAAGCCTTCGGTGTATGCCGATCCAGAACGTGCGCTGGGATTGTAATTTCGCGCCAGAGCCCTTGCCAGAGCCCTTTGCGTTTACGCGTACGACTCGGCGATCTTGCGTGCTTCGTTGGCAATACGTTTCGCAAGCTCCGGCGGCTGGACCACCTTGCACGCGTTGCCCATCGACAAAACCCACCATGCTATTTCGTCGAGGCCCGATACGGTGCACTTGAATGTCGCGCTGCCGTCGGCGTGCTCGTCTACGTTTTGTGTCGGGTGCCACATCGTTTCGATCACGCTGTGGGCAAAGTTGGGGTCAAAGCGAATCTCGACGGCGTAGTCCTTGTCGCCACGGATCATCGACCAGGCATTGCCCAGATATCTTTCGAGAGAGAACTCCGAAGGTACGGAGTAGGCACGAGTAGTGTGAGCGACTCGCATGAAACGAGTCAGTTTCAAGCTGCGGATTTCATTACGGCTGTGGTGCCTTCCCACGGCATACCAGGCACGAACGGAAAAGAAGAGCGCGTAGGGCTCAAAGGTGAAGGGCGAGAGATCAGAGAAACCTTGCCCGGGCCGTTCGTAGACGCACTCGAGGGCTTTGCCAGCTTCGATCGAGGCTTGCATATGTGCGAAGACGTCGGCGTGGTCGCCGGGCGGAGCATGCTGGGCGGTGCGAATCTTGACGCGTTTGGACTTGCGCAAAACTTCGTCGCGCAAGTCAGCGGGAAGCTGAGCGCGAAGTTTTTGCAAGCCACGCAAGGCGGGTGAGAGAAATCCGATCTGATCACGACCGGCAATTTCTTCGCACAAGACCGCGAGCGCGATAGCTTCTTCGCTAGTAAGTTGCACGGGAGGGAGGAAGAATTCGCCACTGACGCGATACCCCTCACCCTTGGTGTCGTATTCGATGGGTACGCCGACATTGATTAGCTTCTTGACATCGCGATATATTGTGCGTTCGACAACCTCGCACTCTTTAGCGAGCTTGGTCGCGTTCCACCCTGGTCCCGACTGGGTTAGAACAATGATGTGAAGCAACCGATGAAGGTCGTTGGTGTGCTTAGATCGCGAGATGGGCTTTGGACTTTGAGACATGGTGTCAGAATGTAACAGCAAATCGTGCCCAAACAAGGTGGATGCTGCACTATGGCCACTTGAATATCGTTGATACTGACAAAGACATGTCAGTGTCAGGGCTCATGGACAGAAGAAACTGTAGTGTACACACCATCCGCAAGCCGAACACGACCCCGTCTAACATAGGCAATCATACGTACAAATCACATTCCAAGCACGTTGAAGGCATGGGCTTGTGTTGCAGGCAAAGAAGCCCGAGAGTCGATACACTATCTTGGCACGCAGGACGCGTGACGACGCTTGAAAACATTCGCCGAAACGATCATGGAGGATCACGCGATGGCACTCCCCGCGCCCAAAGCCCTAGCACCAGCAACATCGCCGACACCCACGCCCATTCGCAATGGCTCCGGCGTGAGCACGCTCAACCAGCCTGCAAGCACGCCCAAACCGCAAGCAGCAGCCACAATCGCACAGCGAGCGACAGAAATCGCCGCGATCGCGCGAACGATCACCGCATCGCGAACAATTGCAGGTAGCGGAATCGGAAAAGGAACCGGAACCGGCATGGGACGCGAATCTGCTACGTCGAACTTCTCCAAAGGCTCGGTGGCACAATCACCAGCACTCTACCGCGAAGCAGCTACTAAAAACTCGCCTCGCCACACAGGCGGTTCACGCCTTTCCGAGCTTGATTCGATCCTTGATTCGGTCTTTGTATCGCCTCGGCTTATCGATCAACGCGCGTATGAGGAGCTCTCGGGCACGCTTCGAGCGATCGTACGTGACGCCGCGACACAGGTGTCGAGCCTTGAATCCTCCACTGTCGAAGTCAAGGGCCTTGGAAGCCAACTTCGCGAGGCGACCCAAGCCCTCGAACTTCGCCTTGATTCGGCGCAGAAAGCCATTCCTGCAATCGAGCAGCGCGTGACTCGTGCAGAGCGCGTTCTTGAAGCCGCTCGCAGCGAGCTTGCAACGCGTGTGGCGCAGGTCAAGGACATTGCCCTTGCGGATCTGTCCATCGATGATGCGACAATTCGTGGCCTTATCGAGACTCGCGCCAAAGAAATGGCCCGGGGCATGGTTCAGGATGTCGTTGCCGAGGAACTCGCCAAAGGGACTACCACGCTGCAATCGATGATACAGCAGCAGGTGCGTAAGCAGGTCGAGGAATCGCTCGCACAAGTGCACGCCGCAGCAACAATTGCTTCCAGCGCGACCCAGCGGCTGACTGCAGCAACTGCTGGCGCCGACGCGCTCATCCACCGGATCGCCGCTACTTCGGACGAAACGAATCATCAGATCACCACAGACGCGGACGCACTGATCCGCCGAGTCACGTCGATTTTCGAGTCGGCAACCAATGGGGCAAATACGCAAGCCGATGCGTTGATCCGCCGCATCACCGCGATCGCGGCGTCTTCATTGACAATGTCGAACACCGAAGCCGAAGCGCGGATCGAGCGATTGACTGCGGTTGTCGAATCGGTGTCGGCTGGTTTCAACGCACAATCCCAGAGCACCATCGAGCGTGTGCAAAGCGTGACCGATTCCTGTGCCGTCCGTGTCGAATCGATGATGGATCGACTCACACTCAACGTCGAGGCCGCACGAGAGATTGACGCCACTCTGGCACTGACTACGAGCGAAGCGCAGGATCGCATTGCGCGTGCGTTCGCATCGACCGAAGAATTCAGGCTCGCAGCCCATGCAGCGGGCGATCGCGCATTTGCCGCAGCGACATCAATTGATGAGTCTACATCGCTGTTGCGGATGGCTCAGGAAGCAATCGAGGCCGCCGTCGCAACGAGCGAGCGAGCACGAGAATCGATGGAGCGAGCACGGATCGACGGGGAGCGTTCGGTCGAGACAACGTTCATGAACGCGTCTGCACACGCAGCAGTAAAGGCCGACGAATTGACCAGGGTTCTTGACGAAATGACCAAGGCTCTTTTAGATAGTGAACTTGCCTCGCGGCTGGATGCGTGCGTCACAAACGCTCGCGCCGCCGACGAAATGCTCGCTGAATCGATCGCACAGGCGACCGTCCACATCGACACAACCGTGAAAGCCGCGGAGCAACGCGCGACCAAGGAGCTCGACGCCACGCTGCGTGCTGTCGCGGCGGCGTCGATCGAGTGTGCCGTGACCGATGCACGCACAAAGGCCGACACGCTCACTGCTGAATTAACCTCCGAGCTTGAGCGCGTGCAACGGTCGCATCGCGATGCAGTTGCGTCGGCCACACGTGACATGGCCGAGCGGCTCGCGGCGGCAACCGTGGGCATTGATGCGCTCTTTGCTCGCGCCGCAGAACTCGAAGAATCGCTTGCCGTGGTCGCACACCTGCGCGAAGCAACCAACATTGCAACCCAGGCGGCAGCGGAATTGCACGAGCTTACCGCAGCTGGAGCACATGGCGAAGCCCGAGCACAGCAGATTATCACGGCATGCGACACGCTTCGTGCTCAGGCTGACGCAGCAGCAAATCGACTCACCCTCGCGCTTGCCAATAGCGGCGAACGAGCCGAGGCTCTTGCCATCTCGCTTGATCACATGCGAAGCGAATATGAGCACATGCTGGCGGCGTCGCAAGAAGTAACGCGCCTCACCGCTCCCGTGGCCAACGAGCTCTCGCGCCGCGTGGATGAAGCTAACCGCATGGTCAACGAAGATGTGCCGGTGATCGTGTCGCAAGCGGTCGAAGGGATCATCGCCCCTGCGGCGGATCGGGTGCGAGAAATGGGCGATTGGTTGACGGCGCTGATCGCACAAGCGGACCAGATAGGCCGGGCACTTGATCGCGTTGCTACGCGAGCTCAGCAGCCCAGGCAGTGAGGCGCGACTTGAATCAATCACGTGATGATTACGTGTACAACGAAAGCTCGGCGTCAGGAATCCTAGCGAGTGTACGGACTACGTGCCAGATCCCAGCCGTCGCGCGCGCAAAGGCGGGCCAGTGGATCTGTTCGGGCGTGTCGGTTGATTGGTGATAGGCGTTGTACCGAAATGGTGCTGTGTCGGTGATCATGAGCGAGGGGTAGCCACGCCTCCAAAACGACCAATGATCGCTCGCGCCAGCCATGGGAACGATGGCGGGTAACTCTGCACCAACGCAGCGCAAAAGACACGCATTACGGAATGCCGCGACGCTCTGCCGCATGAGATCACCCGAACCAGACAACCCAAAGAAGCCCAGCCAGTTGCCACGCGTGCCGACGCGAGACCGACCAATCCCAAGTGGCAACCGTTGAGTGTTTGGTTCGTCGCTGTAACAGCCAAGCGTCTCGGGCGTCAGCATCGCGACGATCCTTTCACGCCTGCTGGCGCACGCATCGGCATAGCGCACGCTCCCCATGTCGCGCGTCCAGAAAAACGGCGGCTCCTCATTGGCAAAGAGGACAATGCGCACGCTTCGTTCAGGCTTGGCGCCAGCTTTGATTGATCGTGCAAGCAGATGGGCGATAGCAATCGAGGCAGCTACCCCTGTTGCATTGTCATTCGCTGCGGGACAGTTGCCATGCTGATCGCGAACAAAATCATGGAGCTCGATTGAGTCGTAATGCGAGCCCACGACAACAATTTCCTCGGGCGACGATGCGCCTGGAAACGAGGCCTCGATGTTTGTGACGACAGGACTTTCAAAGCGTGGCGAACAGGTGTAATGCTGGGACGTGATACGAACGCCCGACCGCGCGAGTGCTGAACTCGTGTCAGCATGCAATCGTGCTTCGAGCCACGATGTACATCGAGCGTATTCGATCGGATGGAAGACGTTTCGGCCTTCGATGGTCGCGAGCTCTGTAACCACCTCGTGCAATCGCGGGAGCAGGCTCGCTTCGAGTGGCGTTAGATCGTCGTTTGTTGGCAAAGTGCTGATGAAGCTGCAGCTAACTTCGGCGACTGGCGTGGTATCGAAGCTTATCTTCGTGCGCAACGAAATGCCTCGCAGGGCATCTGCGAGGCGCGTTCGATATTTCGCTTGATTTTCAGGGAGACCTAGAAGCTCAGTCAGGCCGAGCATGAGTAGATGTTCTTCCTTGCTTGGGACTAGTTAGAATGCAAGTATCGCTGCGCGAATAAAGTGTGCCGCCAGAAGAGTAAATTAGCCACCGCCACCACCGCCACCACCACCACCACCAGGCGGGCGATTGGCTGGGCCACGTGGAGGCTGATTTCCCGCCGGAGGAGTCTGATTCGCGGGAACTACGGGAGCTTTGACCACAGTTGCGGCGATGCCAGCGCGAACCGATGAAGATAGCCGCTTGTACAAGTTGCCTGATCGGTCGTCTTCAGGAATGCGCACATCGAGCGCGCCGCTGGCACGGCGGAGGATCGCCTTGAAACGTGTGAGCGTGGTGCCACCGACGCCTTGGGTTGCGGTTGCAAGTCGAGCCACGTCGAGGAGTACGGAGTCTTCGGTGAGTTCGACCTTATCCTTTGCGTCAACGTTGAGCCAGTCTGGAATCCTGTTGGCTTCTGTGCCACCCGCCGAATTTCCTGCTGGACCACCTGCAGGCCCTGGTCGAGTTGCTCCAGGCGAGCGACCGCCCGGATTTCGTGATGGATCCAGCTCTGAATCACTAGGCGAACCTGACGGGGACCTGCCGCCTGGGCTCAAGTTACCTGGACCGCCCGGACCAGATGGCCCACTTGGGTTCGTGCCAGGTGGATTAGGCCGCGCGCCAGGCGTTGCTTCAGGAGTTGGTTCATCTTTGGGCATGAGTTCGCGAAGCTTGTCCATGTCCGCAAGTTTCAAGCCCGCAGGAAGACGAACCGTCGCGGTGATTGCGTCGCCTGGCTCAAGGCCTACTGTTGCCGAACGGTAGTAGCCGTAATAGAAAACAATCAACTCGGCGCTCGCCCGTGGCCTGCCTGTAAGTTGGTCGCTGTCCTCGGCACTGGTGACAAAGAAGTAGCGATCGCGATCTACCTGCACCGGCGCACTCCACTCGGACCAAGCGCTCTCGAGCACTTTCTTCTCGCCCACGGCTGCTTGTTGCTGCTGAAGCCCACGGCCAAAGAGCGGATTGTTCACTACCACACGCATGCGATAGCGATATTCCGCGCCAGGTTCGACGTTCATGTCGTGCGTCCAAACCTTTACCGCATCATCATCGAGAAGCAAAGGGGTTTTGGTGGTTGCAGGCGTATTGCTCGGTACGACGCGACCAGTTTCTTCGACCGCTTCGCCCAAACCTTTGAGGCGATCAATAGCCTTGGTGCGTTCGGCCTCGTTGCGACGAATCTGCTGCTCGATAACGGCTCGGTTTGCTGTGGGCTGGTTTGGATCGGGATTGTCGCGCTGACCGCCGCCGGGGTTTCGTCCACCACCACCGGAACGTCCGCCGCCTTGATTGCCACCACTGCCGGCACCACCGGAGCGGCCGCCACCACCAGCCGCGGGACGATCAGCAGGTGGGGCGTTCTGGAGTTGATCATTGAGTTTCTTAAGTTGCGCATCGATCTGGGTCAATCGAGTGCGAAGTCGCTCGACCTCGCGCACGCGGTCGCCGCGCTCTTCTATCGGCACGGCTTCGGAAGGTGCTTCCCACGCGAAGCCTTGAATCGTCTCATAGTATGCGGGTTGGCGGATCTCTTCGCTTCGCTGTTCAAGACTTGTTAGCGAAGGACTCACATCGCCAGGTGATCGAACGGATTTTTCCCAGTACTCACGGCCAGCAAATCGGCCCGGTGGGACGTTCACAACTGTTGTCGCGGGTGCGGGCGGCGTGATGCCATCGGGCGTGCGCAGCGTCTCGCGTTCAACTTCGATCGCGACGATGTCAATAAGGTAGCGTACTTGGGGTTGCGCGTCGCGCCACCAGGAAAGCGGGATGGGTTCAAGAGGACCATCACCATCGGGATCTGCTTCGAGTGTTTGCTTAAAGGCGCTGCCGCTGAACGATCCTTCTATGGAAACCGCGGCTTTGTCGAATGGTTGCTCAGCAGGAAGGAGCTTGGCCAATTCGGGTACGCGGATCTGTTCTACAGGGCTGATCGAACTGCGGAATGAAGCCGTTACGATCTCGGAGGGCGATGGAGGCGTAGGCACGCCATATCCGACGCTGGTCGCGATCGTGTTGATGCCGACTTCGATACCTTCAAGCGAAAGCGTTGGGCCCATCGCGATGGTGCCACCGCGGGTTACTTGTGCGGGCGAAAGCACCTGCGAGAGCGAATCTCCCAAACCGACCGGCGTTCTTTCAGGAAGCTTGGGCTCGCGGGTTTCGAGCTTGCGAAGAAGCTCCGCAGCTTGCCGCTCGACGGGCTCGTACGCCTTATCGGGCGCGACCGGCGCATTGTTCCCAACTTTGACCATGTTGGGTTGGAGCAGGAACTGGAACGCAACTATTCCCAACAAGCCGACGCCTAGCACGCCAACAAGTACCTTGTCAAAGTGCTGTTCGGCGGGATGAATACCCTTAAGTTTCATGGTCGAGTGTTCCTCGCTGTCGTCGCGCTTTGGTGCGCGTGTCTGGTTCTCTGAGTTTGATACAACCTTTGTGGTACGCTCCAAAATCGTTCATAATCGCTGCGTGGGCTGCGTTCCGGGTCGTTTATGTCAGTACCACAATTTTGAATCGATACAAATAATACGCTTGGCCCAATTAGCTCGGAGCTTCCTCGGCTAGTGGTTCTTCGATCCCGAGTCGAGCCTTGAATGACTTTGGCATCAACGGCTTGGTCCATTCACGGAGCCAAACCGATTCGATCGACAACTTGATTTCAACTACGTGTTCCGAGCCATAGAAGTATCCAAGACGCATGTGCGACCACACATCAACGGGCTCGATTGTCATCTGCGTCACGGTCATGAAGTTGGTGCGGGGTATGGCCGCAAGAAACTCAGGAAGCTTTGCCGACGAAACGACGGCTTCGAGTTCGATGCGCCGAACGTCAAATACCGGGTTCCACGTGCCCATCGCGCGGCCAGTGAACGAAACGTTCTTGTCCAGAGGAGCCATACCAGGAACTTCGGACGTCGGGTCGGAGGCTGTTGCGCCATCTAGAGCACCCATGCCGAACTGATTTTGGTCGGCTTCACTGGACTTAAGACCTTCGGGCTCCATCAAGCCGATCTTGATGATGCGCTTCACGACAGAACCTTCAACGCCATTGCCCAAGCGAACAGATGAATCGTTCGCAAGTTTAACTGCATCAAGCACATCGGAAACGGCCCATAAGTCCCACTGCCAAACGAAGTACCGCATTGGCTTTTCTTCCGCGCGGAAGGTATCGATATCACGAAGCGTGGGTTTGCCCGTGTAGTTTGGGCCTTCACCAAAGAATCGGTTGCTGCGACGACCACCTTCGCGATCAACGCCACTGGTCGCAAAGATCTCAGGCCCCGCGTACACGCTGATTTTCCGAGCGGCGGCTTGATACTCTGCAAAGCGGCGATCTAGCAGGGCCTTGCGATGAGTTTCGCGTTCGTCCGGGGTCAGCTCGCGACGATTCTCCGTGATCCGCTCGCGCTCGCGTGTGTTTAGATCGTCCAAAACTAGGGCAACGCGCGTCGCCAATGGAGGCGAGCCCGCGCCGATGTTGTTGAGCAACTCGATGTACGGATCTCTGCCACCTTTTTCCGTGATAATCGCGTCCTCGAACGCGCGAACTTTATCAACTTGATCCGCGCCGCCTGGGAAGAGCCCATCGACTAACTGAGCGTGTGGCGAGCGCCCTACCGCAGACGATTCAGGGCCTGCACCTTTATTGAACGCGACCGCGCGCTCCAAAACTGTGCCCGCTTCGCCTGCGAGCTTTGTGCGTTGTTCCTTGAACCACGCTGTCACGATGGTATTGGGTTCGGCACGAAGGTTGACTGCTTCGGTGCCGGGAACGTACGTCGGGACAACATACTCAACCGTTGCCGCTTGGATCTTTTTGAGTTCCTTGTTGGCGGCTTCTTCTTGAGTGGTCTTGATCTTGGTGTTCCACTTACCGCTAAACACGAATGCCGTGGGAAGAGATGCGAGCACAACGACGCAGAGGACCACGATAATCCAGTTGAACTTAACCCATGCAATAAATGGCTTCAATTCGCACCTCCCTGCGCTTCTGCATCACCCTCGGCTGGCTTGGGCTTAAACGCAACAACAAACGTCACCGTCGCGTACGACTCACCAGTATCCACTTCCGGGCGAACCAGTGGCGCGAATTGTTCAACCTGACCAGCCGCAGCGGCTTCATCGAGTGATTCGTTCGTCGAACCAGGCGGTGGCGCATCACGGCGAGGGCGGCCTGATCGGCCTCCCTGCGGACCCTGGTTGTCCTGACGCCCTCCAGGATTTCTACCGCCAGCATTCGTGCCTTCTTCGCCTTGACCACGTATAACGGTAAATGGCGGGTTGGCAATCAAGATCGTGTACTCGATCCCTTCTCGTCGCTTGTTCGCGTGATTCTTCAGCCACTTGCCGATGGTATCTTCCACGAATCGTGGCGCTTCAGCATTCTTGAGCGACACGACCATCCGCACAATCACTCGATCAAATTCTGTCGCAGTAGCGATGTCGCCGCGGGTGCTTTCATCGAACCCGCCACCAAACTGGCTTCCTCGACCCTGTTCATCGCCAGCAACTCCGCCCGCGGCTTCGGCGATGCCCTTTCGATACGACGTCGTCAAGTTCATCAGTTCATATGATGGAACGCCTTCCTTCGAGACTCCGGCGCCAAGCATCTCACGAACATCGCCGTCGATCTGCGACATCACATCGCGGCGCGCACCAAGCGCGAGCACGTTCGCCGCCCGAAGATCAGGATCGCCAGTACCGATCACGCCTTCGCGTTCGGCGTCCTGCTTCAGCTGTTGCGCCTGTGCCAGGGTTCGCGCGATCGACGCATCCACGGGCCTTGCCTTGACAGCAAAGTTATCCAGCAAAGGACGAATAAACATCGCGCCGCTGCCCGCGAGCGCCAAGCCTGCGGCGATGCCGAACCACTTGATCTTGTCCTTCCACATCGATTCGCGGATCACCGTGACGGGCATCAGATTGCACGAAACAGCGTTCATGCCAAGGCCTTGAAGAGCAAGGCCGTACGCCGTGCACATTCCAAGCGAAGCGTCCTTGAAGGCTTGGGCACGTTCGCCTTCGATGCTGATCTTCTTGAACTCTTCGATGCGGTACACATCGAGCGAAAGCTGCTGCTTCAGATACTTGCGCAGGCCCGGCAAGTTAAACGTTTCGCCAACGCCTATGAGGCGGGTTAGGCGAGCATCCTTGTTCATCGACTGGAAGTAGCCTATCGACCGCTGGATGTCTTGAGCAAGGTCGGTGAAGACCGGACGCAGCGTCTGAAGCACTTGGCGTGCATGCTTGGTGTCTTCGGCTTCGCGCTTAAGCTTTTCAGCTTTTTGATAACTCAGTTGGAACTGAGCCACGAGGGCTTCGGTGAACTGATGACCGCCGATAGGGAACGTGCGGCCCCACATACGCCCGGGCGTAGCGACGATCAAGTCCGTCGACATCGTGCCAACGTCAACGATCACCGTGCCCGGCGACTCCATATTGAAATCAAGGTCATACGCCAGCGCGTTATAGACGGCGATGGGCCCAAGGCTCACATAATTGGGCATCGTCCCAACGTCTTGCATCAGCGTGAGACGTTGCGCCACCGCTTCTTTCTTGACGGCGAAGATGCCGACTTCGACTTCGGGAGAGTCCGGCGCGACGAACGTCTGGTAGTCCCACTCGACTTCTTCAAGCCCGGAAGGGATCTGCTGCATCGCCTCAAACTTGACGATTTGAGGCACACGCTTGGGCTCTACAGGCGGGAGCTTTGCGAAGCGCATGAAAGCATTTTGCCCGGGAATCGATACCGCGAGCGAAGCCTTGCTTAGGTCCGCTTGCGAAACCAATGCGCCCAGTGAGACGCGCAATACGTCATTCACCTCGACGCCAGGCATCGAAAGAGGCTTGGCGTGCGGGATGACCGCAAAGTCCGCCACGCGCACGGTGCTTTCACCAGTTGCCTCAAGCTTGATGGCACGGATCGCAGAAGCGCCGATCTCAATGCCCCAACACGCCGTCGACGATGCCATGTGACCTCCGGCTCGAAGATCTCTCGCATGTGCGAGAGTGAACGTCATCCTGATCTACACATCCCGATCTACACGAAATACTTCAAACACAAATCTAACCAATTCAACCAATCCAAACCAATCCAACTAAAATCAAAAACCGAATCAGTTTCGGGGCTGGGATGGTACACGATCTAAAGGCCACGCGCGAGCCTCAACACCGACTTCCGACAGCAACTTTATCAAGAATACCATGTAGTTCTGCTTCTACGGTACCGTCGATGAGGGACTAGGGTTCGAAAAATGTACCGCCATCGCGCAACAGTTTCGTCACAAGTGCACGCTTGAGCATTAAGGCTTTTCTTCTTGGGATTGTCTTTTATCCATCAAAACGCTGGCCACGCACGCGAATGTGAGCCCACCGACGACCAAGTACCAATTGTCCACAGGGAAACGCAAAGGGAGCCAGTGGCTCGGGCTCCACCACGCCGCGATGTGATATCCAAGCAGCAAAGCCGAGATTCCAACAGTGAGCTTGGTCGCGTTGGTCGCTTGTTCCCGCCATGCGAGCATGAAGATACTGAGGCGTTGAACCATCGGCGGCAGCAATCCTTGAAGCCTAGACAAGCCGTAGTTTCGCCCACGCTGATTACCAAAACCTTCGCTGTCCTTGCCCGAAACACGGTCGCCCCACACCAACCATAATCCGCACGCGACGATGATCAGTGCAACTCCAAACACAAACACATCGGCGATACCAAAGCTATAAGGCAAAGTGGCTGAAGCCGAGCCTTGCGAGGCCACTGCACGCGTTTCCACGGGGACTTGATTGAGAATCGCCGGCGCTGCATTCGGACCAGCCGAAGCCTCGCCAGTAGGCCCCGCAGACATGCTCGCGCCATCGATCATGATTGACTCCAACGCATCAGACCCGCACACAGTTTCTATGCGCAGATCGCCGAACACAACTTGGCCTGCTTGAATTGACTTTCATTAGAGCTGGCTTGTATTGTCTGAATTGTATTGTCTGGCCTAATCGCTTTAGTACATCGCCAGCGATGCACTGCTCACCAGCGCGACGCCTTGCTCGTCCATCGAGGCGGCGTAATTAAACCACTCAATTCGCGTCGGCTGTACCACTAGCATTGTCGCATACAGATTACCGATCGAGCACCAACGCGTCGGGTTCTGTTGCCAGGCCATGCCCGCAAGAAATTCCTGGGCCTTATTCTCGACGATTAACTGGAGCATCTGTCGATCGTGATTGAAAATCTGATCGCGCGCTGTAGATGCCTCTTCGGAATCACCAACCAAAGGCTGGCGATCACCAAAGGCTTGGCCAGAATGAGACAAGTCCGCCGAGGAAATAATGAGCGTTTTGCCAGGGAGTTGGGCAATGACATCGCGCAATGCTTCGACAAAGGGCGCGAGCGCAAGGCCATTGCCGTCGTACGACTCGCCATCTTTAACAGTTGGATCGTGGATCAACGCACCAAAGACCTTGCACCCATTGCCGGCATCGTCCTTGCCCAGGCAATGGATGATCCAAGGAATGTGCAGTTCAATTGAGTGTTCGCGTTCGTGATCAAAGCGATTGGCAAAGAGTTTGGTAGCGTTCTCGGCGCCCAAACGTGCCTTGAGCTTCGTGACGAGTTCTTCATCAACGTTGCACGTACCTAATGGGGTCAGGTATCCCTTGTCGCATCCGCACACGCCGGTAGCTTCACCGAAGTGGTTGGTGCCCAGAATGATGATTCGATCAGGACGATCCACCACGCGAAGACGGCCATAGGTATTAGCGTAGTTCATCCAACCGCGACCATAATCAAGGTGTGGCGCGACGACCGCTTTGGGAAGTTCATCGAGGCTGGGTTTGGCTGCATCTTTCAGAGCCGCCGCGATCCACTGGTCGATCAAATCACGAAACTGCTTTGGGCCAATCTCTTCGCGTTCAGCTTCGGTCGCTTTTCGCGGCTCAACGCCTTCGGCCAAGTCCTTATTCACAAACTGATCCGCCAACGCATCGGTGAAGCTGATCGTGCTGGAAGGCGGCAAAACCGAATTTGAATCGAATTCTGTCCGCATCTTCTCGAGCATCTTGGTAAACGTCGCGCCTTCGATCAGACCAGCGTCATCAAGCTGCGCGACCAGTGATTCAAGAATCGGCCTTGTTAGCCCGCGACCAACTTGTGAGACAATCTCGTCCAAGCCACGCGATCCATCCATCAACGGCAAAACAACCTGCGCCGCGGGGGGCAAGACGGCGATCTTGTCCGAAATCTGCCTCGCGTCGGAAAGACCCATCATCTGCTGGTCTTGGACCTGTACGGGAAAGCCACGCACCGGGCGAAGCCGGGGCATCTGCATGGTCTGTGAAGCTGGATCAAAGATGGGTTGGATGGGGTTCAAGCCGTTAAATGCGTCGTTGGGGTTCGCCATAGGAGGAGTCTAGGAAGCGAGAAAGCATGTACGCTGTTTGTGCACACAAATCGCGTACCACTTTCGCAGCATTCGGGCTGGTTCGCGGACGAACACGCCTTGCTGTTGCGGATTGATTGAGGCGAATCGAACATGACAGAGCATGACAGAGCATGACAGAGCATGCCTCTTTATTAATGAGAGGTTCTCGACCTATTTAATTCTCGATCAACACCCGGTTTCATAGGCCACAAAGAATGCCGTAATATCGTCGCCAGTTACGCCACCATCTTGGTTGACATCGCTGGAAGCCGCGCCACACTCGTACGCAGTGAAGAACGCCGCGAGGTCATCGCCCGTGATGCCGCCATCGTTATTGAAATCACCGATGCAAGTAGGCGAGGTCCCCGCCGCGACGAGAGCTGCCAATTCCGCGCTTGCGAGCGCGACGTAGCCTGCGTTCGACAGATGGTTGCGGTCAACCGAATTTGCAAAGTACCCCTGCGACACCATGGTTGCGTAAGGAATAAGCCCGGCTTGATCGACCACAGCAAGCCTTGGATACTCGGCAAGCAAGGCTGCTGCCGCATCTCGATACGAGGCCAACTGCAGGTCTTGTGGCGAGTTCACATTAAACGGAGTTACGATCACAAATGCCAGTCCTTGTTCCGACCATTGTTTTGAGGTGTAGATGGCTCGAATTCGGGCGATGGTCGCTGCAATGTTGTCAACGTATGCGTCGGGAGAATTGCCGGGCAGGATTCCAAGTCGTATTGAAGGCAACACTTCATTGCGGTCATTGAGCCCTTGATGGATGCGCACCAAGACGCGCTTGGGTTCGGGGAGAAGACTGCGAACTTGCTCGAAGAATGCCTCAAGCATTGCGTCGGATGCGCCGTTCATTGTTGTTGACATGAATCGTGCGGACCTTCCTCCGACGGCATAGAGCGTGTGTGCCGATGAGCCATTGGAAGAAACTTCTTCAACACGCTGCCAAAGCGCAAAGAATGGCGATTGAAATCCTGGCGTGAACCAAGTCGGGGCGAAACGAAAGTCGATCGGTTGCGTTCGTGCTGTATCCGCAGCAATTGTGTACGACTGAGTGCGAAGAGCGAATGATTCACCTGAATTACGGGTTGAAACAGCGCTAAAGATGGCGATTGTCGACCATGGTGGCTGGCCGATGCGAGCCATCGGGGTGTAGGAACCTTGAAAGATGCCTTGTGCCGCACCCCAAGGCTCGGCCAAAGCGCCTTGGGTCGGAAATGTGCCATCGGTCAGCCAGTACCGAAGAGAGGCCTTGGTGTCGAGCACGCCATTGACACCCATGCCTACCTGACGACCGCCTGGTAGCGAACCAGACTGCAGATAGAGATAGTCTGCGCCAGCGTTAGAATTGGATAGCCTGCCAAAGATGTCTAGCTGAGGTGGTGCACCAGAAAAAGCGAAGCCTGAAGAAATGCCACCAGGACTAATAGTAAAGAACCCTTCACCCGTTCCGCGGCCAATGCCTGCGCCCTCGCCACACCAATGCACGCCGGTGGCATAAATTCCAAACTCGTTGTTCAGTGCACGAATCATGCCCGCATCCCATCCAAACCCAGCAAAGAGCTGATTGGAATCTCCAAGCATAACCATGTCGGCACGACTCGTTCGCGCGGCTTGAATCCATGGTGCCAAGGCCTCACCACGAAGAACCGGTCCGGTCCAAGTTGGTATGGGACCAGCAACTACGCTTGCACCACCCAAGCATATAAGTAAAGCGGAAAAGATGTATGCACACGAATCCCAACGTCGGCTGAAGAGTGGTCTCTTGCTATACATAGAGTTGTGCGTAATACATTCAGATGTATATCGGGTCAAATCCTCGGCGGTGGCGACTGTCCCCTTTTTCAGTCGCCACCGCTTCGAGAATGCTGGAGATACGATTGAGAGAAAACGACAGGTAGTCCTATTATTCATGCTTCCCCACTACTTTTTTTACTACCTTTCCAGACGTTAGCGCAGACCCCCCGCGCTTGGATCGATGTTTGGAACTGTCACGTAGTGAAACATCTTACTACTTTTTTAGTTTTTTTCAAAATACGCTGTGACAACTTATTGTCAGTTCGGTGCGTAAACTGTTTAATTACAGGTACTTGCGCGATGAGTAATTCGGGGAGACCACATCGAACCTACGGGTTCGAAGATTCTTTCATTTGTTTAGGTGAGGGGAAGGGGCTAAATATGGACTTAGAGGTATAGATTGGGAAGGAATACTTCCTTAGAGGATTCGAGTCAGAAACAAGAACACTCTGGAAACGGCGGGGTTCCTTGCGTAGAATTGAGGCCTCGCACACCGCGTGGACACCTTGCTAATTGGCTTGGTGGCCGTTTCGGAGTCGGGACCGTGTCTAAGAGATTTTCAGCATACAAGAGGCACTTATGGCCAAGTCCCCCACCGCAACTAAGTCCGCAGCAAAGCCCGCAGAAGCAAAGCCCGCCGAAAAGGTTTCGTATTCTCCCACCTCTTTCACTCCGGGTCAGGTTTTGACCTGCGTGATCGAGCGTTTGCCTCGCAGCCACGGCCAGGAAACGACTCTTGAGCGGCTCATGCGTCGCGATCCGGAGAACAAGCGGGCTCTTCGTCGTGCGCAGCGGATGCGTGCGCAACGCATCAATATATACAACCGCGGTAATCGCGACTGGGTCAGCCGTGAGAAGACTGCTCGCGTAGTTCGTATCGAGCGTGGCGTTACCTGGACCA
>JBBRGG010000050.1:0-16793 GCA_038240875.1 Phycisphaerales bacterium | reverse complement strand
GATCACGCTGCGATCAACATCCAGCCTTGACATCTTCCAAGAATTCTCATCGGCACACCATCTCACTGCCCGACATTCGACCCATCCATCCCAGGCAGCGGTTCAAACCCGCCATCTCGCGCCACGCGCAACTGGTCCGACGCCAGCAAGTACCGAAGCACCGCCGTACGCAGGTCCGTGATCGATCGATCGCGATCGTTTTCAGCTTGAAGCAGCGCGTTTTCTGTATCGATGATCGTCTGTGCATCCACTTGTGCAGCTCGCAAAATCTGCGATTCCAATCGCCTGCGGTTGATCTCAACTTGTTTCTCCGACAATTGCAACGTGAACCGCGCCAGTACAATTGCGCGAACCGCCGACCGCGCATCCACCACAACCTCATCTCGCGCCCGCTCATACTCTCGGCCAGCCCGCTCCGCCCGAATCACCCGCTCCCGTAACGCCAACCGCTCGCGCTCGCGATCCAAAGGCAGGCTCAACGTAAACGACGTGCTATACCGCACGTCCTCACTCGAAAGATCCACGCCCCCTTCTCGCGCGTCTGGATCTGTTGGCACGCCGACCTCGCCTCGCACATTCAAGTCAGGCAACAGACCATTTCGCGCGTTTGCAATCGCACGCTTGCTGTCATCCACGCGATCGCGTCGATTCTGCAAATCCAGACGATATTCCAGCGCGATGCTCGCCGCCGCGTCCGGATCAATCGCAGGCTCAGGAATCTTGGGGATCTCATCGCTCAAGGTAATCTGCGCATCGGGCTTAAGCCCAAGCCGAATCTTGAAGCGTTCGAGCGACAATATGTACAACTCTCGCAAGCTCTCCAAGTTGGCTTCCGCCGCGAGCAATCGGCTGCTGGCAATCGCGGTCTCGAAAGGCTGCAAGCTGCCCGCGCGAACGCGAGCCGCTGTTGCAAGCTCAAATTTACGCAAGCTCTCGATCTGGCGAATCTGGTTGGTAATTCGCGAGCGCGACTCAAGCAACGAGAAGTAATCCGTCGCGATATCCACCAAAAACTCTCGGCGTGTTCGCTCGAACGTTCTCGCCGCATACACCAAATCTCGCTCAGCCTGGATCAACCCCTCTTCGGCAACATCCCCCGCGCCCCGTAGCAAAGGCACGTCGCCACTAAGCACGAGTTCCGACGATTGGCGATAGCGCCCGCCCGCCGTGCGCCGAAGCTGCTCGGTCGCGTCCCACACCCAGCGTGCTTCCACCGATCCGCCATTAGGCAGGCGTTGATTCACGCGCAGCGTGTTGACGATATCGAGCGCGTGGGTGAAATCACCATTGTCGCCTCGCCCGCTCAGGCCGACGGTCGAATCGTTGAAGAGCCTTGGCCCCCAGAGGTGCCTTTCTTGCAGCAAGCGGATCGCCGAGATGATGTAATCTTCTTGTGCCGACAAGAACTCGGTGCTCGTGCGCTGCGATTGCCGAAACGCGTCGGTGATCCCAAGCACAGGCAGCGATTGTACCGTAGCCGACGCTACGGTTCCCGCAGCGGGAACTACACCGTTGTACCGCTCGCCATACCCGACCAGAATCTTGCGAACATCGCGTGCCTCGTCGGCGGGCGCGTACCGAAGCGCACTAGCCTGCGGATTTTCAGTCGCCGGCATGCGCTCAGTACTATCACTTGTCCGCTCATCGCTCGCACGCTCAAAGATTGACCGACCGGCACGCTCGCGCACCGAATCTCGCAGCGCAGCGTCCGTCCCAACTGCAGCCCGCGCTGACGATTCGGCGATCAACCGATCCACCCGCGCATCGATCGATGCGCCAGATGAAGAACATCCAGCCAACATGCCGCCCGAAATCACGCTCCCTAGACATGCAATCGTGATCGCGCGCCCGAAAGCTTGACGAAAGGCCTCGGGATGCATCTTGTTGATGTGGACGGCGTGTTTGCGACGGTACGTATAGGGCATCAGAGCTCCAAAGTCTTATGTTAGTAAATTGATAGGGTAAACAGGACACTGGTAACCGATGCCAAGAGTTCTAAAATAGTAGAAGGTTTTCGTGTTTCGGAGGCAGATACATGTTGACACAACAATGGGCATCAAGTCCACAAGACAGTGTTTATCAAGGCTTTATGAAAGTCAGATCGATAGTCCAAACCCGCAATCTCGATACCGAGTGTACCCTCAAAGTTCAAGCGATGTGGAGAGCGAAGCAATTGGGTTCTATGGTTGGCACATAGTTCGCATGTGGCGGCTGATTGGATACCCGGTACTTCCATCGGGTTTCCTCTGACCTTCCTGGGTGCACGCAGTCGTATGACTGATGAATGCCCAACGGGCCAGCGAATGCCCCGCATGTCTTCGCCTTGGGGTGATCCCAAGGCACGGTGCTTCGGGAGCCTTGCCCAATGCCGATGGTCACGCTTGACGGGCGTAGTTTGCTGCTCGACGGTCGACGAATCTGGTTGACGAGCGGGCAGATTGCGTATGCCAGTCTTCCACGAGATGTCTGGGCTGATCGTATCTGGGCTGCTAAAGCCGCAGGCTTAAACTGTGTCTACACCCCGGTCATTTGGTCGCGCCACGAATCTCGTCCGGGCAAGTTTGACTTCGCAGGTGAGAACGACCTCCCTCACTTCATCCAGCTCATCGGCCAAGCCGGGATGTACTGCATCCTGGGAATGGGGCCACATGTCGCCGGATCAAGCGATCTTGGCGGCATACCGCCTTGGGTACTCGAACAGGTCAACGTCAAGCTTCGAACCGCCAACACCGCATTCCTCGAATCCTGCTCGCGCTACCTTACCAACCTCTCCGAGCGGGTCAAGCACCTCCAGATCACATCATCTGGTTCCGGCGGCCCACTCATCATGGTGCAGTGCGAATCGCGCTGGACCTGTGGCGACCCCGTTCTAGCCCAGCAATACCTCGGCGAACTTCTTCGCTATATCCACGAAGCAGGAATCAACGTTCCCGTCATTAATGCCAATAGCCTCTGGCAGGGCATCGAAGGCATGCTGGATGCCTGGACTGGCCGCGACGACATGCTCGCGACCATGCGTCAGCTTTCTATCGTTCGATCAACCCAGCCTCGAATGGTCATCGATTTTCAATTGGCCGACCAGCCTGTCTGGGGCCAGCCGATGCCTGTACAGGAAGATCCACGCCTCGTCCAGCGTCGTCTCGCTGAAGCACTCGCCGGTGGCGGCCAGTTCAACCTCATGCCCTTTTGTTCGGGCACCAATTTAGGCTTCTCCGGCGGCCGCCTCGATACCTCTCCCGACGCCTACGCCGCGACCGATACAGGCAAGGGTGGCCTTCTCGACGCTGCTGGCGCTCACGAATCCGCGTACCGCCTGGTTCGTCGTGTGACCCATCTAGCCTCACGATTCGCTCGCGTCTTCTCACACTTTGACCCAACCTATCAACCTGTTGTTATAGCGCCCCTTGCTCCTGATTTGCTCATGGTCGAAGCCAACGGCAAAAAGGCCAACAGCAAGAAGCCATCCGCCGGCATCTCCTCTTCCGCCTCAGGTACAAAGGGCGCAGCCGCAAAGCCTGTCCAAGGCGGGATCTCGATTGTCCACGCAACCGGCACCCAAGGCTCCGTCGCCTTTCTTTTCGACCAAGAAGAATCCTCCGCTCAAGCTCCCCTTGGCTCGCGCACGACCACGCTCCTGCTCCACGACGGCTCGACGCTTCCGGTAACTTTGGGCGAGCAGCGTGTCGCCTGGTGTTTGTTCAACGTTCACATCAGTGGCCGGGCAACCCTTGATTACACCAATCTGTGCGCCTTCGCGACTGTCGGCCAGGTGCTTGTGCTCTTCGGCCCCGCCGGTGCGCGCGGCCGCGTTTCGGTCAATGGCTCACCCCTCGATGTCGATGTCCCAACGACCTCGAAAGAACCCGTCATCGCCGCCCTCGAAGGGATCACCGTCGTAGTCGCCAACGAGCAGCAAATCGATCACATCTACGCGGTCGATGATGGCGTCTACATCGGCGTACTCGATGTCGCGCAAGATGGAACTCCTGTTCTCCCCGCAGGCACCCGCTCGTACTTCAAGGTCATGGCCGACGGCTCAACCCGAACCGTTACCCCCGAGCAAGCCAAGACGAGCGGCACAATTCCCGACGCTCCTTCCCTTGCCCCTTGGCAAGCTGCAGGCGTCGAGGAATACGCCGACGGCTCCTGCCCTCGCTACGCCAAGATCGACGCGCCCCAAGACCTCACTCGCCTTGGCTGTCCCTATGGCTACGGCTGGTATCGCATCACGCTCAAGGGTAACAAGGCTCGCAAGGTTCGCATGATGATGCCGCACAGCGCCGATCGCTTGCAGATTTTCGCCGACGGCAAGCCCATTGGTGTCGTAGGCGAAGGCCCCGGTGCCAATAGCACCGTTGGCATAAGCCTCAAAAAGGGCTCGATGAACTTGGTCGCTCTCGCCGAAAACCTTGGCAGGTTCAGCGACGGCTACCTCCTCGGCGAACCCAAGGGCCTTTGGGGACCGGGCTACGAAATCGCCGAAATCAAGGGCGTTAAGGCTCGCATTGTCTTGGCTAACCCCATCGAATATCTCACCTTCCGTAAACCCATGTGGGATGTCAGCGATGGCGACACAACCAGCCCTGAGCGCGTCACCTGGAGCGTGCCCCACAAGCGCAAGACGCGAGTCGTCATGCGGTTTGATGCGCCTGCGCCCTCGGGTTCGCTCCTTGTCATCAACAACGTAGCCACTTACGCGCTTAGCCCTGCTGGCCCGCGTTACATCGTCCTCACGAGCGAACAACTCGGCAAGGGCGGCGCGAATATTCAGGTCGCTCTGCCCGAGATCGCAACCGATGCGGATCGTGAACGCCTCGCTGCGGGCGTGACGTTCTATGAATGCTTGTCAGAAGTCACCGACGGCGCGAGCTTCGCCTTTGCCAAGTGGGAACCGCCAACGGGCAACGTGTATGCCCTGCCTAAGAAGGGCGCGAGTACCGAACTAGCCAAGTGGTGGCGAAGCACTTTCACTCCGGCTGAAACGCAGTCGGCGTTATACCTTGAGTGCACTGGCCTGACCAAGGGTCAGATCTACGTCAATGGCAAGCACGCCGCCCGGTACTTCGTGCGCACTGCCGAAGGGGACGATGTGCCGCCACAGTTACGGTATCGCTTGCCTAGGCCTTGGCTTAAGCCAAAGCAGGCCAACGAAGTGATGATCTTCGACGAGCATGGCGCGAGCCCAGCGAAATGCCGCTTGGTGTACGACCGTGGCCGTCATCGGTGATCATCCCTAAACCATCGCATCTATGAGGCTATTTAGCAGTGATCTGGGCTACTAGCTGGCTCGAGCAAGGCTCATGGTGTTGCTCAACACATTGCCACTTACCTTTGCCGTTTGCCTTGGCTTTGCCTGCTCCATCTACTTGACTCGCGCAACACAGTGGCTAGGGTGCTTTATGAGCACTTCGGGGAAACAGCGTAATGAGCCCAATAACAATACCAGCCCACCCAAGCCCGGCATCAGGCATCTTTGGCAAGGCGCGATGAGTTACGCCGCGTGGGCTCATCGGCATCAGGTTCGCAAAGATCACACAACCCCATATTGCGCACATGTTGCTCGCGTCGCGATGACCGTTTCAAACGTCTTTGAATACAAGGACGAAATAACCCTCGCCATCGCGCTTCTGCACGACACCATCGAAGACACGACGACCGACTACGAAGATCTACGTTCGCGCTTTGGGACGGTTATCGCTGATGGGGTTTCGCGTTTGACCAAAAATATGGCTTTGCCAAAGGAGTTGCGCGAGCCGGCATACGACCTGCAGATCGCTGATGCGCCTTGGAATGTCAAGCTCGTGAAACTTGCCGATGTGTACGACAACTTCTGCGACGTTGATACAAGTTCGCCCGAGAAAGTGCAGGACCGCAAGCTCGACGCCATCGAGAAGTGTGGCAGGGCGATTGCAATTGCGCGAAACGACGCGAGCAAAAACCCGGTCCTGCTACGGGCTGCTGAATTGGTCGAAGCACTTGTAGCGGAGGGATGAAGCACACAGAAGGATGAATTCTTCTGGTGGTTTACCTTTCTGCATTACCAAAACTGAATCCAGACCAATCACGCACCACCGATCGACTTTCCAAGCCTCGCCGCGATCGTGTCCGCCGTGCGTAGTGCTAAGGCCATGAGCGTGAGTGTTGGGTTGGAATGGCCGCTCGTCGGAAACACACTCGACGAAGTGACCCACAAGTTCTCTATGCCATGGACCCTGCAGTGCGTATCGACCACGCCTTGGGCTGGGGACGCGCTCATCCTTGTCGTGCCCATGTGATGGCTCTGATCTTCAATTGCATCCCGCCAATTATCGTGTGAGTTCGTCGCGCCAGCTTGGAATCGTGGATCTAACTCGATCGTGCACAGCTTCAATCGCGAGAATTCCTCTGCGAGCGTACCAACAAATGTCTGAATGGTGCGACGCGTCAAATCTGTCAATACCCAGTGGATTTTCGACCTAGGCATACCAAGCTCATCGCGCGACGCGCCCAGCGTAATCCGCGATTCTGGATTTGGCTCTTGCTCGGTGAGCACAACCAGATTCATCGTCGGGTCCGGCGTCCACATGCGGCCCTTGACCGAGTACGCGTAGACCGGCCGCACGATCTCAGGCAGTTTCAACATTGATTGCGCGATGGTACCGAACGTCGAAAGGTTGGCCTTGCCATATCGAAAAAGGCTGACAGCATCGCGCAGTTTGCGAAAGTGGCTGTCGGGATTCGCCTGGAACGAGAAAAACGCCGACGCGTTCAAGATCGTGTGCATTCGCTGCAAATCTGGGTGCGCACTCAGCCTTGGGGTGTACTTGATCCCATGTGTGTAACCGGTGTTAAAGACATGCTGCACCGAGTCGATTGCACGAGTGCTTTCGCGTGAAGAAAGCCCTTGCATCGGCACAACTCGCGCGAGGGTGCCGCCGGGGTGGTCCATGAAATAGCGGCCTACATGATCGTAATCGTTGCCCACGCCGTTGCGTTGCTGGCTGTTTGACGCGAGGAGTAGCCTGGCAATTTCAATTGCGCCAGCAGCCAGCACGACGTGCGTCGCGCGGACACGAAGCTCATGGCCCGTCAATGATCGCGCGACCAGTTCATGCACGCGGTCGTGCGAAAGCGTTAGCATAATTTGCATGAGGTTGGCGTGGCAGACAATATCAATTGGGCCAGGGGCCGACAGCATTTCAAGGTACGTATGACGCAGGTTCGGACGCTTTGACCATTTGGAGAAGTGATAGTGCGCAACGCTACCTGAGATTGCCGGCGGCGTGATCGAAAACGCACCGATCGGGTCTGTGTCGTAGTTGTTGGTATCGGTCAACATGAATGCCTCAGCGCGCCTGTAATACGGCTCGAAGATCGCGGGGTCGATGGGCCATCCGCTGTTCGGAATCCAGCTTCTTGCAGCGAAATCGATGGGCATCAAAGGCAGCGCCTGGCCGCCCCATTGGGTCGTGCTGCCTCCGAGTGTGCGGAATCGACCTTCGTTTGCGCCTTTGACAACCTTCGCCGAAAAGTCGGTGTGATACAGCGCTTGCGTGCGTGGCTCTGTTGCGAGTGCGCCGCTTTCAAGTAGCAAGACTCGTAGACCTGTGCCGCGCAGCGCATATGCAACGGCTATGCCCGCCGCACCGCTGCCCACGATGCACACATCGCATTCGCGCGTAGACTGATCAGCGAGTTGATCAAGATCGAAGAGCATGGCGCGGGTCCTGTGCAGAAAGTAAAGCCGGGGCAGCACTATGTCGCGACTATGGACGAGCTTGGTGACGACATGGTTCAAGATCGCGATTGATCAAACGTTGGGCTTCACCAGCGGCTTGAGCACTTCGATAAGGTTGGCAAACGCGGTTTGCTGCTCGGTCGTGCGAGGCTTGAATGCGTCGTCGATATTGGCCTTGATGCGTGCGACTGAAGTAGACGCGAAGAGGACGCCACCACGAGCGTTTCGGCGAAGCGCGTCGGCGAGCATTTCTCGCGCAATTGCATCTGGATTTGCAGCGTCGATGCTGGCTTGTTGCGCGAACTCCGAGAGGTTCCTCATCTGGACTTTGTTGGCTGCTGCGGCGAGGGCAAGCTCTTTCGCGGCGTAAATCGGAGCAAAGGTAATTACATCGCGTGCGCCAGCGCCAGCAACCTCAGCGGCTCGGAAGCTATCGAGATTGCGTGTGGCCGTGTTGGACTCAAACTGGAATAGCGCGTGCGCAGCGGGGAAGGCCGATACGTTGCCGTTGATTTTAGTGTACTCGGTTGATGGGCCAAAGGCGCGGATGGTGCCCTTGCTTACTTGCGTTTGAAGGAATGCAATCAAGTCTTCTTTGCATGCGTCTACGAGCGTGCAGCAGTGAAGCATGAAGAGGTCAACGTGATCGGTCTTAAGTTCGCGAAGGCTGGTATCGAGGCTTCGCTGCGCGTCTTCAGGCGTGAACTTGCCCGAGGACACGGCCCCCGCGCCACCCTTGCGTGCCAATTTCTTCAAGAATGCTGATCGTCGAACAACGTTCTTGGCGAACGAAATCAACTTGTTATTGCTTGCTAGCGCGCCCGCTGCTTCAAGGCCAAATTTTGTAGTCACCGTCACTCGATCGCGTTTGCCCTGTAAAAACTCGCCAAGGATCGATTCGGATTGACCCATGCCATACAACCGCGCGGTGTCGAAGTGGGTCACGCCAAGTTCGTGCGCCGCGTTCAAGACCGAGATCGCCTTGGCACGATCGTTGTGCGCCGTGAGCGACGCACACCCAAAGCCCAGTCGCGAGATCGTCAGGCCCGTGTTGGGTAAAGTAATACGTTGCATGTGTTCTGTAGCTGCCTTTCGCTGTCGTACCAGCTTCGCATTATCGCTCAAAGAGGAACGTATTCTCGATAGTTTCGCTGTGGCGGAAGCCTTCCCGAGCGTACGCGTGAAGAATCGCATCGAGGTCCTTGGTGCCATTGGCGTACATCCAAGGATGAAGCTCGGCGACGATCGTCTGCAGCGACTGCGGGTAATTCGGCCTGTGGGAAACAATCACGGCCTCGGCGGACTCAATATCCATGACCAGCGCGTCGGGCTGTACTCCAAAGAGAGCGCACAAACTCGACATGTCAAAGCTAGTCAAGTCAGAGCTAGCTATGTGTAGTTTGTTTAGCGACTGGCTCGCGTTGTTCTTCGCCGCTGGCACGCCAATTGGTGCGCTAATTGGTGCGCTAATTGGTGCGCCTATTGAAGCGCCTATTGAAGCGCCTATTGAAGCGCCCGCTAATCTATCCTCTAGTCCGCCCTCTGCTGCCGCCTTCGCCACTGAATATTCGACCCGACCACCCAGCGAAACATTCCCGCCGCTGAAGCCGTCAATGCGCAATCCATCTGGGAGGGTCCACACCGGAAAGGCGTACCCTGCCAGCACGGTGACATGAGGCGACAGCTCAAGCCATTTTTTCGAATACCCAACTAAACGCGGCGACGCTTCGACGCTAATCACCCGGCCAGTGGGCCCGCACCGGTGCGCGACAACCGCGGTAACGATGCCAATCGATCCGCCAAACTCCAGCACTTGCATTCCAGGCTTGATCACTCGATTGACGAGTGTTCGCTCTGGGCGTTCATATTTCCCCGCACACAAAATCCGTCGCGTGCTGAACGTATAAGGCGTATCACGAATCTGTATCTGTACGCCATCAACGTTGATCGAACGCGGCCAGTACCACTCCGGCACCAGGGTGCGCAGCGCCCAACTGCAAACTGCGTGGATCGGTCGCGGAATGGAAGCAAACTTCGGCATAAGCGGCTTTTTACGTTACACAGTTTCAATCACTTCCAGCCAAACCCACACACCTCTAGCCAATTACAACTTCAAGCCCAAGTTTACCGCGTGCACCCCTCGCTAAACTCTCTCATGGACGCTTCAACCCAACGATTCCTCAACTTTATCGATGGCGAACCCTGCGAAGCCGCATCGCGCGACTGGCTCGACGTTTACGAGCCCGCAACAGGCCGCGTTCATGCAAAGGTCGCGCACAGCGATCAGGATGACATTGATCGTGCCGTCAACGCTGCGGCGGGTGCATTCCCAAGTTGGGCCGCAACCCCCGCTAGCGAGCGGGCACGTCTTCTCAACAACCTCGCCAATCTTATCGATGCCAACATGGAAGCCTTCGCCAGCGCCGAATCGCGCGACTGTGGCAAGCCGATCGTTCTCAGCCGAATGATCGACATTCCTCGATCAGCGTCCAATCTTCGATTCTTTGCCGGGGCCATCCTTCACGATTCGGGCGCGTGGCACGAAACCGACCAACCCGCCGTCGGCGGCCCGCTTCACGCGCTCAACTACACCCTTCGCACACCACGTGGCGTCGCTGGCCTCATCAGCCCATGGAACCTCCCTCTGTACCTGCTCACGTGGAAAATCGCTCCCGCAATTGCCACCGGCAACACCTGCGTCTGCAAACCCAGTGAAGTCACGCCCGCAACCGCAAGCATGCTCGGCAGCCTCATTAAAGAATCTGGGTTCCCTCGTGGCGTCATCAACATTGTTCAAGGCACCGGGCCAGTTGCTGGCGCCGCGCTAGTGCAACATCCGCGCGTCCCCACCATCAGCTTCACGGGTTCAACAGCGGTGGGCAAGTGGATCGCCAAAGCCGCTGGCGAATCGCTCAAGCGCGTCAGCCTCGAACTTGGTGGAAAAAACGCTTTTATCATCTTCGCCGATGCCGACCTCGACGATGGCCCAAACCCTGATTCAACACTCAATACCGCCGCCCGCGCCGCCTTTACCAACCAAGGCCAGATCTGCCTTTGTGGCTCGCGACTTCTCGTGCACACGTCCATCTACCCAGTTGTCCGCGATGCAATCGTCGCTCGCGCTCGCGCTCTAGCCATCGGCGATCCCATGGACTCAACCACGCGCTTCGGCGCGCTCACCAGCAAAGCTCACTTGGAAAAAGTCGAAGACAAAATCGCTCAGGCCCGCATGCTTGGCGCCACCATTCTCTGTGGCGGCAGCCGCGTCTCTCCCGATAAACTTCCTTCTCGCTGCACCGATGGCTTTTTCTTCGAGCCCACCGTCATTGAAGGGCTCGACCCCGCATGCAGCGTCGAACAAGAAGAAATCTTTGGCCCCGTTGTATCGTTGCAACCCTTTGACACCGAGCGCGACGCAATCCGCATCGCCAATGGCACGCCCTATGGCCTCGCCGCAACTGTCTATACAAAGGACCTTGCGCGAGCGCACCGTGTTGCAGCTCACCTGGACGCAGGCGTCGTCTGGGTCAATTGCTGGCTCGTGCGCGATCTGCGCACGCCATTTGGTGGCATGAAGCAATCTGGCGTCGGTAGAGAAGGTGGCGTTGATGCCCTGCGCTTCTTCACCGAATCCAAGAACGTGTGCATCCGTGTCGATTACGCGTAAATAAACGCTCGTGCACACTCAGCGTGACTTGAGACTTGTGTCTTCGCCTTTGGGTACCCTCTCACTCCGACGTGGGTTTTTCCCTTTTTTTTTCTTATTTTTTGCCTTGAGTTTTTGCCTTACGTTTTGCCTTCATGCTGTTTCGACTCGCGATTCGCGCTGCTTCTCTTCACCCCGTCGTCAGCTCAACCCACGCCTCGCGCAACCGCTTGGCAAACGCGCCGACTGATCCCGTTCCAATCGGCCTGCCTTCAAGCCTTGTCACAGGCAGCGCGCCCCAACTGCTATTGGTCAAAATCACTTCATCCGCTTCGAGCACATCTTCAATCGTGAGCATCCGCCGCTGCGTCGCCATCGCCTCTGAAAGCGCAACATCAAGAGCCCACCGCCGCACAATCCCAGGCAGCACCGGGCTGGGCATGATCGCCCCCACGCCGCCGCCACCACTTTGCTGCGCACCTTCTTCCAACGTTCCACTCGTTCTATTACTTGCTCTGCCGTTCACGCTCTCATTCCCACGCTGTGGCAAATCATCCTCATCATCAAACCCGTCTTCCATCTCGTCATCCGACCCGTCTTCCATCTCGTCATTTAACCCGTTATTTAACCCATCTGCCAATTCTCGCCGCGCATCCTTCATCTCGTCACGATCCCGGCTCGTTCCAAACGCCGCCGCACCATCGCCCCCGTGCGCAACCTCCGCCTCTTCCCCCTGCGCAATAGGCGTCAGCACCACATCATCCTTCACGAGCAGCACGTTCGACACGCACCCACCCGCCAAATGATTTGTAATCTGAAAGACCAGTGCTTCCGCCGCTCTCTTGCTCGCGGCGACTTGTAGCTCGCGCAACCGCGCCCAATAGTTCAACGTCTTGTGCCCTGCAAACGGATCCAGAGGATTCAGCTTCAGATCCGCGATCGTCGCCAGCACACCGCGCTGAAACATCTCTTCGGGATACTTGGTCGCTCGCTGACCGACGATCAACATCGTGGGCGTCTGCTCGGGTATTTCTACTTCGACTTCGCCACCAGCCTGCGCTGCCGCAGTCCGCGCTCGATCCAGCAAGTTCAGATCACCGCCTGTCAGCGTCAGCCGTAAACGAATATGCATCGCGTCGGGATGATCTTCAAAGGCTTGTCTTGTCGCCCGACGAACCGCCTCGGCGAGCGGATCAATCCGCAGCCGCTCGGTCAGCCCCAACGACTTAGCCGAATTGGCCAGCCGCGCCATGTGCTCATCAAGAAACAGCACTCGCGAACCGCCGCTTCCGATAGCACTTTGTTTGGTGCGAATAGCCTGCATCGTCTCGAAGAGCCCGACTCCATGCTGGAATCCAGCATCAAACGCCGACACTTTTGCCTGATCGGGCGAGACAAATACACCATTAAGAAAGATAGTTGGCACGCCATAAGTTTATGGCTCCTCCCCGCCCGACGACGCATTCGACCAACAGAGTCGCCAAAATCGTGGCATGCCAGTTGAAGGCGCGCTATAACCGGCGGATACTCCATCCTCATCTTGTGCTGTTGGTCCGGTAGCCTCGTGGCTCCGGCCTCAAGCACGACGAGGAAGGCAGAGCTTCGAGTGGGAAACGACCAGCGCCGCGGGCGCACCCGCCCGGGCGAGGTAGTTGCATTGTCACCACACCTTTCTCGTGTGGTGCTATTAGAAAGGACGGCCGCCCGATGTCATTTGAAGCCGCGGTTAACGCGCAGACCATCGAGCTCGACCGCATGTCCCTAGAGATGTGCGCAGCCGCAGGCAGTGGCCATCCCACCAGCGCGATGAGCATCGGGCACATTACTACCGTCCTGCTCTTCCACACCATGAAGTGGAGCCCCGAATACCCTGATTATCCAACCTCAGATCGCTTCGTTCTCTCCGAAGGCCACGCTATTCCCATCGTCTACGCCGCCTGCGCCAAGCTCGGCGTAATGATCGGCAAAGATCCCGCCGCTCGCCGCAAGATGACCATCGAAGACCTCAAAACCCTTCGTAACGCCAACAGCGTTCTCGAAGGCCATCCAAACCCGATGGAGGGCTTCCCCTTCTTCGACGCCGCCACCGGCTCTTTGGGCCAAGGCCTCTCCATCGCCGCCGGCCTCGCCGAAGCCGCGCGCCTCGATGGCCTCAACAAAAAAATCTACTGCCTCGTGGGTGATGGCGAAACACGCGAAGGCCAAGTCGCCGAAGCCATGGACTACATCGTTGATCGCAAGCTTCGCAACGTTCTCACCATCGTCAACTGCAACGACTATGGCCAGTCTGATCGCGTCAGCCCCCAGCAATCCGCCGAAGTCCTTGATGCCAAGTTCAAGGCTGCTGGCTTCGATACCAAAGTCATCGATGGCCATGATCCCAAAGCTATCAAGGCCGCCTTTGATGCCTTCATCGCCATCGACCCTCGCGCAGGCAAGCCCATGGCGATTCTCGCCAAAACCGTCAAAGGCTGGGGCGCTCCCTCCATCCAAGGCAACGGTTGGCATGGCAAGCCACCAACCGGCGAATCACTCAAGAAAGCTCTTCTCGAACTTGATGAACGCCGCGTCCAACTCACTAGCTCTCTTAGCAGCACCGACCAATTCACCATCGAACCACCCGACGATGCCAAGCCCGCCGACGACGACGCGCCAGATGTCGGCACCCTCACCGAATTTATGAAGAAGAACGACATGGAGTCGCTTCTTCAGTCCGGCACGATGGCTACCCGCCGCGCCTATGGCTTTGCTCTTCGCGCGCTCGGTCGCTCAAGCAAGAAGATCGTCGTTCTCGATTGCGACGTCTCCAACTCTACCTTCGCCGAAACCTTCAAGAAAGATCCGCAGTGCACGGATCGCTTCTTAGAATGTAAAATCGCCGAACAAAACATGATTTCCGTAGGCACCGGCCTCTCCGCAGGCGGCAAAATACCTTTCTGCTCCACCTTCGCCAAGTTTGTAACCCGTGCCTACGACCAGATCGAAATGGCGATCTATTCCGGTGCCAACATCAAGATCGTCGGCAGCCACGCCGGCGTCACCCTCGCCGCCGACGGCCCTAGCCAAATGGCCTTACCCGATGTCGCCTGGTTCCGCTCTTTCACCACTGTCAAGGACCATCGAGGCAACCCCGCCTGTTACGTCCTCCAACCCGCCGACGCATTCGCAGCCTTCGAGCTCACCAAAGTTATGGCGGAATACGAAGGCGCCTGCTACATGCGCACCATCCGCCCCGAAACCGAATTCATTTACAGCGATAACATCGTCTTCAACCTTGGTGGCTTCGAAGTCTTAAGCAAAGGCCGCGACATCGTCCTCGCCGCCGCTGGCTACATGGTCCACGAAGCCAACAAAGCCGTCGAAGCACTCGACAAAGCCGGCATCTCGGCAACCCTCGTCGACCTCTACTCACTCCCCTTTGATACCAACGCCTTCCTCGATATCGTCAACCAGAACAATGGTCTGGTCATGTCCATCGAAGATAACTTCGGCGGTGGTATTGGCTCGGCAATCGCCGACGCCATGATCGAATCAGGCGATGGCTTCCGCCTTCAACAGATGCACGTCAAACGCATCCCCAAGTCCGCTCGCACCCCCGACGAAGTCCTCGCCATGTGTGGCATCTCGGCCAAAGACATCACCAAAAACGCCATGGAAATGCTCGGCGTCTAAACCCCCATATTCCCGCTATTAACTTGGATACTCCTTCTCTCCGAGAGGGAGTCTTTTTTTGCCTGCTCGGTGGCCGACGCGAAACCTGTGGATCTTGTTCGCATCTTGCAACACGCCTCGACAGGTTTGGTGAGTAGTGGCTACGACCAAAATTGCTACATGCAACTTCTTCTCTTCTCTCTTCTACTATCTTTCTATCTAATCTTTGTCTCTTGTATTTCTCTTCTCTGTGCCTCGGTGCCTTTGTGGTGAAATGTCTATGACTCGTATCTCAGTAGTAATATTTCTTTGGCATACATCTTTCCCAGTGCCGCTTCTCTTTGTTCCAACCCCCAAAAACACAGCGAACCAGGTCCCTCAACCTGGTTCGTGCGGCACACATCGATTCCCCTCAGGCGCGCGCTTTGCAGCGCGTGTTGAACGCCTTCGCCGTGCTGTGGAGCAGCCGGGCTCGGCTTGTACGCCTTTCGACGTGGCAAACCACTTCGCCTGTGCGTGCATCGCTGCACGCCACCGCCCCAACACGAGTCTTCAGAGGGCACGCCCTTATAATCGTCCACCCTCAAATCGCATCCCCGCACTCTCATGAGTCGACATGTGAAATCACAATATCCTGCAAACCCTTACTTCGGCTCGCTCATCAATTCCTTCATCTTTGCTCGGCGTTCTTCCGGGCTCATCGCTCGAATCTTCTCTTGATCTTCGGGGTTCAGCTTCTCAAGCCTTTCTCGCATCTCTGGAGACATGCGACGCCCTTCACTAGGCTTGCCCGCGCCATCCTTGCCCGCGCCATCCTTGCCGCTTTCGCCGCCACGATCCTTGCGCCTTTCCTCGGCACGCTTGCGCATCTCAACACGAGCCGTTTCCATGTCCTTCACTGCCGCCTGTTTCTGTGCCTCATTCAATACGAGGTACATCTTGGCCTGCGTGTCCGCAGGCTTTGGTACCGCAGCCCCAATCTCCTTCAAGCGAGCGCGAGCCGCATCGACTTCCTCAGGATTAGGCGCGTCCGCCATCAAATCACCCATCAGATCACCTTCTACTCCACGCTCTTTTAGAATACCCTCAGGACCACCAGGTCCGCGACCTTCTCGCCCTTCTCGCCCTTCCCGCCCACCATCCCGACGGCCTTCCCGACGGCCTTCAGTTCGGCCCAACATCGCGTCGACCCGGCTTCGTTCCGATGTTGGCAGCAACTCACGAAGCCTCATCACTTCTTCGCGGTTCTTCTCGCGGTATGCCGTGATCAAGTCCTTCAATTCCTTATCCAACGCTTCGATCTGCTTGATTTGATCTGCCGAAAGCCGAACATCCTCGGCGGTCTCTTCGCTCGCCAACTTCTTCATCACCCGCATCACCAATGCCTGTGACACTTCATTCTTGTTGTCTCGGTTGGTAAACTTGCCAGCAGCGCCAGGCTTTGATTCTTCGTTGACCTTCGGGCCGCCCAGCACGTCCTTCTGCGTTTCACCCGCCGCAGCGCCGCCAGCGTTAACGTCACTGGGCTCAGCCACAGCCGCTCCAGCCCATGCCAGCCCGGCACACGCCGCAAGTATCCACGCCGCCATCAATCTCAGCTGTCCTTTCCCGACGCTCTTTATCTCGACATTCTTCTGGTAGCCGTGCCGCATGTCAACTGCTCCTTGGTCGCCAAGCATTGCGCTGGCGTGTGTATTGGTTCGTGCCCACTTAACATCGGACCTGATCAGTTCCGATCGATTCACTGTGCGTTGCCGCGAGTTCAACGCACGATCCACG
>JBBRGG010000049.1:0-16803 GCA_038240875.1 Phycisphaerales bacterium | reverse complement strand
TGGCAAGGTGAAAAACAAAGACCCCCCGAAGTTCGTTCGGGGGTTCTTGTGAAAATCAGTCTTCGGCTTTCAGAGTACAGGCTTCGGCTTTAACCCTTGACGGCTTTCTTGAGCGCGTCGGCCTTGTCGGTCTTTTCCCAGGTGAAGAACTCGATCTTGCCACCACGCTTCTCGCGCTTGACGCGGTCGTAGTACTGGCCTTCGTACGGCGCACGCCCGAAGTGCCCGTGGCGAGCTGTTGCCGAGAAGATCGGCAAGCGAAGCTTGAGTGCTTCGATGATCCCACGAGGAGTCAATGGGAAGTGTTCGCGGATCGCCTTGGCAATTTTGTCTTCGTCCGCAGTGTTGGTGCCGAAGCAATCAACCAGCACGCTAGTGGGCTCGGCGACGCCGATGGCGTAGCTCAACTGCACTTCGCAACGCGTGGCGAGCCCAGCAGCGACGACGTTCTTGGCGATGTTACGAGCCATGTATGCCGCAGAACGATCAACCTTTGTGGGGTCTTTGCCGGAGAAGGCACCGCCGCCGTGACGACCCATGCCGCCATAGGTATCGACGATAATTTTGCGACCGGTCAAGCCGCTATCGCCGTGAGGACCACCGATTTCGAAACGACCGGTAGGGTTGACGTGGATCTTGATGCCGGAGTTCCAGAGGTCCTTGAGCACGGGCTTTAGAATGTGCTCGGTGACTTGCTTCTTGAGCTCGGCCTGACGCTCATTCCACGTAGAGTCGTGCTGCGTCGAGAGAACGAGCGTGTCTACGCGAACGGGCTTAAAGCCTTCGTATTCAATGGTGACCTGGCTCTTGGCGTCGGGACGCAGGCCTGGGATGATGTTCTGCTGGCGAACGTGGGCTTGTTGCTCTACCAAGCGGTGGCTGAGCTGGATGGCCAGCGGCATCAGTTCAGGCGTGTCATTGCACGCGAAACCGAACATCATGCCCTGATCGCCCGCGCCTTCCTTATCAACGCCCATGGCAATATCGGCGGACTGCTTGTTGAGGGCGACGAGTACGCCACAGGAGTCGGCGTCGAATCGCATATCACCAGAGGTGTAGCCGATATCGCGGATGACTTCGCGTACCAGGTCAGGAATGTTGACATATGTCGAGGTCGTGACCTCGCCCGCGACTACGACCAAGCCCGTGCAGCACAAGGTTTCGCAGGCGACGCGCGAGCGCGGATCATCAGCGATCATCGCATCAAGCACGGCGTCGGAAATCTGGTCGGCGACCTTGTCAGGATGGCCCATCGACACGGATTCGGAAGTGAACAATTGGGTACGCTGCATGAAGGCTCCTCTCAAACACGAAATTGACACAACTCTCTGGGCAGACTGTATATGTCTTGCTCTGGACCTTTTGGTTTAGCTTGGTCTGCCTAGAGCAAAGGTAATAGAACGTTTCGATCAGGCCGATTCAATGCTATGGAGCGGCGCAAAGGAAGCTGTGTAAAAAAGGGTTATCTTCCCGCTTGACCTCGCTTTGAGACTTGACATGTAGTCATAATCCGTCCCTTTGGAAAACGAAGGCACAATGATAGCCCCTGCCCTTCCCTGTCAGATCTAATTCGCCACGTCAGGCCTGCAATCCGCCCGCCTCTACCCTCACATCCCTACCCTTCTGGCCGAATATCTTCCGCGGCAGTATTCATCTATTAGCCCATCGCTGAAGACCGACGCTCATGTAGGTAGAACCTGTTTCATTGTGCTGGCACTCTTTCGGAGGTCTTTCATGTCGCAAACTCATGCCAACGTGCTCATCCTCGGCGGCGGCAAGGTCGGTAAGTCTGTCGCTGAACTTCTCCTCGCTTGTGGCGGCGGGGCCTACCGCGTCACTCTCGCCGACCGCGAACCTTCGGCACTCAAAGAAGCCAGCGACAACATCGCACGCCTTGCCAAACTCGCGGGAGGTCTTGCGGCGTTCACCACCCGAGTCGTCGATGCCACCAACATGAGCCAGGTCCGCGAAGCCTTAAAGGGCCAGCACTATGTCATCTGCATGTTGCCCTTTAACTTTGTGCAAGGGATCGCCGAAGCCGCAAACGAGCTTGGTGTGCACTATTTCGACGTAACTGAAGACGTGGCCACGACCGACGCTGTACGTGCAATCGATCGCGAAGGCCGGGCAAAGGTCGCGCTGGTGCCACAATGTGGCTTGGCTCCTGGGTACATCGCAATAGCCGCGTACCACGTTGCGTGCCAGCTTGATCAGGTACAGAACTTGACTTTGCGTGTTGGCGCGTTGTCGCAGTTCCCGACGAACCAACTCAAGTACAACGTTACCTGGTCTGCTGCGGGCGTGATCAATGAATATTGCGAGCCTTGCAACGTCATGCTTCATGGCCACAACGTCAAGGTTCCCGCGCTCGAAGGCCTCGAACGCTTCAGCCTCGAAGGCGTCGAGTATGAAGCCTTTTACACCTCTGGTGGCGTGGGCACTCTCATCGAAACCCTCGAAGGAGACAAGCGCCTTGCGAGTGAAGCTAACGTCGCGTACAAGACAATTCGCTATCCCGGCCACCGTGACCTGATGCAGTTCTTGCTGCACGATTTGGGCCTGGCAACCGAGCACGCGCTCCCGACGATCAAAGGACGGCAGTTTGACCGCTGGATGCTCATCGACCTCTTTGATCACGCGCTGGCCCGCACGCTGCAAGACGTTGTCGTGGTCTTTGTGAACGCTATAGGCACCCGCAACGGCCAGCCTTGGCAGGTCAACTTTCGCCGCCGCGTCCCTGCGACAGAACTCTTAGGCCGAACCTGGCCAGCAATTGAGCTTACGACGGCGTCGGGCGTTTGCGCGATGGTCGATCTTCATCGCAAGGGCCAACTGCCGCGCGCTACCGGCTTCATCCGTCAGGAAGAGATTGCTCTGGAAACTTTCAACAAGACTGTGTTCGGACTTGCATATGAGGATCCCGCGGCCTTGGAGCGCGCGATCGTGAAGGCGTGATCGCCCGCTCGTTCTTCATCATTTCTGCGTAGAGGCTCTGTCCCAATTGCGTGGAACGCGGGCCGCTACGCTTGCGTATGGCAAAGCCCTCGCTCACCTACGCCGCTGCTGGCGTTGACATCGACCAGAAGGACAGCTTCACCGAGTCGCTCGACTCGGTTTTGAAGCGCACGTATACCGATCGCGTCATCCCAAACCCAGGCGGCTTCGCCGGGCTCGTGCGCCTCGATTACAACCATCGCCTCTTCGCACGCAACTACAAGGACCCGGTTCTGGTCGCCTGCTGCGATGGCGTTGGCACGAAGGTCAAGCTCGCCGCCGATCTTGCAACCTTCGACACCGTCGGCATCGACCTGGTCGCGATGAACGTTAACGATCTTGTCGTGCAAGGTGCCGAGCCGCTCCTCTTTCTTGACTACATCGCAACGCCCACCATTGATCGCGTGTTTCTCCACGATCTTGTTCGTGGCATCGCCGACGGCTGCAAACGCTCCGGCTGTGCACTCATCGGCGGCGAGACCGCCCACATGCCCGACATCTACGCCAAAGGCGATTTTGATCTCGCCGGGTTCTGCGTCGGCGTCGTCGAACTCAAACGCGTCCAAAAATCTACACGCGTCAGCGAAGGCGACGTCATCCTCGGCCTTGCCAGCGACGGCATCCACAGCAACGGCTACACCCTCGTCCGCAAAGTTGTCCAAGAAGCCAAGCTCGACCTTCATGCTACCTACAACGAATTGCTCGACCCACCCGCCCGCGCTAAAGTCTCGGCCAAGAACACGAGCGCATCCAAAAAAGCCGCCGCCTCACGTCGCAGCACCAAGGCCAACTCGCCCATAGCTCGTGCCGCCGAGAACGCACGCCGTAGCAGCGCGATGAACGAACGCGCTATCAGCGACCTTGCTGGCGAAACCGCCGAAATCGCGCTAGCTTCAACCCTAGGCAAAATCCTGCTCACGCCGACGCGCTTGTACGCCGACCCCATCGTGCGATTGCTTCGCTCGTACAGAGTCAAAAACGTCGTCACCGGCATGGCCCACATTACCGGCAGCGGCATCCCCGGCAACCTCTGCCGAGCACTGCCTTCGCACCTTGACGCCGTCGTTGATCGCGACGCTTGGCCACGCCCGCGAGTTTTTTCGTTTCTTCAGTCCAAAGGGAACATCCCTGAAGAAGAAATGTGGCGCGTCTTCAACATGGGCATCGGCTATTGCCTGATCGTCAAGCCCGCCTTCGCCGAAGCCGTCGCGGAGAAATTGACCAAATATGGCGAGCGTGTCTTCACGCTTGGTAAAGTCGCCAAAGGCAAGGGCGAAGTCCGCTGGGGATGAGTGGGGGAGTGTCGCTAAAGTAATATTATTATGCTGTGTTGTCTGGCAATGTAAATCGCCATGATGAGATGGTGGACATCACGCTAATACACTAGCAAATTACCGAATTACTTAAGTTGTAATCTTGCCATCTTGCCATTGTGCTACTGCCACTTCCGATTCCGATTCCGATTCTCTTCTCACTCTAATCCCATCACCACCGCCAACGACCCGCCCGCAAGTGCGAGCCATAGCGTCGTTGCCATGACCAGTGCTCGCCAACCTACTGCGCGGATCGCCGCCATCGATAGTCCGGCACCAATCAAGAACAGCGCGCCTTGAAACCCTAGTTTCGCAACAAAGCGAATCTCCGTCGAGTACGCCGCAACTGTTGGCACGAACGTCGCCAACACGCTCGCGCCCACGAACAAAATCACCAGCCAAGGCACCGGCAGCTTGCTCTTCTTTGTTTGCGTCGTTGTGCTTTCATTCGCGTTCTGGCTTGCGTTCTGGCTCACGTTCAATCGTGCGAACCACCACCGCGCCACAATCGCAATCGGCACGATCCAGATCACCCGCGACAACTTCACCACCATCGCGTGTTCTTGCACGATCGCCGTCCCCGCCGCGTCCCCAGGCAGATACGCCGACGCCGCCCCCGACACGCTGGAAACATCGTGGAGCGCCATGCCCGCCCACGCGCCAAACTGCTCTGGCGTCAACGCCAGCGTGTGCCCGATCAAAGGCAGCGTGTATAAACCCGCCGCGTTCAACAGGAATATTGCTCCTGTGGCAATCGCCATCCCGCCACTGCTCGCACCAATTGCCGATCCCACGGCGGCAATCGCCGACCCGCCACAGATCGCTGTCCCCGAGCACACCAGCGTCGTCTGTTCGCGATGCACTTTGAGCAAGCGCGCGAGAATAAAGCCCAACGTAAACGTCGCGACAATAGTACCTAGCGCAAGCACGAACCCCTCGCGCACAACCTCGACAAGTCGTACAAGCGGGATCAAAAGCCCAAGCGTGGCGACGCACCACTGGATGAGCTGCTTGGAGATGAGATTGCTTTCCTTTACAAACGGCGCGATACCAAGCAGCGCGAGCCCGCACCCAACCGCGAGCGCAACCGCTGGCGAACACCAAGGCGTCATGCACGCGATCCCCGCCAACACAAAGATCCAAACCCGCCATGACCAGAACGCCCGCCATGAAGTCAACGACCGCCCGCGCGAAGACGGTGTCGGTTGCGTGTTCTTTGTCGGAGGCATTGGTGCAGGCTCGCCCATGTGTCGCTACGGTACCGCTTGGCGGGCCATATTGCTCGCCACCAAGCACACCAAAGCGAATCAACGCCCGCAAAGTCTCTCGCAAGCTCGGCATTCTCCGCGGAAATCACCACGAGATCCAACCATGCCGGATCATCTCATGCCAACTTCCACTTCAACCCCAACTTCTGGCCCAACTTCTGGCCCAACTTCTGGCCCGACTTCTGGCCCAACCTCGCTCACCTTTCCCAGCCCTTCGCCCCTAGCAAAGCATTGGGGCCTTGATCCCAACGTCTGCTTTCTCAACCATGGCTCCTTCGGCGGCTGCCCAACCCTCATCCGCCACGCCCAAACCCAAATCCAAAACGCTCTCGAAGCCGAGCCTGTTCGCTTCTTTGTTGAAGAACTCGCTCCTCGTATGGACCGCGCCCGCGAAGCCCTCGCCTCGCTCGTTCATTGCGAGCCACACCTCATCGCCCCCGTCACCAACGCCACCGTCGGCGTGGCCACCGTCTTTGCCAACATCCGTCTTGCACCCGGCGATGAAGTCCTTGTTACCAGCCATGAATATCCCGCGTGCGTGAATAACGCGCGCGCCGCCGCTGAGCGTGCTGGCGCCAAGCTCGTCACAGCGCGCCTTCCCTTTCCCTGCCCAAGTCCTGAAGCCGTCATCGACGCCATTCTTGCCGCAGTCACACCACGCACAACTATCGCCCTCATCAGCCACGTCACTAGTGGCAGCGGCATGGTCCTCCCTGTCGAGCGCCTCGTTCTCATGCTCGAAGCTCGTGGCATCCGCACCCTCATCGACGGTGCCCACGCAATCGGCATGCTCCCTTTGCGCCTCCAAGGTCAGGGCGGGCTCAACGCTGCGTACTACGTTACAAACTGCCATAAATGGCTGTGTACGCCCAAAGGTTCGGCAATGCTGTTGGTGCGTGAAGAGTTTGCCGAGACGTTCCGGCCTTTGGTCCTCTCGAACAACGCCCATGCCTCAAAGCCAGGCCGAAGCCAGTTCCTCACCGAGTTTGACTACCTCGGCACCAGCGATCTCTCACCCTTCATGGTCATCCCTGAAGCTATTGAAATACTGTCGAGCATTTTGCCGGGGCAAGCCACCGCTAACACCAATCTAAGCCCCACGGCATCTCTCGAACCGCTCATGCGTCACAACCGCGCCGCCGTCCTCGCCGCCCGCGACACCATCTGCCAAGCCTTGGGCGTCCCCGCACCATGTCCCGCCTCAATGGTTGGCAGCATCGCCACCATCATTCTGCCGCCACATGAGCCAGCACTCGCCGAACGGCTCGCCGCCCGGCCGAGCGCGTACCACGATGCATTACAGGACGTGCTCTTGAAAAAGTATCGCCTGCAAATACCCGTCTGGGGCGTGCACGTCCTCGTCAATGATTCAACAAATGAAGCGAGTTCAAGCACAGTTTTAGGTTCAGGAACAAGATGGCTACGTTGCTGCCGCGTGTCGGCACAAGCGTACAACGCTCCCGAGCAATACGCCTATGCCGCACAGGCCATCAAAGCCGAGCTTGAATTTGAACGAGCGGGAGCTTGAACGAACCTGTACGTCGATGCGGACCTATCCACCCACTTCGCCACGCATAACCACACGATTTTGGACTATTTTCTTCGTCGATCTGTGAATTAGTCGAGTATATTGAGTGTGCCACTTCGTGCCCTTTATCGCGGCGTAGGAGCATGCCATGCCTCCCCCCAACACAGATCGTTCGGCGAGTACTCCAACCCTCACGCCTCCAGCAATCACGCCTTCCACCGCCGGACCATGCGAAGGCGACTCATTTGGTACGTCCAGCCGAGCCGGCTTAGTCCCCAATCCGCACATAGCCTTTCCCAAGCTGACGCCGTTGATTCAGTATCTTGATTCGCTTCGCGCCCGCGCCGACCTTTCCAAACTCTCTTCGCTCTTGCAAAGCCTCGACGTCACCGGCAGCGACATCGCCGGGTGTTGCCAATTCGGGGTCAAGGGCTACCGCCGAAACACCATCGCTCGCTCAGACTGGTACGAGCTTTTGGCATTGTGCTGGCGAAGTGCCGACTGCACCCCGATCCACGATCATCAAGGCGTCTCATGTGCCTTCAAAATCATCCAAGGCGTGGGCACCGAAATCCGTTTTTCGCAAACCCCCTCCGGCCTAATCCGCCCGGTTGGCTTCATCGAAATGAACCCGGGATACGTTTGTGCCGCCGAAGATGCCGACATTCATCAGGTCTGCAACATGCAAGCCGCGGGTACCGACCTGGTCACCCTGCATATGTATTCGCCACCGATCCTCGCGATGAACACCTACGCCTTTGCCAACTTCATCAGTCCCGACGCCGTGGCGAGCTACATCCACACGGTTCCAGCATTCCAATCCAGCTTTGAAGCTCCGTCGGCCACGGGTACGCCCGATCTACCTTGCTAAATATCAGCTAATCCCAGCTATTCGTCCGAGCACTCGTTCTCTTTCTCTTTCTCTCTCGAGCCGATTTTCACTCAAACTAGTTTTCATTAACCAAATCTTTCGTACCATCAATTTACCCGCACGATTCACGATCCTTTTCGCCACCAACTTTCGGCGAACAAGTTCTTGTGCCTTCGCGCACCATCGAGCCGATACTTTGACCGTGATCTTCACTCAAGACCTCACCGCCGTGACTTCCTCCTCCAATCCCCGCGCCTCCACACGTCTCGACGTGGCGGACGCCTTTGCGATCGCGCACCCGCGCGTGATTAGCAACGCACCCACCTTAACACCCGCGCCCACTACAGGCCTCACCAATGGCGTGTCCTCGCACCTCAACGCCCTTAACCCCGACCACGCCCTCAACCCCGACGACGCTCTCGACATCATCCCCGAAGCCGCTCGAAACTGCTGGATGCTCGACCCCGCCGTCACTTTCTTGAACCACGGCTCCTATGGCGCGATGCCTCGTTCTACCGCCGCGTTGCAATCGCGCCTGCGTGACCGCATGGAACGCGAGCCGATCCGCTTCTTTAAGCACGACCTAGAAGGATTGGTCGACGCCGCGCGCACAAGCTTGGCCGGTATCCTCAACTGCCGCCCCAATGACCTTGCCCCAATCTCCAACGCGACCCACGCCCTCAACACCATCCTCGCCAACACGCCGCTCCGCGCAGGCGACGAAATCCTCATCAGCGACCACGAATACCAGTCGCTCTTGAACGAGCTTGATCGCGTCTGCCAGCGCACCGGCGCGACCGTCGTAGAGGCCAAGGTTCCATTCCCAATTGTTTCCGCCGAGGTAATCGTCGAGAATTTCCTTGCCGCGATCACGCCTCGCACGCGCATCGTCTTTATCAGCCACATCACCAGTGCCAGTTCGCTGATCTTCCCGGTCGCCCTCATCATCAAAGAGTGCAACGCGCGTGGCATCGACGTCGTCCTTGATGGTGCGCACAGCCCTGGCCAGATCCCCGTCGATCTCGCCGCCCTTTCTCCTTCCTACTTCGTAGGCAGCGGCCACAAATGGCTCTGTGGCCCCAAAGGCATCGGCTTCCTTTTCGTCCGTGCCGATAAACAACCTGGCTTCCGCCCACTCGCCCTTTCCAGTCGTGCCAACAAAGTCCGCCCCGAACGCTCGCTCTTCTTACGCGACTTTGACTACTCCGGCACCGGCGATTACTCGGCGTTTCTAGCCCTTCCCGAATCAATCGCAGTAGTCGGCTCGCTCTTAGCCGGCTCCTGGCCCGCCCTCTTTCGCCACAACCATGCCCTGGCTCTCAAAGCTCGCGACATCATCTGCAACACCTTGGGCATCGCCTCATCCTGCCCCGATTCCATGGTCGGCACCATGATCTCAATCCCCATCCCCGACGCCCCCGAATCTCTCGATTCGCGTCCAAGCAAATACGACGACGCCCTCCAAGACATCCTCATCGAAACCCATGGCTTTGCCACCCCCGTCTGGCGCCTCAACTGCAATGAACAACGCATCGTCCGCGTCTCGGCACAAGTCTACAACACCCTCGACCAATACCAACGCTACGCCAACGTGCTAAAAGCCGAACTCGCGAAAGAAGCATCAGCGCGGTAAGCAAGCCAGCGGCAGCGCGGTGATCATCTTCAAGACTTTTCACTACCAAATCTCACGCTCCTACCCTCACCCGTGATTCTTCTCATCGACAACTACGACTCATTCACCTGGAACCTTGTCCAGCGCCTGGGCGAGATCGACTCAACCCTCGCCGTCGGCTCAGATCTCCGCGTCTTGCGCAACGATGAGATCACCGCCGCCGCAGTCGAAACCATCGACCAAGGCCAGCCGCCCACGCACATCTTGATCTCACCGGGCCCATGCACGCCCCGCGAATCCGGCGTCTCCGGCGACATCATCGACCGCTTCGCTGGCCGCGTTCCCATCCTCGGCGTCTGCCTCGGCCATCAAACCATGGCGTACCGCGACGGCATGACCGTCGACCGCCACGACATCCCCATGCACGGCAAGACCAGCCCTCTCGAACACGACGGCATAGGCCTTTACGTCGGCGTCTCCTCGCCCACACCCGTCATGCGCTACCACTCGCTAGTCGTCAAGCCACACACGATTCCCAAGCTCAACCCCGGCTCCGATGGCTGGACTATCTCGGCGTGGACCGACGAAATCGCACTCGATGGCTCAACCCGTCGCGTCGTCATGGGCCTTCGCCGTGTGTGGGCTGACCTGGCAAAATCGCCCGTCGAAGGCGTGCAATTCCACCCCGAAAGCTTCATGACCCCCGAAGGCACTCGCATGCTCGCCAACTTCTTGCACATGGGTGAGTAAGGTTGATGAATTCTATCTTGGGATGTATTCTGTCTTGGGTGGTCCGGCGGTCCCCGCCGGTGTCATTCACGCCGCCAACTTCTTGCAGATGGCTGAGTAATGCACCGAAACGGACTTCACGACTGCTTCACACAACTCTTCCCACACTTTACATACGCGTCTCATAATCATGCTGTATGGACCCCTGAACAACCGCTTCAAACTGCACCGTGACGGCACGTGGCACCAATCAACGGCAAACAGCGTCAAGCGTCTGCGCGACAGCCGATTCTGCTTCATCTATTTTCTTCAGGGTGATGACGAGCTCAGCGGGTGCGTACGACAGAGTGTATGTAAAAATTTGTTCGGATTTTGGCCACGGTGGTTGAAGCGGAACTCGCATTCTTTGAGGTGCAAGTAAAAGGTGATTGGGTTCATTCCTCTGAACCGCGCCAGTCGTGTTTTGGCCTACCGCAGAAGCCCACAATCAGACAATTGGCCGTTGATGTGATTGCTGCGGATGGCGCGACTACTCAACTCGTTTGCTGTGTGATCGACCCGTACGTGCTTCTTGTAGCCCATGTCAACCAGGCTGTCGTAGCTCTTGAATCCGTCGGATTGGATGACCGCGCGAAGGTCCACTTTACCACGAATTAAGGCCAATATCGTTGGTTTTGTACAATCTTCGACGACCTCGGTGTATGCCTTGCCGTGCCGCTTGCAGATGCCAAAGACGATCGTTTTCTTGCCAGCTCCACGCCCAGCCTTGCCCTTGACGCGACGCGGGCCGAAGTAGTTTTTGTCGACTTCGACGGTGCCACGGAACAGACGTTCAAACTCGCACTCCTCAGCCATGCGTTCGCGTAAAAAGGCGAGAAAGCGGTTCACGCTGTTGCGGTTGATGCCGAACGCTGCAAACAAAGAGTTGCGCGATCTGGACCGCCGTGAGGTCGGCGGCCACGTGACGCAGGAACCTACTAAAACAGCCTCTGAAACTCGAGAACGGACTACATAGCGGTTTTTCACTGTAAAATCTAGCCTATCCCGGATGTTCCGGATGGATCAGCTAGTCATGACCCATTCTTTATTGCATACCAAGCAGGTGGCTGTCAGTGCCAGTTGCTTTCTCTCTGCCCTCAATCTTTTTAACTTTGCTCCTTCGAGTATTCTCGCCTTTGCTCCAACTTCCGCCCCACATCCGTCGGCATCCCTCGCTGCTCCCATGGCACCAAGTCTCTTGGCGTAAGCCCAATATCAAGTAACTTCCAAACCCGTCCACACTCTGGGCACCGCACTTTGTTCTGCGCCGGGTCTGGCGTCACGCCCGGCGAATCAATCCGCAGCCCCATCAAGCTCTGCTTGCACTTGGGACAATGCGCTCGATCAATCTCGCCACGCAGCACTCGCCACATCACCACATCGCGCACGATTAAAGAGCTCATCGCCGAGAAGGCCACGGTTGCAATTGTCATGATCCCATACGTCGCAATAGGCACATCAGGAATCAACCACGCCAGCTTTGTCGCCCAAGACCGTGTCAGCACAATCACCAACAAGGTTGGAAACGCCATCAGCGACACAAAGAACATGATCGTTGGCAAGCGATACACAATCGCTGGCGCTCGCGCGAATCCACGCCCAAGCAGCGACCGACATTCCGTATCCGTGAGCGCGTCAAACTCCGGAAACGCTCGCCACATTCGCCAGATAACGATCCTCATGCCCACAATGTACCGCCTTTAAATTGAATTGTTCCAGTTGGTAATCTGTTCCAATCCGCAATCCTCGCCGCATCACCTTCAACTTCGCAGCCTTATGTACCTCCACCTTCATCTTCGCCCACCTTCAGCTTCGCCCACCCGCCATCACTACGCTTGCGGTCTTATGTCCACGCATCCAACCTCTCTCGTCGTTTCGCCAACCCCAGTCATCACACGATTTGCACCCTCGCCCACAGGCCACCTCCACATCGGCGGCGCCCGCTCGGCTCTCTTCTGCTGGGCCTATGCCAAATCGCGTGGCGGCCGTTTCATGGTCCGCATCGAAGACACCGACGCCGCCCGCTCCAGCGACGAGTCCGCCCGTGGCATCCTCGACGATCTCGCATGGCTCGGCATCGAGTGGGACGACGGCCCCGCCCACACCCTTACCTCCGGTGGCGTCTCCAAATCCATCGCCACCAGCGCCCGCGATGTCGGCTCATACTTTCAGGCACGCCGCGTCCACTTCTACAACGCCTACATCACTGACTTGGTTTCTCGTGGGCTCGCTTATCCAGCCTTTGACACCGTCGAAGAAACTGAAGCCCAGCGCGCCGCCGCTGCTGCCGCCAAAAAAACCTATCGCTATCCACGCCCCAGCGACATCACTCGTGGCGTCCATACCCAAGGCCTCAAAGACCGCTGGGCTCGCGCGAACGCAGGCGAACGCCACGTCATCCGCTTCGTCGTTCCGCACGAATCCATCATCGTGCACGACCGCATTTTGGGCGACGTAAAGCTTGCCGCTGGCGAACTCGATGACTTTGTCATCCGCAAGCCCGATGGCTTGCCCACGTATCACTTCGCCGTGGTCATCGATGATGAACTCATGGGCGTGACCGACGTCATGCGCGCTCAGGAACACCTGGCCAACACGCCGCGCCACGTTGCTCTTCAACACGCGCTTGTCCGCCTCGATGACGCCTTCATGGGCCACCCCTTCCGCACGCCTACCTACGCCCACATGCCCATTATCTGCAACATGGATGGCTCAAAGATGAGCAAGCGAGACAAGGCCAAAGTAGGCCGCAAAGCCTTAAAGGATGCCATCACCAAAGACGCTTCGATCACGCCCGCCTTGATCGCTGGGAAGATCCTCGCCGCGACCAAAGCGACCTTTCCCGAAGCTGACATCGCCGCCTTTATCGCCGCCGACAACGACTCGCTCGACATCGCAACCGCCTTCGGCGTCGCCTACTCCCTCACCCTTCCCGAGATCGAAGTGTGGGACTTTCGCGCCAATGGCTATCTCCCCGAAGCCATCTGCAACTTCGTCGCGCTCCTGGGCTGGAACCCAGGCCTCAAAACACATGACGGTAAGGACCTCGAAAAGTTCGACATGCCATTTATCGCTTCGCACTTTACCGTTGACCGCGTCGGCAAAACCAACAGCAAGTTCGACCGTGCCAAGCTTCTTTCCTTTAACGCCGACGCCATGGTCGCGATGGGGTACGACGCGCTCTTGGCTCGCTGGATCGCGTGGGCCAATGACCACGAACCACTCTTGGGCAAGCAACTCACGCACATGGCCGCAACCTCGCACGATCGCACCATGGCTCTAGTTCGAGCCATCACTCCGCGTGCGAAGACCTTGCGCGACCTTGCCAAGTCCGCCGCGTTCGCACTCGTCGCCGATGACGTGTATTTCTTTGACCCAGTCGCCGCCGAGAAGAACCTCATAGCGGAAAATTACAAGGGCCTCTCTCTCGTGCGCGAAGTTCGTACTCGCCTTGAAGCACTCGACCCCACCAACTTCACCAACGACACAATCCATGTCATCATCGAGCAGCTCGCCCAGCAAAACGCAGGCGCAGACAACAAGCCCGCGATGAGCCTGGTTTCGCAAGCGCTCCGCGTCGCCCTCACCGGCACCACCGTCAGCCCAGGCATCGGCGAAACCCTCGCGGTCTTGGGCAAAGCTTCCGCCCTTGCCCGCCTCACGCGCTGCATCGACACCTTCGCCGTTTAAATATGCCCGACCCAACTTCCAACCTCTCTATCCCCAATCACTACGAGTGCTACGAGCTCTGCGTCCAATCACCCAGGCACATCGTCACCTTTCTTCGCGCCCTCTATACCTCAGTCCATGACGTAGACCCATCAATTCTCGCCGAAGATTTTGCAGGCACCTGCGCCGTGGCTCGCCGCTGGGTCGCCGACCTTGCCCAAATCCATCACGCCCGCGCCTATTGCGCCGACCTCGACCCCGAAACACTCGCCTACGCCCGCGCCAAATCACTCGCCGAACTTCCTGAAGATCTCCACACTTCGATCGACTTTGTAATCGCCGACTGCCTTGCTACGCCAATTTCTACACCAATTTCCTCTTCGGCTTCAACTACTCTCAAAACTCTCCTCCCACCCGCCGACATTTGCTTCGTAGGCAACTTCTCCATAGGCTACGCCAAGGATCGCCCAACCCTCATCCACTATCTCACCCGCGTGCGCGATCGTCTTGCCCGCTCTCGCCAAGGTTTCGGCGGCGGCATCTTCGTCTGCGATACCTATGGCGGGTCCGGCTCCTTCCGCCTCGGTGGCATCGAACGAACCCATCCAGGCCGCAAAGGCGAACTCATCCGCTACGCCTGGAAACACGAAGCCGCCGACCCACTCACCGGCATCGTCACCAATTCCATCTCACTCCGCGTCGAACGCGATGGCGAAGTCATCGCCCACTACCCACACGCCTTCGAATACACCTGGCGGCTCTGGTCCATCGCCGAACTTCGCGACGCCTTCGCCCAGGTCGGCTTCACTCATTCCGCCGTCTATACCGAAGTCAACCTCGCCCCAGGCGAGCACCCAACACCCCTGACCAACCCACGCGACTTACACGACGATTGGGTCGTCTTGCTCGCCGCTTTCACATAATTTTCCGACCCGCTCGTTCCAGCGCAATAATCATCAAAACCGCACTTCGACCGTGTCATCCGTCTTTCATGCTCTTGGAGCCTCCTGTGTCCGACGCGCCCGCACATCTTCCTTCCACAACGCATCCAACACCCGCCTTTGCTGGCGCTCCCGCCAAGCCCGAACGCCCCGCGCGCCACTTCCTCCAACAGATCATCGACACCGATTCCGCCACCAAAGCCTGGGGCACTTGGCACGATGGGACCCCAAAGGTCCACACCCGATTCCCTCCCGAGCCCAACGGCTATCTTCACGTCGGCCACGCCAAATCCATCCTCCTCAACTACGCACTCGCCAATGAATTCAAAGGCCGATTCAACCTTCGCTTCGACGACACCAACCCCGCCAAAGAAGAAATAGAATTCGTCGAAGGTATCATCCGCGACGTCAAATGGCTCGGCGCCGCTTTCGACTCTCTGCCCACCGGTGGCGGCCTCTACTGGTCCAGCGATTACTTCTCTCAGATGTACGCCTGGGCACAAGAACTCATCCACAAAGCCAAGGCGTATGTCTGCGACCTCAATGCCGAAGAAATGAGCGCCCGCCGCGGCGATACCAAGCTTCCCGCGACCAGCCCCTTTCGCGATCGCTCACCCGAAGAATCTCTCGCCCTCTTCCGCCGCATGCGTGATGGCGAGTTCCCCAACGGGTCGCACACTCTTCGCGCCAAGATCGACCTGGCCAGCCCCAACTTTGTCATGCGCGATCCGGTGATGTACCGCATCCTTCATCAGCACCACCACAACACCGGCAACCGCTGGTGCATCTACCCAATGTACGACTGGGCCCACTGCCTCGAAGACTCTCTCGAAGGTATCACCCACTCGATCTGTACCCTCGAGTTTCGCATCAACCGCCCACTCTACGAATGGTTCCTTGACGCCATCAACTCTGGCCGCACCGCCGACGGCTCGGGCCGCTGGGGCAAGCCCATCCACCGCCCACGCCAGATCGAATTCGCCAAACTCATCCCCACTCACACTCTTCTCTCCAAACGCAACCTCCGCGCCATGGTCGAAAGTGGCTTCGTCAAAGGTTGGGACGACCCGCGCATGCCCACCATCACAGGCATGCGCCGCCGTGGCTACACCGCGCACGCCATCCGCGCCTTCTGCGAAGACATCGGCGTCACCGCCACCGAAAGCCGCATCGATCCTGGCCGCCTCGAAAACTCCGTCCGCGAACACCTCAACTCAATTGCTCCTCGCGCGATGGCTGTCCTCCGCCCACTCAAAGACACCATCGAAAATTGGCCCACCAACGCCGATGGTTCGCCTCACATCGAATACCTCGACTTTGTCAGCAACCCCGAAGATCCCGCCAAAGGCACCCGCAAAGTCCCCTTCAGTGGCTCTCTCTTCATCGAGCACGAAGACTTCATGGAAACCCCGCCCAAGAAGTTCTTCCGCCTCGCTCCCATGGCCAATGGCGGGCTTGAAGTCCGCCTTCGCTGGGCCTTCTTCATCAAAGCAACCAGCGTCGTCAAAGACGTCGCGGGCACCATCATCGAAGTTCGCGCCACCTACGACCCCGCGACCCGTGGCGGCGACGCACCCCTCAACCTCGATGGCACCCCCACCCGCAAAGTCAAAGGTACCATCCACTGGGTCAGCGCCCACCACGCCAAACCTGTCGAAGTACGCCTCTTTGATCGCATGTTCTTAGCCGAACAACCCGGCGAACGCACCGGGAACTACGCCGACGACCTCAACCCAAACTCGCTCGAAGTCATCACCGCGATGGCCGAGCCCGAGCTGATGAAGTCCGCCGTCGGCGACATCTTCCAGTTCGAACGCCTCGGCTACTTCCGCGTCGACG